>JAOXRU010000078.1 GCA_025800395.1 Flavobacteriaceae bacterium
TGAAACAGTGAATGTGATTTGGGATGCCAGTGCCAATAGCGGCTATACCAACGATATCACAATTATAGGTGAAGATGACAATTCTGGATTGGACCAACGTATTTCCAAAAACAGTCGACCTGGCACAGGCAGCGATATTCCATGGGTAACTTTGGCTACCACCAACAATTTTGTCGCTGCCAATAGTGATAGCAATCGTACTCCCTTGGGAAATGGTAATTTTATGGCAATTTCTAGCGATACAGGAACCACAGAATTCGAAACCACTTTCGATGCTGTTGCAGATGCTCGCATGAACAAGGTATGGAAGGTATCCGAAACAGGTACTGTAGGTAATATTTTTATAGCCATACCAAAAACAGGACCTACCAAATATTTTGGAGCAAATGGCGTAAATGCTATAGTGGTTTCTGCCGACCTCAACTTCAATACCCTCGATACTGTTGTCATATTACAAGACAATAACAATATGTATTTTGCAGAAATAAATCCGGCAAATGGAAACTTTTTCACCTTTGCCAATGTGCCTTTAAGCATCTCGGGTATTAGCAGTGCCACTGTATCCGAAAACGCAGCATATACCAGTTCTACTCCAAGTATTTCTCCTAGCGTAACTGTTACCTATAGTTTGAGTGGTGCAGATGCTAGTAAGTTTACGGTAAATAGCAGTACTGGAGTGGTGCAAATGACCGCCAAAAATTTTGAAGCACCAGAAGATGCCGATAGCAACAATGTATACGAACTTACCCTTATTGCTACAGATGATGGCGGTAATACAGCAGAGCTGGCTTATAATGTAACCGTAACCGATGTGGATGAAGTTGTTGACTTGACACTTAGTGGAATAAGTAACACAACTATCAACGAAAATACGGCTTATAATTCTACAGCCTATAATCTGTCTGGTTCGCCTTTTGGAACTGCCACCTTTAGTTTGGTCGGAGCGGATAAAAATCTCTTTACTCTAGATACGAATACCAATATAGTGAGTATGGTGGCCAAAGATTTTGAGGCACCATCAGACAGCAATGGAGATAATGTATACGAAGTAGGTGTATTTGTAGTAGATACAGCTGGCAATAGTGATACTTTGACGTGGACCGTTACGGTGACCAATGTAAACGAAACTGCAAATTTTTCGATACAAACAATAGCCGATGTTTCTATCATGGAAAACACTGTTTATCAGAGTGTGACACCAACAATTACAGGAACTCCATTGGGCACGGTAACCTTTAGTATGCAAGGATCTGACTCGGATGATTTCAATATCAATTCCTCTACGGGAGTGTTGACATTGAGCAATCCAGATTTTGAAAATCCTACGGATACAGATAACAACAATATTTATGAAATTGGCGTAGTAGCAACCGATGCCGATGGGAATACCGCCAATACATCTTGGCAAGTTACAGTTACCAATGTGAGTGAAACAGCAACATTAATAATAACAGAAATAGAAGACACCACGGTGGACGAAAACCAAACCTATTCTAGCGGTGTTCCTGCTTATACAGGTGTGCCAGTAGGTGCACCAATCTTCAGTATTTCTGGGGCAGATGCGAGCAAGTTCAGTGTAAATGAAACCACTGGGGTAGTGTCAATGACTGCCCAAAATTTTGAGTCCCCTACCGATGCCAATACAGATAATGGATATGAAGTTACCCTGATAATGAAAGACGCAGACAACAATACGGATACCGAGTCTTGGAAGGTTGTGGTAAGGAATGTGGAAGAGGTAAGCATTTTAAATTTAGGACAAATGGATAATGCCTACATACCCGAAAACACTACTTACACTAGTGAGGCACCTGTTTTGACGGGAACTCCTATAGGAGATATAACATACACTATAGAAGGAGATGATGCTTCTCAGTTTATGATAAATGCGTTGACTGGGGTAGTGAGTATGCAATCCAAAGATTTTGAAAACCCAACCGATGCCAATATTGACAATGTTTACGAAATTATTATCCGAATAAGAGATGGAGATAGCAATACTGCAACTACTAGTTTGAAAGTAGAAGTATCTAATGTAAAAAATGAAGGAGGAACTGTAAACGGTTTAGTAGAGCTACAAGAATTGATAGATAAAGGAGAAGATATTAAGATATCTCATCTGAAAAATATCATAGGAATCTTGCGTTTGGCTCTAGAAAATGAAAAAGGATATAGCATAGCAATACATCAGAATAAATCCAAACTTAGTAACCCACCAACCCTAGAAGAAATTCAAACTTTGGTAGATCGCGTAAATGCAGAACAAGCCAACCCAAAAGTATCGGTAGTATCCTTTATAGGTCCAGGAATGGAAGGAGAACGAAATGCATGGGTAATTCCTGATTTATATAAATTCCCCAACAACACCGTATTTGTATACAACAGATGGGGGAAGAAAATCTTTGAGCAAAAGGGTTATCAAAATGATTGGAGAGGGATTTATGAAGGCAATAATAAACCCTTACCATCTGGCTCATATTACTATCAAATAGATTTAAATAACAATGGTGTGATCGATCAGGATGGTTGGATCTATATATCAAATTAAAAAATCAGTTCTTAAACTAAATTAAGATGAGAAAATCAAATAATAACCTCAATAAAATGAAATCGGTAAAAATACTAGAAAGATCTATTTTACAGAGAAAAAGTAAAACGTCTGTATTCAGAAAAGAAATCTTGTTAACACTAATATCGTTGTTGGTGCTAAGCTTGAGCTATGGACAACAAGAGTCGAAATTGACCTTGTTTCACAAAAACCTTCAAATGTTGAACCCAGCAATAGCTGGGGCCAATGATTTTACCCAAGTAGCGGCATCTTTTAGAACCCAGTGGATAGGGGTAGATGGTGCTCCAGCCTTGCAAACGGTTGCATTTGGAATGCCTGTGGGTAGTAGTCTAGGAATAGGATTAAATATGGTAAATGACAGGGTTTTCGTGGAACGCCAAACCTATGTTACTGCCGATATATCTTATGGGATAGACATAAATGATGCGACGAGCCTCTATCTCGGTATACGAGGAGGTGGTGTATTCAACAATATAGATATCAACAAATTGGTTGGGGGAGATCCTACACATTCGCTAAAACAAAATAGTTTTCAACCCAATGTAGGTGTTGGTGCCTATTTATATCACGAAGACTTTTTTGTTTCTTTATCCGCACCAAAGCTTTTAAAGAACGAACGTATCATTCAAGAAAATGCAGATTCTGGTACCGAAACCGTTGTGGCCTCCGACAATATGCATTTGTACGCTACAGCAGGGTATAATTTAGCTGTTTCAGATAAGTTTACCTTAAAGCCTGCGGCAATTGTACGTTATGTTAGTGGAGCGCCTTTATCTATAGACGGTGCACTGGGATTTGAGTATAACAAAAAATTTGAACTTGGTGGGTATTATAGCTCTGACGAATTGCTTGGTGGGTATTTAACTGCAAAAATTGAATGGTTACAAATAGGATATTCCTATGCTAATTCTAGTAACTCGGAACTACAAAATTCTGCTGGAGGAATACATGAATTTTTTGTAAAATTCAGCTTTGAAAGGGATAAAGAGGAAGTCCCAGAGGAGTAAAGTATTCGCATATTTGATTGGTTTAATATGGCCGTTCATCATTGGTGAACGGCCATATTTTGTGGAGATAATTACAAGCTCGTTGGATCAAAAAAGGTTCTATAGGTATTTTTGTATTTTAGTAGACAAATTAACAGCCGAAATATGAAAAATGATAACTTTGGATTGCATACGATTTGCACCCATACCGGAGAAGTGGAAGACCAACAATTTAATGGAGCAGTTTCTCCAATTTATGTAAGTTCTTCTTACGCATTTGAAGGGGTGGAAACTTTGCGTTATCCACGCTATTTCAATACCCCAAATCAAGAAGCCCTAGGTAAGAAAATTGCAGCCTTAGAAAAAACAGAAGCAGGACTTTTATTTGGCAGTGGCATGGCGGCTGTAAGTACCTGCCTTTTTGCATTTCTCAGAAAAGGAGATCATGTGGTTGTGCAAAATGCGATATATGGAGGCACATTTCATTTGATAAAAGAACAGTTCGATCATTTTGGTATAGAATATGATTTTACAGAAGACTTGGAAATACCATCTTTTCAATCAAAAATAAAAGATAATACGAAGGTTATTTATATAGAAACACCTTCCAATCCTCTCCTGAGAATCACAGATATAGAGGCAATAGCAGACTTGGCTCGCAAGTCCAACATCATTTCTATGATAGATAATACCTTTGCCAGCCCCATCAATCAAAATCCACGTGCATTGGGCATAGATATTATAATACATAGTGCAACCAAATATTTGGGAGGACATTCGGATATATTGGCGGGTGCAGTTGCCGCTTCAAAGGTACATATCGATAGTATCTTTGAAATGGGGATAAAGTTGGGAGGAAATTTGAGTGACTATACCGTTTGGCTTTTAGAGCGAAGTATGAAAACTCTTGGTTTGCGCGTAGAAGCCCAAAACAAAAATGCTTTGTCTATGGCCAATTGGTTGATGGATTTGGAGGAAATCGATAGAGTTTATTATCCGGGATTGCCATCGCATCCCCAGTACGATTTGGCAAAAAAACAAATGCGTGCTTTTGGAGGTATGTTGTCTTTCGAATTGAATCAAGAATTGGATGCACACGCCTTTATGCAAGCATTGCAACTCATAAAACCATCGATGAGTTTGGCTGGCGTAGAAAGTACCGTATTGAGTCCTGCACTTACCTCCCACAAGTTGATGGGGGAAGAAGAAAGAGCAAAACAAGGAATTAAAGACGGACTAATTCGATTCTCCGTCGGCATAGAAAACACAGAAGATTTACAAGCAGATATAAAACAAGCCTTAAACGCTATAAAATAAACAGGATGAAATTAGATATATTGGCCTTTGGAGCCCATCCCGATGATGTAGAATTGGGAGCGGGAGCCACCATTGCCAAAGCGGTAGGAACGGGGAAGAAAGTTGGGGTTATAGATTTGACCAGAGGAGAATTGGGCACTAGAGGAAGTGCAGAATTGCGTGCCATAGAGGCTGCCAATGCGCAAAAAATATTGGGCGTTGCCATTAGAGAAAATCTAGGTTTTGCAGATGGTTTTTTTGTAAATGACAAGACGAATCAGCTAGCGATTATTAAAAAGCTGAGAAGATTCCGACCAGAAATCGTATTGTGCAATCCACCACACGACAGACATATAGATCATGGTAAAGCAGGGCAGCTAGTGCAGGATGCTTGTTTTTTGAGCGGATTGAGCAAAATAGATACTGGTCAAGAACCATGGCGTCCCAAAAATATTTTCCAATATATACAATGGCTGCCCTTGGAACCCGATTTTGTGGTAGATGTAGGAGATTATATCTTCCTAAAAGAAAAGGCCGTTTTGGCCTATAGTTCCCAGTTTTTCGATGCCAATAGTGAGGAGCCAAGTACGCCGATTAGCTCCAAAAACTTTTTGGATAGCATACAATATCGTGCTAGAGATTTGGGGAGAATTATAGGAAAGGAGTATGCAGAAGGATTTATTGCTCCAAGAATGTTGGCAGTAGATAATTTGGATCAGCTTCTATAAGAAGTGATTAAGTTTTTTTTGCGAAAAAAGGGCAATTTTTCTTTGTGGGAAAAAGAGAATTCTATAAATTTGCATCCGCATAAAAATGGTGATTGTAGCTCAGTTGGTTAGAGCGCTGGATTGTGGTTCCAGAGGTCGCCGGTTCGAACCCGGTCTTTCACCCAAAACATAGGGCTTTCCAGATGGAAAGCCTTTTTTTGTTTGTTTTATTGTTTTAAAAGCGGGTATTCAATTCCAGATATCCCATGCGCTTCAATTATTATTGGCGGGTGTATAGAAGATGGTCTAGTACCGTAAATTCTACACTTCTGTCTTGGTTTACAAAGTACTGAATGAGCAATTCTCCCCAATAGGTTCCATCGCTAAAATCGGCGATGATCCAGCGGTGGTTGAGTACTTTTATTTTATTGATTTTAAAAACCCCTTCCATACCTTCATAGGGAACCAAAGGGTTATTACCTTTAGATTCATTGGTTTCTAGCAATTTGTCCATCACAAAACTCTCAGGTTTATCAATATCCGAAAACTCCTCAAAATAGGAGAGAGCTTCATCATTGTGTTTGAGATCGAAATAGCGGAGATCCTGATTTTCGTAGAACAAGGAAGCCGTAGAATCCTTATACGTTTTTCGCAATTCATTTAGCTTCTCTATTCTTTTTTCTTGAATTTGGTACACCTTATTCGAATTTACCAATTGGAATAAAAGAAGCAAGACCAAAAATGAGATCAAATACCAGATTAAGTGTTTTTTCATCGAATTATATATTTGTTTAGGGTGTTTATAGTTGTATTATAAGCCCATCATAAGCCAGATGGACGTGGTTTGGAAGTTTTTCTTCTACTTCATCATGAAAACCCAATAAATGGCTAATATGCGTAAAATAAGCCCTTTTTGGTTTTATTTTGTCAACAAACGTCAAGGCTTCATCTAAATTGAAATGCGAAGGATGGGGCTCTAGCCTTAGTGCATTTATTACCAAAGTATCGATACCTTGCAATTTTAGCATTTCTTCATCCGACACGGTTTTTACATCGGTCAAATATGCAAAATCGCGTATACGAAATCCAAAGACTTGTAATTTGTGGTGCATTACCGAAATAGGAGTAACCTTAGTTTTTCCAATTAGAAAGTCTTCGTTTTTTATAGCAAAAGTTTCTACCGAAGGTGCTCCTGGATATTTGTTTTCGGTGGAAAAAATATAGTCAAATCTTTTTGCAAGATTATCCAATACCCTTTGGTGGCCATACATAGGGATATTTCCTTGTTTAAAGTAGAAAGGACGAATATCATCCAATCCAGCAGTATGGTCTGCATGCTCATGGGTAAACAATATAGCGTCTATACAGCAAATCTCTGCACGCAACATCTGATACCGAAAATCGGGTCCACAATCGATGACCAACTGTTGGCCATCCACTTCTATGGCAATGGAGGAGCGCAATCTTTTATCTTTAGTATTTGTACTAAGGCATACAGGATGGTCACTACCTATGATAGGAATACCCTGAGAGGTTCCCGTGCCTAAAAAATGTACTTGCAAACTAGCATTCATGTTTAGCGAATTTAAAGGTAAATTCTTTTTTTTTATAATATTTTATCACAAAATACACGATATTACTTCATTATTCGTTTTAAAATTGGAAGCATCGTTAAAAACCTTCTAATTTTTATCTTTTTTTGTTAAAAATCCTACTTTCTTTTTAACTTTGTAATACTAAAAACTGAAGCCAATGTCTATTGTTTTAGCCGGAGATAAAGAAATAGAACAAGTCCCCTCCAATCAGGCGAAAGCCTTACGTATCAATCTTAATGAAAATATTTATGGAACCTTTGCCGAAATAGGCGCAGGGCAAGAAACCGTTCGTCATTTTTTTAGAACCGGAGGAGCTTCCGGAACCATAGCAAAGGCCATGAGTGCATATGATAAAGCATTTTCGGATGCTATCTATGGCATAGAAGACGACGGTAGGTATGTAACCGAAGCACGGCTAAAAAAAATGTTATCCTATGAAATGGAGCTCATGGAGCAACGTATATGTAGAGATAACCATCCGAATAAGATATTTTTTACCTATGCCAATACGGTAGCGACTATTGACTTTGCCAAGAAATACAAAGGACATGGCTGGCTCGGCATCAAATTTCAAATCAGCCCAAATGAGCCGTATAGCGAGATCATTATTCATATACGGTTCAAACAAAACGAAGCCAGACTCCAACAAGAAACCTTAGGTGTATTGGGAGTAAATCTTATATATGGCGCGTTTTATAAACATCACAAGCCACGAAAATTGCTTCAGTATCTATATGATAATATAGACAAGGACACCATAGAAATGGATATGATCAATTTCTCTGGACCTCGATTTGAACATGTAGACAATCGTTTGATGAGTTTGGAGCTGGTCAAAAATGGCATGACGGAGGCAGTGATGTTTAATGCCAACGGCATCAATGTATTGCCTGCTGCTTTGTTGTATAAGAAAAATATTTTGGCTATTCGAGGAAGCTTCCGTCCTGTTACTCAGGTAAACATGGACATGTATCGAAAGGCGTATGATATTTTTGTGTGTGAAAATAGGGTAGATCCAGATCGAACAGAAACTATCTTTGAGATTACTTTATCCAATTTAAAAGCGGAAGGGTACATAGATGAAGCAGATTTTATGGGAAGGGCAGAGCTCTTGTGCGCTCTTGGCCATACGGTGATGATTTCCAACTTCAAAGAGTATTATCGGGTAGTGGAATATTTTAATAGTTATACCAAAAATCGTATTGGCTTGGCTATGGGTGTAAACAATCTGGTAGAAGTATTTGATGAAAAATATTACCGTCATTTATCTGGAGGTATTTTGGAGGCTTTTGGAAAATTATTTTTCAAAGATTTACGCGTATATCTTTATCCAATGCGAGATAAGAAGAATGGTGAGCTGATGACCAGCAACAACCTAAAGGTGCATCCGCGTATGAAAGAGTTATATAAATTCTTTAAGTACAATGGAAAAGTAATGGATATCATAGACTATAATGAAGATATAATGCATATTTTTTCTCGAGATATATTGCGCCAGATCAATGAAGGAGAAAATGGCTGGGAAGATATGGTGCCAGAAGGAACCTCAGAACTTATCAAAGATAAAAAGCTTTTTGGTTTTGGTAGTAAAAAGAAGTTCAAGGACAAAAAAGAAAAAGTAGATTAATAAAAAGCCGCTTGGCTAAAACTTCTTTTTTTGTTTTTTCAATTTTTTCACGAGCCAATTTTTAAAAGAAAAAAAGTTTTGTGGAGCCACACCATGACCTACCGGAAACTCTTCATAAAAGTTTTCTATTTCTAATCCTTGTAAAAAAGGCTGTGTTTTTCTCGCCCACTCCACTGGAATAACCTGGTCTACAATACCATGCGAGCTATAAATCCCCAAATGGTCAAATTGATTTTGTTGGTAGTTTTCTTTTAAGATGCGTTGGTTTAAATAGCCGCTTAGTCCGATCACATTTTGAATTTTATCCGGATAAGAAAGAGCAACTGCAAAACTAAGTATACAGCCTTGACTAAATCCAAGCAAATTGACCTTATCCGCATCCAAATTATAGGCAGCACAAGCTTCATCTATAAATTGTACAATTTGATCTCTAGAGGCGATGGCTTGCGCATCGTCGCTCCATTTTCCATCTTGTGCATCAAAATGTATCGCATACCAAGCATATCCAAAAGGCTGAAGAGTATGGGGTGCACGAACAGAAAGTATGCACAAATCCAAAGGAAGCTCGGAGGCAAAGGAAAATAAATCTTCTTCATTACTACCATAACCATGTAATAAGATCAATACCGACGGGTTGGGTACGTTTGCAGGTCGGATAAGGTGATATAGAGATAATTCTTTTGTTTGCATAGTTTATTGAATGAATTTGAGGTAGTTTTGGAATAGATCGCCCAATAAAGGGATTTTTTTGTAAGCGCCTGTAATGGCTCCGGTAAATCCAAAAACCCATAAAATGATAAAAAACAAATAAAAACCGATTACGGCATAAAGACTAGGTATAAAGCCAACTAAAAACCCAATAAGGATCATGCAAATATGAAGACCAACGGCCTGTCTAATATGAAACCTAGCGAAAGGATCTTGTTTTTCGAGGTTTAAAAATATTGCGATGAGACCACCGATAAAGGTGATATAACTGATACTGGCTATTGTTTTTCCTTTTTCTAAGAATTCCATGGTTTTATTGGTTTAGAATATACTGCTTGTTGTGAATGACACCATACACCTTTCCCTTGAGGTTTTGCCCCACGAAGGCAGAGTTTTTGGAACTAGCCAGTAGTTGGTCAGCAGTTAGCACTGTCTCCTCATTGGGGTTGAATAGAGATAAGTTTGCGGCTTGGCCAATCTCAATTTTAGGTTTGGCGAGTCCAAACCTTTCTGTGTTTCTAGTGAGTATGTCTATGGTGGTTTCTAAATCGAAAACTTGCGTCAAAATACCAAACATACTCTGCAAGGCAGTAGTTCCAAATGCGGCAAGATCAAATTCCATTTTTTTATCTTCTATATCTAGAGGTCTGTGGTCGGAGCACACAAAATCGATAGTACCATTTTTGACTCCTTCAATGAGTGCTTTTCGATCCCTTTCTGTTCGCAAAGGAGGTAAGACTTTAAAATTGGTATCAAACTTTTCCAATGCCGTGTCGGTAAACCATAGGTTGCTGAGCGCTACACTGCAGCTTACATCCAACTGTTTTTGTTTGGCCTCTGCAATAAGGGTTACACTTTCTTTGGTAGAAATGGTAGGAATGTGCAGTTTTCCACCAGTATATTCTAATAGGCTCAAATCGCGTTGTATTTGTATGCTTTCTGCCAATGAAGGTATGCCTTTGAGTCCCAATTGGGTGGCTACGAGCTCTTCGTTCGCGACTCCCTTATGTGCTAAACTGGGTTGCAATGGGAAAGCACAGATTAATCCATCAAACCCTTGTGCATATTGCAATGCAATTTTTAACAGATTGGCGTTTTCCAAACCATGTTGGTAGTCATAAAAAGCAACAGCGCCTGCTTGTTGCATATCATATAGCTCTGCAAGAGCTTCTCCTTTTGCATCCATGGTAAGAGCTCCCAATGGGTGTATATCTACCAAGTTGTTGGCTGTAGTAGTGATCGGATATTGAATAGCACTTGCCTGATTTGGAATGGGTTGTGTATTGCTGTTTAACAATATACGAGTAAATCCCGATTTTGCAGCCGTACGAAGTCCGTTTTCCAAAGTTTCCCTTTCTTCAAAACCAGGTTCCCCAAAAGACACACTGCTATCGAACCAGCCTAAAGATAGATGTAGATTGTCCAACTTTATTTGAATAGCATCATCTGGTGGCTGCAAATTGCTGCCTATTTTGACGATATATCCGTTGTCGATAAAAACATCTGCTTGTTGTTGGTGAAATGGAGAAGTAGAGTCAATTATAGTTGCAGCGCAAATCAGCAGTTTCATTTAAACAGTTTTATGATCAAGATTTCAAATAGCAAAAATGCTAGTGCAAAAATAACAAACCATTTCCAAAGCGACTCAATTTTGTTTTCCGATTTTAGTTTTTCTGTAAATTCTTTGACCGATTCTAAGGAAGGTGTTTCTCCTAGGTCGTTGTAAATCAGATTGCTTTCGTGCCTAAGATGGTTGAGAGCAATATAATCAATTTCTTGATCCCGATCGGCAACCTCAAACACACCATCTTGTGGAAAAGAATTCATTTGTAGGCGCACATATTTTTTGTTGTTTTGTTGTAAGGGAATAAAGCGTAAACTGTCTTTTTGAAGTTGCAAGACTTCGACGGTTCGATTGTCTATAGGAATATCGATTTCTTGTGTTTTAGTATTGCTGTAATAAAGTTTGCCCGCTTGAAAAGAATCTGTTCCAATTTTGTAAAATACAGGTACGATGAGGCTAGAATTGGA
This sequence comes from Flavobacteriaceae bacterium, assembly GCA_025800395.1. Taxonomy (GTDB): domain Bacteria; phylum Bacteroidota; class Bacteroidia; order Flavobacteriales; family Flavobacteriaceae; genus JAOXRU01. The sequence continues at coordinate 11,520 of JAOXRU010000078.1, forward strand.
GAAGTTGGAATTGTCTTTATCTATAGGTGCGCAAAATACATACATAGATTCTTTTTGAACCAAAAAGGGCATATTATTTTGTAGTTGCAACAACCCTTGTTGTACAGGATTTAAGGGGTAGTAGCTGTGTGCTTTTGGGAAATTGAAATTATCGATATTTCTTTCAAAAACACCATTAAAAAATGGATGATCGAAGAGAATTTGTGTAATTTCTAGGGTTTGCATTTGCAAGCGGTCAAAACGCAAATTGGCTTGACCTAGCAATTGGTTGTAGCTGTTTCGATTTCCAGTTTGACTTGGTACAAAGATGAGTTTTCCTTGTTTCTGTAAAAAAGTTTGCAAATGATTCAATAAACTATTGCTTATAGTTTCGGGTTGGAACAAAACTACACAATTGGTTTCTGTGATATTGGACAACTGCACAGTATTGGCATTGAGAAACTCCAGTTCAAATTCGTCTGGGGTGTAGATTCGCTTCAAAAAATGGGGTACCGTCCGCTCATGTAAAACCAAGATTTTTATCTTTGGGCTCTCTGCTTTGTGTATATAGAGTTGGTTGTCGTAGGACAAGGCTTGGTCTTCTATTTGAATGGGGCCCGATATCTGGATATTTCTGGGTAGATCCACCCGCAAATTTCCTTTTTTATCTTTTAGAGAAACAGTTGCTTTGGTGTGTACTTTGTCTCCATTATAAATGGCAATATTTATATTTTTGGTATTCAAATCTTGGCTACTACATTGTATTTCCAAAACATCTTTGTTTTCTAATTTCTCGATCCAAGCTGTATCTATGGCGATATTGTCTTTTGCACTTGCTTGAAGTTGGATGTGAGTCACCTCAAAAGAACTTTCCTTTTTTTGGTATTTTAAACGGTTTTGAAAATCACTGATTACTACCAATAGTTTTCGACTATTGTTTTTGAGGTTAAATAGACTTTGGGCTTTTAGTAAGATCTCTGCATATTCTAGTTGTATTGAGCTGTACTTTAGATTGAGAATTTCGTTTTTGTTGTTTTCGATACGTATATTTTTATACAACTCGTCATTGGTGAAAAGACTAAAATTTTGTTTGGGGTCTATATGTTGAACCAATTCTTGTACTGCCTGCACAAATAGGGTGCTTTGGTTGGCAGGTGCTTGCATACTAAAAGAATTATCGAGATAAACAACCAATTCGGTTGGTTTCAAAGCGTTTTTTATCTGGTCCTCAAAATAGGGTTGTGCAAATGCCAAAACCATACCCCCCAATATTCCCAATCGACTTCCTAAAAGCAGCCATTTTTTTAGTCTACTACTTTTTCTAGAATTGCTTTGTATATTTTGTAGAAGATCTACATTGGTAAAAGTGGTATGCTGAAAACGTCTCCATTGAAAAAGATGAATAAGTATCGGAATGAAAAGCAGAAAAAGCCACCAAAGGATTTCAGGATGTTTAAAACTCATAGGTTGTAATTAAATAAAAGCTATTTGAGTATCCTTCAAATAGCCATTCTAAGGTACAACTTTTGCGCATTCCGCACAAAACATTTATCTCAACTCATGTTAAATAGAACCTACAAGGCGCAAAGAAAAAAGGTCGTTGTGAATTGGTGTTCAGAACGACCTTATGAATATAGATAGTTGATTACTAAGGTGTTGTTTTTAATATTTTGCTGCTCTTCCGTTTGCCATGCTATTTTTTATAAAGTATCTCAAATCGTCATTGGCCTTTTTCAAGTCTACTCTTCTGAGGTACATCATATGGCCGCTGCGGTATCCTTTAAAAAACATACGGTCTTTCATTTGTCCTGAAGGGTCGATATGATTCATGGTATATTTTGCTTGAAAATAGGTGGTAGCGCCGTCATAATATCCCGATTGCACCAATACCTGCAAATATGGGTTTTGGGCCATTGCCAAACGCAGATTTTCTCTTACATTGTTCTTCTCACGATTCCATGGATGAACTGGGCCAAAAACATTGTATTTGAGATCAGTTTTAAATTTTAGGTGTTCTCGGATATAATAGTTTATCGCTGGGGTAAAAGAGTGCAACCAAGATGAGAGTTCGGCGTTATAATCGGGACGTTCTCCTCCCAATTTCTTATCGATTCCCAAATAACGAGAATCCAGCCGACCAACGGTGTAACCCGAACGATCTCTTAGCAATTCCTTCCAGAAAAAACTCGGAGCAACATCTAGGTTTTGTTTTAAAATGGCAGATTCTCCTAATCCGGTATACTTGGCCATTTTTTGTGCCATTACTACTTTTTCGTCTCTAGAAAGCAAACTCCCTTTTGCCAAAGCAGGCAATAGTTCGTTGATGGCAAAAGATTCTGCGGCTGGTAATATTTCGAGTAAATCTTTGTTTTGTAAATCTGGATCCAAAACTTTATGGTGCCATGCGGTGGCTGTAAAATATGGTAAATTGATTGCGGATGCTACAGCACCGCCAGTACTATATACCTTATAATCTGCTGGCGATACCATGATCACTCCATTGAGATACATCCATTGGGAATTTTGCAGCTCATGTGCCAATCCCATTACTCTGGTTCCACCGTAGCTTTCTCCTATAATATATTTGGGAGATTGCCAACGTTGATTTCTGGTGACGAAAGTATTGAGCCAGCTAGCCAAATATCGGATATCCGCATTGATGCCAAAAAACTTAGATTTATCTAGTTTTTCTCCTTCTTCAACAATAGGTCGAGAATATCCTGTATTGACAGGATTGATGAAAACAATATCCGCTTCATCTAATATAGAATATGGATTGTCTTGAATACCATAAGGTTGAACAGGATAACCTTCTTCGTCAATTTTCAATACTTTAGGGCCGGTATATGCAATATGCATCCAAACAGAAGCAGATCCTGGTCCACCGTTGAAAGACATGATCAAAGGTCTTTTGTGTGCCTGTTGTACACCAGTGCGCTGGTAATAGGTGTAGTACAAACTCGCAATAGTTTTGCCGTTGGAGTCCCATACAGGCTGAAACCCTGTTGTAGCTTTGTAGGATACTCGATTCCCGTTGATATTCACTACACCATTGGTGCTAACTGTAGTATCTTTTGGGAAGGGAATGTGTTGTGCTTGCAGCCATGTGGCAAATGTCAAAGCTATAATAATTAAAGAGGTTCTCATGATATTGTTGGTTTGATGCTTAAATGTAAGCCAAAAATGTCTAAGGGTCTTTTTTTTGTTAAATTACTGTTAAAGCGATCGGTGCTAGAAATTAAAAGTGCTCAAAGGCTCCCAGTCCAAAGAGGGCAAAATCGTATTTAACAGGATCAATAGGATCCATTTTTCGCAAATTTGTGTCTAATTCTAGCAAGGTCTTTGCGTCGTTTTGTTTTCTGGAGAGTAGGCCGAGTTTTCTAGCAATGTTTCCAGTATGTACATCTAATGGACAAGACAATTGGGCTGGGGATATTTTTGTCCATATTCCAAAATCAACCCCGTTGGGGTCTCTGCGAACCATCCAACGCAAAAACATATGCATGCGCTTTGCAGCCGATCCTTTTATTGGGTCTGGAAGGTGTTTTTGGGTTCTGGTTTTATGTGGCAAGGAAAAAAAATGTTTTTTGAATTGGTGTATGCTTTCAAACAAATTGGGAGCATCGCTTACAAAAAAATTTTCCAGAGTATCTCCATTTATGTAGATATGTTGTAAAGCACGCAGGAAATAACAAAAATCAACTCCCTGGAAAGTGCGATGTACAAATTTTTTCGCAGCTTTCAAATCGCTTTCCTGATGATGGCAGATAAAATCAAAAGGATTTTCTTCCATGATCTGCATCATGCGATTGGCATTTTTGATAATACTTTTTCTATTTCCCCAAGCTATAGTAGCAGAGAGAAAGGCGGCAATTTCTATATCTTCTTTTTTTTCAAAACGATGCGGAATCTGTATGGGATCCGATGCTATAAAAAAATGTTGGTTGTATTGTGCTGCTTTTTCGTCCAAATAACTTTTTAGGCTTGCAAAATCCATAGCTTAGCTTTGTTGCAAAAAATTGCCATCTTTCATTTCTAGTTTTCGGTCTGCCATATTGGCCAATTCCTTATTGTGGGTAATGATGATGAAGGTTTGGTTGTATTTTTCTCGTAGTTCAAAAAACAATTGATGTAGTTTTTTTGCGCTTTCGGAATCCAAATTTCCACTTGGTTCATCGGCAAATATCACGGCAGGATTGTTGATAAGTGCTCTGGCTACTGCAACCCGTTGTTGCTCTCCTCCAGATAGGGCGTTGGGTTTGTGTTCGTACCTATCTTTTAGTCCGAGATCATCTAGAAGTTCTTTTGCTTTTTTTTCCGCTTCTTTTTTTGGGGTTTGTTTGATGAAAGCAGGAAGGCAAACATTTTCTAAAGCGGTGAATTCGGGTAATAACTGATGAAATTGAAAGATAAATCCAATTTCTTCATTTCGAAATTTGGATAAGGCTTTTGGTTTTAGATCCAAGACCGATTGGTTGTTGATTACCAGAGAGTAATCGGATGTAGTGTCTCCTTGGTCTAGGGTGCCCAATATGTGTAAAAGTGTTGTTTTTCCAGCGCCAGAAGCGCCAACTATAGACACGATTTCCCCCTTGTTGATTTGTAAACTAACTCCCTTCAGTACATGTAGGTCTCCATAATGCTTGTGTATATTATTCGCTTTTATCATATGTTTAGTTGTCCAAAAGCGAAAGGTAGTATTTTCCTTTAGTATAGAAAAATATAAGCGTAAAAGTTTGGCGTATTATTTTGCTTTAAAAATATGAATTTTGAGTTACATGTTATAGAAGCCCTATTGCATTTCTAAGCTAACAATTACAAGTAATTATGGAAGATTGGCGTCGTCTTCAAATAGGGTATTGGCATAGGCACTTTGGTCGGTTGGTATATTCCAGTCTTTTAGTGTTTGACGTAATAATTGGTTTTGCTTTTTTATTTCCAAACCAAGATGGACCAATTGGTCGTTGTTGGTCAATTTATTGGGGTGTGTGCATTGATGTGCTCGATTCAAACTATACTGCCAATTTTGATAAAGCCGTTCCTGGTTGAATTCCGATTCAAGCGTGCGGAGATATATTTTGAGTTTTTGAAAGCTCAAATGTGAAATAATGATGTGTTTTCTTTTATTGCGGTAGGCTTGTTTTAGTTTTTCTTGAATATTTGGGTCTTCGATATCCTCCAAATTGCTGTTGGCATTGCTTTTTATTATTTGATCTTGCTTTAATTTAAAATAAAAATCTTCTTGTAATTGACGGAGCATATGGCTCAACACTATAGTAGTTTCTTCTTTGCGGAGCGGAAAATTTGTGGCTTCCCTTTGTAGTAGGAGAAGTCGATTTTCAATTTCTTCGCCAGCCGATAATAATTCGGATCTAGGATGGTATGCTTCGATTTTTTGCAATAAGCCTTCAAAAGCCATGCTTATATCGTCGGCTTCATAAAACCTCAGGGTAAAGTGTTGATTGATGTATTGGTAAATGGGTTTTATTTGTCGGTATATGGAAGCAGCAGTTTCTACATTTGAACGGATATGATCTATTCGAATGACTTCCTTGTTGTTTTGTATATACGCCAAGCAGGTTGCTATATCGTTTTGAAACTGGGCGTTGAAATCTTTTTTTCCGTATGCGATGTCTTGCAAACTTGCAACAGATTTGCATTGCCATAAACTAGGCAACAACAAAAACAATAAATAGATGAGATATTTGTTTGATATTTGGGACATGATCCTTTAATTTGAAAAGGAGTTTTAAATTTAAATTTTCTTTATTGTATTTACAATTTTTTGTGGTAAAAACGCTTAATCTATATGTGTGGGTACGCCATATTGATGTTCGATGTTTAAGAGATTTACAAATAGAGGGAATTAATTTTAGGGCTTGCCCCAAAAAATAAGTATATTGAGAAACAAAAACATAGCATGTCATATAAGTTTTTTGAAGAATATCACATACAGGCACAGGAGCTCATCAAGGCGAGTTATAGTAATATATTAGAAGATCTTGGTGAGGATATTGATAGGGAGGGCTTGAAAAAGACTCCAGAGAGAGCCTCCAAAGCAATGCAATTTCTTACTCAGGGCTATCACCAAGATCCTGTTGCTATTTTGAAAGGTGCCATGTTTAAAGAATCTTATCACGATATGGTAGTCATAAAAGATATAGAATTGTATTCTTTGTGTGAGCACCATATATTGCCTTTTTTTGGCAAGGCACATATTGCCTACATTCCCAATGGCTATATAGTTGGCTTGAGTAAAATTCCTCGGGTAGTGGATGTATTTGCTAGACGTTTGCAAGTGCAAGAACGTTTGACACACGACATACTAGAGTGTATATATGATACGTTGAAACCTTTGGGGGTGGCGGTGGTTATTGAGGCGTCACATATGTGTATGATGATGCGTGGCGTTCAGAAACAAAATTCAGTAACAACTACTTCTGGATTTAGAGGGCAATTTGAAAAACAAGAGACACGAAACGAATTTCTGAAGCTAATCGCTACAGACCTGTCATAAACAAATAAAATGAATTTTGGCATTTTATTTGCATATAGTTTTATAATATTAACATGTATCTATGTCTGAAAACAACAAAAAATACCAAAAGCTATTTTTTAGCATATTATTGGATGGAGTAGGGTATTTGTCTTTTTTGGTTCCGGCCTTGGGAGAGACATCTGATATCATATGGGCTCCCATTTCTGCCTATTTGATGACCCGCATGTATAAGGGAATGACGGGTAAAATTGCAGGGGCGGTTACCTTTTTAGAGGAGATAGCCTTTTTTACAGATTTCATACCAACATTTACCCTTACTTGGATTTACGAGTTTTTGGTAGCGCCCAAAGCTAAAAAACTTCCTGTGGTGGAAAAATGAAAACCGTCTTCCTACTTTTTAGCTGGTTTTTTCTTTTCTAATAAAAAGTAGCGAGTTTATAGTATGAGCTTAAAAGGATTTTAGTGTAATCCATTGGGGCTTTTATATTTTGATCCCCAATCGTTTCAACATTTTTTTTTCAAAACTGTAGAAAAATCGGTACTGACCAAAAAGCCAGCCTATAACAATGAGTAGTACTTGATATATGGGCAGGATAATGAATATCCGAATGCACCAATACCAAAAGGAAGGGAGGGTTTCTGGATATATGCCAATCCAGTTCATGAGAGGAACTGCTAATTTTGCGGAAAGAGAACCAGTAATAGCAAAGACTATGAAAATAGCGATCATTTCCCACCGATACTGGGTGACCCATTTGTTTTTTAATTTATCAAAACACCATAGAAAAAAACGCAATAACAAAAAATGAAAAGCTAGAGTAGTAAAGAGCAGCGCAAGCCAATAAGCTAGACCGCCATTTTGTTTAAAGAGTTTTAGTGCAAAAGCTGCCAATAGATAAGCGGATGCCAAATTTCCGAAATAGCCTAATAAGGGAAAAATATATTGCCATTTTTTCTGTATATCCCAACGATTCTTAATGCTTTCCATAGCGATGATGATCTAAATTACAAATATACTTTAAAAAAATGGAATCATTCTAAATACGAGGCAGGATGCCACTGAGTCTCTGATTGTATTTTCGTTGAAAGAATATAAAATAATTGTAAAGCTTATAGTTTACTTCATAGCCATAATCGGTATTCCAATTGTAATCGATCAATAGCTCATAAAGATTTTGATTAAATTGTGGATTACTTACCCTATTGTTCCATGCTTGTACGTAGATACGATTTCTATTCTCTAAAAAGCTTTGGCTGTAAAAATTTCTAGGTCTTGCAATGGTAGAGAGCCAGAGGTCAAACCCCGGTTCTATGATGATAATATCATAAGTAGCTTCTTCGTTGGAGATGTGTATGGTGTCTCCTTCTTTTTGATCAAAGGTAGCTTGTTCTTTGGGGCTAATCGGATCGAGCTTGTTTAGTTGATTGGCCGTGTTGTTTTTACTGCTACAGCTAAAGAGCAATGTCAAGCCTGCAAAAAATAAGATCCCCAAATAATTTAAATTCCCCTTCATTTTTTTAAAGATACAAAAAAAGTCGCTAAAAACTAGCGACTTTAACATATGCGGATATTATCTATTTTATTTTCCAAACAAACCACCTAGTAGACCACCAATGCCTCCAGATTTTTGCTTGCCAGATCCACTTAGAACCATGCCAGCGATATCGTCCAATACGCTACCGTCGTTATCTCCATCGATAAGGGATTCTATAAGGCTTTGTTCTTTCTGTTGTCCGCCCATGAGTCCACCCAATAGGTCACCAATCCCATTCGAATTATTTACATTTTGATTGCGAGATTCTTTACCGAGGAAACCCATCAATATTGGGGCAGCAATTTTGAGAATATTACCAACCGAACCACTGTCCAAGCCAGATTTTTGACCGATAGCAGACTCCACGTTTGCTTGGTTACCGCCAAGCACATGTCCTAAGATACCTGCGCCATCATCCATAACGTTTTGGTCTACGCCGCCTTCAAAAAGCTCGCCTAGATTATCTAATATACTTCCGTCATGCTTATTGGATAAAGCACCCATAAGACCAGAAGCTCCTTCCGAAGAGTTGGTATTGCGTTTCATTGCGCCCATCAATACCGGTAGCGCCATGCTCAAAACACTAGCGGTTTTATCTTGAGATTGTCCTGTTTGACCACTCACCCCGCTGATAATTTGCTTACCAAGATCGCTATTTAATAAGTCTAAAATTCCTGACATATTTTTAATGATTTTTAAGTTAATGATTTTCAAGTTACAAAAAAGTACGATAGCTTTGGTATCGGGCTTGTTAAATTTGAAATAATCGATAAAAAGTGTGGTTTTTACTTTAAAATGTCGATTATCTGTGCAGCTAATTCTACACCAATTCTATCTTGAGCTTCCATGGTTGCAGCTCCAATATGTGGGGATAGGGATACTTTTTGGTTCATCAAAACTTGTATAGCGGGTTTTGGTTCGTCTTCAAAAGTATCCAATCCTGCAAAGGCTATCTGGTTGGATTCTAGTGCTTCCAGCAAAGCTACTTCGTCTATTACACCGCCTCTAGCGGCATTAATAATAGCAGCTCCTTTTTGCATCATATCTAATTCGGATTTTCCGATGATATATTCCTTTTGAGCAGGAACATGTAGGGTAAGAAAATCGGCTTGTTTGAGGACAGCTTCTTTGGGGATAGTCACTAAGGGGAAGTTGACTTTTTGTCCATCAAAAAATTCTAATTCCAAATCTATTTTTTCTATAAATGGATCGAAAGCGACCACTTTCATACCGATACCGATAGCGATTCGGGCAACTGCTTGGCCTATTCTACCAATTCCAATGATCCCTAGTGTTTTACCTCTTAGTTCTTTTCCTTTAGCGTATGCTTTTTTCAAATCCTTAAAACGAGAATCTCCTTCTAAAGGCATATTTTTATTGGCATCAAATAAAAAGCGTACACCACCATATAAGTGTGCAAAAACCAATTCAGCTACCGACTCTGAGGAGGCAGCAGGTGTGTTAATTACTGCGAGACCTTTATCTTTGGCATATTGAACATCTATATTGTCCATTCCTACACCACCGCGTCCTATAATTTTGAGCTTGGGGCAAGAGTCAATAATGTCTTTTCGGATTTTGGTTGCCGATCGTACCAATACAACACTGATGTCATGCTCGTTGATGAAGTTTGAGAGTTGTTCTTGGGCTACTTTGGTGGTGATTACCTCAAAGCCAGATTTTTCTAGTGCATCGATCCCGCTTTTGGAGATGCCATCATTTGCTAATACTTTCATTTTCTTTATGCTTTTCGTTCCAATTCACTCATTATATCTACCAAAGTACCCACGCTTTCCAGGCTAAGGGCGTTATACATAGAAGCGCGATAGCCACCAACGGATCTGTGGCCGTTCAATCCATTGATACCCGCCTCTTTCCACATTGTGTCAAAGCTATCTTTTAGCTCTGGCTTGTTGAGCGTGAATGTGGCGTTCATATTGCTTCGATCCGCTTTATTGGCAAATCCATCAAACAATGGGTTTAACTCTATTTCAGAATACAACAATTGCGCTTTCTTGTCATTGATCTCTTCGATAGCTGCAATCCCTCCTTTGTTTTTTAACCACTCCAGGGTTAGCATAGAAGTGAATACTGCAAAAACTGGAGGAGTATTGAACATGCTGTCTTTTGCAATTTGCGTTTGGTAATCTAGCATCGAAGGAATAGTACGACTCATCTTGCCGAGAATTTCTTCTTTTACAACAACCAAAGTAGTACCTGCAGGTCCCATGTTTTTTTGTGCACCCGCATATATCAAATCAAATTTAGAGAAATCGAGTACCCTTGAAAAAATATCACTACTCATATCACAGACCATAGGGATATCTGTGCTAGGAAATTCTTTTATTTGGGTTCCAAAAATAGTATTATTGGAGGTGCAGTGAAAATAATCTGCGTCCTTTGGTATTTGATATGCTTTTGGGATATAATTAAATCCTTTATCTTTTGAACTAGCAACTTCTACTACTTCGCCAAGAATTTTAGCTTCTTTTAGTGCTTTGCTGCTCCATGTACCCGTATTGAGATACGCTGCTTTGTTTTCTAATAGATTGTAGGCAACACGCAAAAACTCGGTACTTGCTCCTCCTTGAAGAAAAAGGGTTTGATATCCTTGATTTTCGAGTCCCAATAATTCTAAAGCTAGAGCTCGAGCGCGTTCCATTACTGCAACAAATTCTGAGCTGCGATGGGAAATTTCAATAAGTGACAAGCCAGAATTGTTAAAATTTAAAACTGCCTCTGCTGCTTCTTGCATCACTTCCTGAGGTAAGATGCATGGACCTGCGCTAAAATTGTGCTTTTTCATTTCTATAATCTTTTAGGCGTTGCTAATAAATAAGAAAACAAATATCGGTAAAGCTACGCATAATTGCTTTATAAATATGCTAATTTTAAAGTCAAATTTTTAATAAAAATGCAACGGTATCTACTCCATCTGCATAATCCATGAGTTGGGGTTGTTGGGTTTGTCCAAAAGCAACGCGTTTTGTAGTCATAGATTTTTGCACAATGCATTGTATTTCTGCTTCTTGAGATCTTAGTCTGTCTTCTAATTGGGGGAGGTTCTGATAGGTTTCATAAAAAACAGTAGCAATGGGAGAGCCAAATGAGGATTCTTCTTTAACCATCAAAAAACCATTGTCCAAAAAGTTGAATTCGCTCATGAGATAAACAGCCTTATTATAATCGTAATTATTGGTGTATTTTTCCATCTTTAAAACGTCTTGATGTGGCGCCAAAATGGCACGATAAAAATTGTCGAAGTTATAATCTTTAGGAACATACAGTTTGGAAACACTACGGCAGCCCAATCCGAAATAGGTAAATATATCCTTTCCCAATGCTTGTAGCTCTTCTTTGCTTTCCGTCCCGTCTATAATGGCTACCGAGTTGCGGTTTTTACGGATGATATTGGGTTTGTTTGCAAAATATTGTTCGAAATATCGCGCAGTATTGTTGCTTCCTGTGGCGATCACCGCATCAAAATGCTTGCCGTGTTCTTTGCTGAAACTTACATATGTCTTCCATTTAGGCTCTATTTCTACCAAACGATCAAACAAGAAGGGCAATAAGATTCCGTCGGAGGAGGAGAGTTTAACCACGGCATGGTGTCCGGTTATAAGTACGGAAAGCAAATCGTGCATTCCCACCAAGGGAATGTTGCCAGCCATTATGATTAGTACTTTTTTTGGGCTTTGAATACGATCCATCTTATAATGCTCGGACCACCTTTGTAGCTTGTCTTTTTGCAACAACTTGGCCCAAGAGCGCAAAGCAATATATACCTGTTGCTTGGTAAACCAGCCATTTTTTGACTCGGCAAGTTGTAAACAAGCATTCCAAGAAGAATAATCTGATTCTTTGTGCGTTGTACTTTTAGAATGGTCTAAGAAATTGTTTATAGCCACTCCGAGATTAGAAAAGGAAATTATTCTGTCTTCTATCGTCATTTATGTTGGTTTTAAATAAAATTGGTCATAATTTTGTACAAATTTATTGAATTAAAGAATTACTATGGCAATTATTATAACTGACGAATGTATTAATTGTGGGGCTTGTGAGCCAGAATGTCCCAATACGGCCATTTACGAAGGTGCAGAAGAATGGCGATATAGTGATGGTACAAATCTAAGTGGATCTGTTGTATTACCAAATGGTAAACAAGCAGATGCGGATGCAGTGCAGGACCCGATATCTGACGAATTGTACTATATTGTTCCAGACAAGTGTACCGAATGTAAAGGATTTCATGAAGAGCCGCAATGTGCTGCAGTTTGTCCTGTAGATTGTTGTGTGCCAGATGATGACGTGGTGGAGAGCGAAGAAGAATTGCTTGCCAAACAAGGATTTATGCATCCTCAATAAAGAGGTAGATGCGATAAAGAAAAACCATTTGGAATCCTGCTTTAAATGGTTTTTTTGTTTTAAAAAAAATAAAGTGGAAACAAGAGAAGTCTCCTATTGTCTTGTGAAATCATTTTCCACGATGGAAAAGCCCATAGTCCTTAATAGTTTGTTATCTTTGCCCGATTTTAATTTTTAAAAGAACTAGCGTGAAAGCAGGAATCGTAGGATTGCCCAATGTAGGAAAATCGACTTTGTTTAATTGTTTGTCGAATGCCAAGGCACAGAGTGCCAATTTTCCATTTTGTACTATAGAGCCCAATTTAGGGGTGGTAAATGTGCCAGATCGAAGACTAGAGATTTTGGAAGAATTAGTAAACCCCCAAAAGGTGATGCCAGCTACAGTAGAGATCGTAGATATTGCTGGTTTGGTTCGTGGTGCTAGTAAGGGAGAAGGTTTGGGGAACCAATTTCTTGGAAATATAAGAGAATGTCATGCAATTATTCATGTTTTACGATGTTTTGATAACGACAATATCACGCACGTAGACAATTCTATAGATCCTATTAGAGATAAAGAAACTATAGATATAGAATTGCAATTAAAAGACTTAGATACAGTAGAAGTTCGTTTAGAAAAAGTAAAACGAGCTGCTAGAACAGGAAATAAAGAAGCGCAGAAGGAAGAGGCTGTTTTAACCAAATTTAAAGAAGCCTTAGAAGTTGGAGTTTCTGCTAGAGCGGTTGAAGTCAACGAAGATGAAGCGGAATTGATGAAAGGGTTTCAATTGCTTACAGCAAAACCAATATTATATGTTTGCAATGTGGACGAAGCTTCAGCCAAAGATGGAAACGCCTATGTAGATAGGGTAAAAGAAGCGGTTAAAGAGGAGAGTGCGGAGGTTTTAGTTTTAGCGGTTGCTACAGAGTCTGATATAGCAGAATTGGAGGATTACGAAGAAAAACAAATCTTTTTAGAAGATCTTGGCTTGGAAGAGCCTGGTGCTTCTCGTTTAATAAGAGCGGCTTATAAATTATTAAATCTGCAAACCTATTTTACCGCTGGGGAAAAGGAAGTACGTGCATGGACCATTCATATTGGAAATACTGCTCCACAAGCAGCTGGCGTAATTCATACCGATTTTGAAAAAGGATTTATACGTGCAGAAGTAATTTCTTTTGAGGATTACGAGAGTTTTGGGAGTGAAGCGAAAGTGAAAGAGGCTGGAAAAATGCGCGTAGAAGGTAAAGACTATATTGTGAAAGATGGAGATGTGATGCATTTTCGTTTTAATGTATAACTTCATATTGGCAATACTATTGCCATCGATTACAACGTATAAACTATTAAAACCTTGGACTATTGGTTCGGGGTTTTTCTTTTTTGCCATACTGTAGTTGCCAGACGATACTGAGGGATCCTGTTTTAAAAATCTACTGCAAGCGCTTAGATGTGATTTTATTTGGGGGTCGTAATTTTGGACAAAAAAAAAGAGCCAATCGTGTGGAAGGTATTAGATTTGTTATATGCAATTTGAGAAACGATTTTTTTGGGGGGTAATTATGGCTGTAGTAGGTATTGTTTTTTTTTCCAGCAAAGCAGTTATGGTAAAATTAGCCTATCAGTATGAGGTAACCGCTATACATTTGTTGGTGTTTCGTATGCTATTTTCATTACCGTTTTATCTATTAATGGCTTGGCGTTATCCTTCTAATATGCCTATTTCTAACTACAGCATCAAAGATTATGTTTGGCTAATATTCTTTGGGGTTATAGGTTATTATGTAGCAAGTTTGTTTGATTTTTTGGGTCTTCGATATATCTCTGCTGGCCTAGAACGCATCGTTCTTTTTGTATATCCGACTATAGTAGTGTTATTGGGGTATTGGTTTTTAAAAAAACCAGTTGATAAGGCCCAAAAAACAGCTATAGCAATTACCTATATCGGCTTATTGGTAACCTTTTGGAACCAATTAAGTATAGAAGGAAGTAAAGTTTGGTTTGGTGCTCTTTTGGTATTTTTTTGTGCAATAACATATGCCATGTATTTGGTGGGGAGCGAATATATGATACCTAAATTTGGAGTAAAGGCATTTACCTCTTATTCCATGATTATTGCTTGCGTAGCAACCTTGGTTCATTATGGGATGCAAGATCAGGCGGATTTGTGGAGCTATCCTTGGCAAGTGTATATGATAGGATTGATGATGGCAGTATTTGCTACAATTATTCCTTCTTATTTGGTGGTTGGAGCCATTTCTAAAATAGGTTCTTCTGATTTTGCTATTCTTGCTAGTCTAGGACCAATTGCAACCATAAGTTTGGCTTATTGGGTTTTAGGAGAAGTCTTAAGTATAGAGCAATTTATAGGAGGAACCATAATAGTGCTTGGAGTTTTGTACCTAGGAATGATTAAAAGAAAAAAAGCTAGACTTAAATAGGGTTTTAGTAGCACTTATAAAGAAACAATTGTTAATTAATTTCTGGTTTTCTCATTTTATATTTTGTATGCAGTTCTTATATTAGCAATCCAACATTAAATTCGTTTTCTCTATGGCAAAAACAACGTATACTGAAGATAATATACGCTCACTCGATTGGAAGGAACATATCCGCATGCGTCCAGGGATGTATATCGGAAAATTGGGTGATGGGTCTTCGGCGGACGATGGCATTTATATTCTGATCAAAGAGGTGCTCGACAATTCTATAGATGAATTTGTAATGGGTGCGGGTAAAACCATAGAAATAAATATAAAAGAAAATGAAGTAAACATTCGTGATTACGGACGAGGTATTCCTCTGGGGAAGGTTGTAGATGTAGTATCTAAAATGAATACAGGAGGGAAATACGATTCTAAGGCTTTTAAGAAATCGGTTGGGTTAAATGGTGTTGGGACTAAGGCTGTAAATGCGTTATCTGCGAGTTTTAAGGTGCAATCTGTAAGAGAAGGACAGACCAAGTGGGCTTTGTTTGAACAAGGAAATTTATTGGAAGAATCCTCTATGGAAACTACTTCTAAGCGCAAAGGAACAAGCGTGAGTTTTGTCCCAGATGCTTCCATATTTAAGAATTATAAGTTTCGCCAAGAATATATAGAGAAGATGCTCAAAAACTACGTCTATCTAAATAGGGGGCTGACTATAGTTTTTAATGGGGAGAAGTTTGTTTCTGAAAACGGATTAAAAGATTTGTTGGAAGACAACAATAGTAAGGAAGACATGCTCTATCCAATCATTCATTTGATGGGAGAAGATATCGAATTGGCGATTACACATAGCAAAACCCAATATAGCGAAGAGTATCACAGTTTTGTAAACGGCCAACATACCACACAAGGAGGGACGCATCAGGCTGCTTTTCGTGAGGCCTTGGTAAAAACCATACGAGAGTTTTATGGAAAAAGTTACGATGCTTCCGATATTCGCAAATCAATTATAGCTGCGATTTCTATCAAAGTGATGGAGCCAGTATTTGAGAGTCAGACCAAAACCAAATTGGGCTCTACGGATATGGGAGGGGATTTACCTACGGTAAGAACCTTCATAAACGATTTTGTCGGTCGCAATTTGGATAATTTTTTGCATAAAAATGTGGATATAGCCGAAGCTATTCAGCGAAAGATTGTACAAGCGGAAAGGGAAAGAAAAGAGCTTTCGGGCATTCGAAAGCTTGCAAGAGAACGGGCAAAGAAAGTGAGTCTTCACAATAAGAAACTGAGAGATTGTCGGGTGCATCTTGGGGATTTGAAAAAAGACAATCGTTTAGATACTACCTTATTTATTACAGAGGGAGATTCCGCATCGGGTTCGATTACCAAATCTAGAGATGTGAATACACAAGCCGTATTTAGTCTTAGGGGGAAACCTTTGAATTCTTATGGGATGAGCAAAAAAATTGTTTATGAAAACGAGGAATTCAACTTGTTGCAAGCAGCACTCAATATCGAAGAATCCCTAGAGGATTTGCGCTACAACAATATAGTGATCGCAACAGATGCCGATGTGGATGGTATGCACATTCGATTACTTTTGATTACCTTCTTTTTGCAGTTTTTTCCAGAAGTCATCAAAGAAGGACATTTATATATTTTACAAACCCCATTGTTTCGAGTAAGAAACAAAAAAGAGACCATTTACTGTTATAGCGATGAAGAAAAAACAGCCGCAATCAACAAATTAAAAGGGAGGCCTGAGATTACACGATTTAAAGGACTTGGGGAGATATCGCCAGATGAATTTCAATATTTTATAGGGGAGGACATTCGCCTAGACCCTGTGATGTTGGATAAAGCCATGTCTATAGAACAACTTTTGGAATTTTATATGGGGAAAAACACTCCAGATCGTCAAAAGTTTATCATCAATAATTTGAAAGTAGAATTAGATGCCGTAGAGGCATAACCATAGCAAACCACAACCATAAGCATTCTTCATGGAGGAGCACTTAGAGAACGAAAAGAACGAGAATATCGAGAATAACGAAAATGTCGCAGGCGATAACCAAGAAAGTATAACCCGGGTAACAGGGATGTACAAAGATTGGTTTTTGGATTATGCTTCCTATGTAATACTAGAGCGAGCAGTACCAGCTATAGAAGACGGTTTTAAACCTGTGCAAAGGAGAATTATGCATTCGTTAAAAGAGCTCGATGATGGACGTTACAACAAAGTGGCAAATGTGGTAGGGCATACGATGCAATACCATCCACATGGTGATGCGAGTATTGCAGATGCCATGGTGCAAATTGGCCAAAAAGACCTACTGATCGATACCCAAGGTAACTGGGGAAATATTCTCACAGGAGATAGGGCTGCAGCTTCTCGATATATAGAAGCGCGACTATCGAAGTTTGCACTAGAGGTGGTATATAGTCCAAAAATTACAGAATGGCAACAATCCTATGACGGTAGAAAGAAGGAGCCAATCAATTTACCAGTGAAGTTCCCCATGTTATTGGCGCAAGGGGCTGAAGGAATTGCAGTAGGACTATCTACAAAAATTTTGCCGCACAATTTTTTGGAATTGATCGATGCTTCTATCAAACATTTGCAAGGGAAACGCTTTTCCATATTTCCAGATTTCCCAACTGCTGGAATTATAGATGTAAGTAATTACAACGATGGATTGAGGGGAGGGAAAGTTAGAGTGCGTTCTCGTATAGAACAACGCAACAAAAATACTCTGGTAATTCAGCAAATACCATTTGGAACCAATACCGGATCCCTGATCGATTCGATACTTAAAGCCAATGAAAAAGGTAAAATCAAAATAAAGAAGATAGAGGATAATACTGCAGCGGAAGTAGAGATTTTGGTGCATTTACATCATGGGATTTCTCCCGATAAAACCATAGATGCCTTATATGCGTTTACCAATTGTGAAATGTCTATTTCTCCTCTAGGCTGTGTGATCGTGGATAACAAACCTATCTTTATGGGGGTTACCGAAATTTTGAAGCGTTCTACAGATTTTACGGTAGAATTGCTACGCAAAGAATTGGAGATTTTAAAAGAAGAGTTAGAATCGCAATGGCATTTTTCTTCCTTGGAGCGAATTTTTATAGAAAATAGAATTTATCGTGATATAGAAGAGGAAGAAACCTGGGAAGGGGTTATCGCAGCTATAGATAAAGGATTGAAGCCATATATAGGGAATTTGAAGCGTCCTGTGACCAAAGAAGATATTGTACGTTTGACCGAAATAAGGATTAAACGAATTTCGAAGTTTGATCTGGATAAAGCACAGCAACTTCTAGAATCTCTAGAGGAAAGGATAGCGGAGGTAGTTTATAATTTGGAGCATATTATAGATTTTTCGATAGACTATTTCAAGAAATTAAAAAAAGACTTTGGGAACGGCAAAGAACGCAAATCCGAGATTTCGGTATTTGACGAAATCGATGCTACCAAAGTGGTTGTGCGTAATACCAAATTGTATGTCAATCGGGAGGAAGGTTTTATTGGAACCTCGCTCAAAAAAGATGAATACGTATGTGACTGCAGTGATATAGATGATATCATTGTTTTTACAGAAGAAGGAAAAATGCGTGTAACCAAGGTAGATAGTAAGACTTTTATTGGTAAAAACATTATACATGTAGCGGTGTTTAAGAAAGGGGATAAGCGTACCATCTATAATCTTATTTACAAAGATGGAAAAGGTGGAACCACTTATGTAAAACGATTCTTTGTAAGCGGTGTTACACGGGATAAAGATTATATGCTTACTCAGGGAAAAGCATCCTCCAAATTGTTGTATTTTACTGCCAACCCCAATGGGGAAGCTGAAATTGTGAATGTATCTTTGCGACAAACGGGCAGTATCAAGAAATTGAAATGGGATTTGGATTTTTCAGAAGTACTCATAAAAGGAAGAGGTTCCAAAGGAAATATAGTAACCAAGTTTGCTGTTAAGCGTATTGAGCTTAAAGAAAAAGGTGTTTCTACTTTAAAACCAAGAAATATTTGGTATGACGACATTGTAAAAAGACTCAATGTAGACGGTAGAGGAGAGCTCTTAGGGGCGTTTAAGGGCGAAGATCGACTGTTGGTTGTTACTCAAAACGGTTTGGTGAAAACCATTATACCCGAATTGACAGCACATTTTCCTAGCGATATGATTGTCTTGGAAAAATGGCATCCCAAGAAACCTATTTCAGCAATACACTATTGTGGAGATAAAGAACGATATTATGTCAAACGATTTGTGATTGAAAATGAGCAAAAGGAAGAAAAGATTATTACCGATCATGTAAAATCCCAGTTGGAATTGGTGAGCACCGATTGGAAGCCAATGGCGGAGATTGTCTTTAAAAAAGAAAGAGGTAAAGAGAAAAAACCAAATATGGAGGTAAATTTGGAAGAATTTATAGCTGTTAAGGGGATAAAAGCTATAGGAAACCAATTGACAACCGAGGAGGTTAGAGCGATCAATCTAATGGAGTCCTTGCCATACGAAGATCCTGATGCGCCTGTGATAGAGGAAATGGAGGTGGTAGCAGAAGAAAACCTCAGTTTCAAAAAGGATGATGGAAGCGATGAAGGTCAGGTGAGTTTGGAATTGGAATAGCAGATTTTGTGCAGTATTATATTGCGAGGGAATTATGGAAGCAAACAAAGGGATTAGAATCAATAAGTTTTTGAGCGAAGCGGGTTACTGTTCAAGACGTGGGGCAGATCGCTTATTGGAGCAAGGACGTATCACCATAAATGGAGAGTTACCAGTAATGGGTACCAAAGTTCAAGCAGGTGATATCGTGGCAGTAGACGGCAAAAAGGTAGCCAAACAAGAAGAAGATTTTATCTACTTGGTTTTCAACAAGCCCGTGGGTATTGTATGTACTACCGATACCAAGGTAGAAAAAGATAATATCATTGATTATATCAATTATCCGAAACGAATTTTCCCAATAGGAAGATTGGATAAACCAAGTGAGGGACTCATTTTTCTTACCAATGATGGGGATATAGTGAACAAGATTTTGAGAGCCAGAAACCATCATGAAAAAGAATATTTGGTAACGGTAAACAAGCCAATTACACCAGAATTTGTGGAACGTATGCAAAATGGAATCCCCATTTTGGATACGATAACTCGAAAATGTAAGGTAGTGAAAGAGGACGGCTTTACATTTCGTATGGTACTTACTCAAGGACTAAACAGGCAGATTCGCAGAATGTGCGAGTACTTGGATTATGAGGTAAAAACGCTAAAACGCATTCGTATCATGCATGTTCAATTGGATGTAGAAGTTGGACAATGGCGGCATTTAACCCAAGAGGAATTGAAAACTTTGAAGAAAATGGTATCCCATTCGTCTAAAACCATCTAGCTTACCGAAACATATAGGTAGTGTATCGAAACAAGCATACCTGTTGCCTTTTGATATAGAGTTATTTCTTATTTAGGTTTTATATTGCAAGGGCTATGATAGAAAATATCCTTACAAAAGTATATGGAAGTGCGGTATTTGGTGTGGAAGCTACAACTATAACTGTGGAAGTGCATATCAATAGAGGCGTGGGATACCATTTGGTTGGATTGCCAGACAATGCCATAAAAGAGAGTAATTATCGTATAGCGGCTGCCTTGCAAAACAATGGCTATCGCATACCGGGAAAAAAAATCACGATAAACATGGCTCCTGCCGATTTGCGAAAAGAAGGGAGTGCCTATGATTTGAGTATAGCCTTGGGGATATTAGTTGCCAGTGGGCAAATAGAAGCGGAGCTGTTGGGGTCTTATATTATCATGGGAGAATTATCGCTGGATGGTTCTTTGCAACCGATTAGAGGGGTGCTTCCCATAGCTATAAAAGCCATGGAAGAAGGTTTTAAAGGGTTTATATTGCCCAAAGCCAATGCAAAAGAAGCTGCCGTGGTAGAAGGTCTAGAAGTTCTAGGGGTAGAGAATATATCAGAGGTAATATCTTTTTTTGATGAGGGAATAGCAATAGAACCAACTGTCTTGGATTTGCAGGCCGAATATGACGATCTGTTTGAAAATGGTTTGGTAGACTTTTCGGATGTGAAAGGACAAGAAACGATCAAACGTTGTTTGGAAATTGCTGCAGCCGGAGGACACAACTTGGTTCTAATCGGTCCGCCGGGTTCGGGTAAAACCATGTTGGCGAAAAGACTCCCTACCATCTTGCCACCTATGACCTTGAATGAGGCATTGGAAACTACCAAAATTCATTCGGTAGTTGGTAAAGTGAAAAGCACTGGACTAATAAAACAACGACCATTTCGGTCTCCACACCACACCATAAGCGATGTAGCTTTGGTTGGTGGAGGTACCTATCCACAACCTGGCGAAATTAGTCTTTCACATAATGGTATTTTGTTTTTGGACGAATTGCCAGAATTTAAGCGGTCGGTACTTGAAGTGATGCGTCAACCTCTAGAAGATAGAGAGGTAACCATATCTAGAGCAAAATTTACAGTTACCTATCCATCTAGTTTTATGCTGGTAGCTAGTATGAATCCTAGCCCAGGAGGGTATTTCAATGACGGACATGCGCCCATACAGAATTCTAATATGGAAATGCAACGATATTTGAGCAAAATTTCTGGGCCTTTGCTCGATCGTATTGATTTGCATATAGAAGTGAATCCTGTGCCGTTTGAAAAGCTGGCAGATAGCCGAAAGGGAGAGACTTCAGTAGAAATCCGAAGACGAGTAGTTGCTGCACGAAATATACAGACAGAAAGATTTAAAAATTACAAAGAACTACACCACAACGCCCAAATGACTACCAGACAAATAGAAGACTTTTGTCACCTAAACAAAGAGTCAAAGAAGATGCTAAAAGAAGCCATGGAAAGATTGCATCTTTCGGCTAGGGCGTATGACCGTATATTAAAAGTTGCACGGACCATAGCCGATTTGGAAGGAGAGGCGGATATCCAAAATCACCATATAAGTGAAGCGATTCAATATAGAAGTCTCGATCGTGAGGGTTGGCTGTATGGGTAATTCAATATAGGTAAAAATTCTACAATATATATTTTAGTATAAATATAAAGCAACTATTTACCTTATACGTAAGAATCCAACTATAAGTAAAACAAGCCTCAAAAAGCAATACTTCAAGAGTTTTTAACAATCTACGCAAAAACAATCACTTAGCACGATAAAGTATTTTTATAGAAAGTAATCATTACACAAAAAGATTACAACTGTAAACAAGCGCTATTGTGGTGCATTTTAGTATATTCGTGAATCTAGAGAACCAACCTATTTTTAAGTAGAGATGAAAAAAATTTTATACTTGCTGCCTTTTTTTTTTTGTTGTTGGCTGCAATCCGCCTAATAAGAAAGAAAAAACAAAAAACAGTACTCCAGTAAAACAATTTGCAGCTATGGAGCTTAATTTGGCACAAGCCAATAATTTGGCTAGTTTACCTTTGCACTGTGCAGAAATGGAATATCCCAATAAGCTAAATAATGTAATTGGCAGTGATGAAGATTTGCGTTCGCCCAAAGAACTACATCCTGCTTTTTATGGTTGTTTTGATTGGCATAGTGCTGTACATGGACATTGGTCTATGGTGAGTTTGCTTAAGCAATTTCCAGAATTGGAGGAAGCCCCAAACTTTAGGAGAATATTAAAACAACATTTATCCAAGGAGAATATATCGGTAGAATTGGCGTATTTTCATGGGAAACACAACCAATCTTGGGAACGTACATATGGTTGGGCTTGGTTGCTAAAATTGGTGGAAGAATTGCATACTTGGGATGATCCTTTATCTAGGGAGTTGGAAGAAAATTTGCAACCTTTAGCACAATTGTTGGCACAACGTTTTGTTGGCTTTCTAAACAAGTTGCAGTATCCAATCCGTGTTGGAGAGCACCCCAATACTGCATTTGGGATGAATTTCGCATATGATTATGCGATTGCATTGGATGATGCAAGTTTAAAAGAGGCGATTATTAGAAATGCCAAAAGGTTTTATTTGAAGGATGCTGCATGTCCGATAGACTGGGAGCCCGGAGGTTTTGATTTTCTTTCTCCTTGCTTGGAAGAAGCAGCTTTGATGAGAAGAGTGTTGAAACCAGATGAATTCGATCCTTGGTTAGACTTGTTTTTGCCACAGCTTGCAGATAAGAATTTTGATATGGAAACGGGAATTGTTTCCGATCGCAAAGATGGTAAAATGGTGCATTTGGATGGGGTGAATTTTTCTAGAGCGTGGAATTTGTTTACGATAGCCCAAGGAAAGACAAGGTACAAACATTTACAAAATATTGCCAATAAGCACATACAATATTCTCTACCCAATTTGGTAGATGATGACTATGAAGGAGGACATTGGCTTGGTAGTTTTGCAATTTATGCTTTAAATGCAGGGAAATATGTGGAATAAACTAAAAAATGTTGGGCCAGGTGTGTTGGTAGCAGCTGCGTTTATAGGTCCCGGTACAGTTACCTTGTGTACGATAGCAGGTGTACGATTTGGGTATAGTTTGTTGTGGGCGATGTTACTGTCTATAATTGCTACTATAGTACTGCAAGAAATGGCTGCAAGATTGGGAATAATCACTCAAAAAGGTTTGGCAGCAGTCCTCAAAGAAGAAATTCAAAATTCTTGGTTGCAGAAAATTGTTTTACTGGTCATTTTGGGTGCTATAGTAGTAGGAAACGTTGCTTATGAAGGGGGAAATATAGGAGGGGCGACATTGGGGTTAAGTGTAGTATTTGGAGAGCATGGTTGGGTTCCTCTAATAATAGGAGCTATTGCCTTTGCTTTGCTTTGGGTCGGCAATTACAAGTTTTTGGAAAAAGCATTGGTGTCTTTGGTAATATTGATGAGTTTGGCCTTTGTTGCTACAGCCATTATTACCAAACCAGATTTGGGGGCCATGTTTCGTGGTATGTTATTGCCTAGTTTTCCAGAGGATAGCTTGTTTACAATTATCGGACTAATTGGTACTACGGTGGTGCCGTATAATTTATTTTTGCATGCCTCATTGGTAAAAGAAAAATGGAAGGATCCCAAAAATCTTGGAGATGCAAGAAGGGATACAATAGTTTCCATCGGTTTGGGAGGATTGGTGTCTATGGCAATTATGGTTGCGGCCGTAGCTATTTCTGGAGATACTGTTGGAAATTTACTAGATCTTGCTAGTGGATTAGAGCCTTTATTTGGCGCTTCTGCTAAGTACTTCCTAGGTATAGGTTTGTTTGCTTCTGGTATAACTTCAGCAATTACAGCGCCACTTGCAGCAGCTTACGTTGTCAATAGTTGTTTTGGATGGGGAGCTGGTCTCAAGGATACTAGATTTAGGATGGTGTGGATATTGATATTAGTCCTAGGAGTTGGTTCGCTTATGCTGGAAATAAAGCCCATACAAATCATTCAATTTGCTCAAATAGCCAATGGTGTACTGTTACCCGTAATAGCGGTATTGTTGCTATGGGTGGTCAACAAAAAATCTGTCTTGGGGACATACAAAAACACTTTTTATCAGAATGTATTCGGTGTTGTTTTGGTGTTGCTTACAATAGGTTTGGGAGGCAAAAGTGTTCTTAAAGTATTACAATGGATATGAACCCGATTTACGATACCATAGATTTGAATGCGGATGTAGGAGAGGGAATTGGAAATGAACCAGAACTGTTACCATTGGTTTCTTCTTGCAATATTGCTTGTGGTGCCCATGCAGGAAATCGGAAAACCATATTGGATACCATGTTGTTGGCCAAAAAGCATCAAGTGCGAATAGGTGCGCATCCTTCCTATCCAGACAAAGAAAATTTTGGTAGGAAAAGCATACAAATGAGTTCGAAAGATTTTCGGAATATTATTGGTGAGCAATTAGGTTATTTCGAAAAGCTGGCCCAAAAGGCAGAAGTGTCTTGGAAGCATATCAAAGCACATGGCGCCCTTTATAACGATTTGTCGAATGATCTAGCTTTAGCAAAGATGTATTTGGAGGAAGTTCAAAAATATGGTAAATTATTAGTTGTTCCTTCTGGGTCGATAATAGAAAAATTGGCCATTCAATCTGGGTTAGGTTATTTGCGAGAAGGTTTTGCAGATAGAGCTTATCACACCAATCTAAAACTGGTTTCGCGTTCGAAACCAGGGGCAGTATTACACAATAAAAAACTGATTTTGAAGCGACTGCTTTTAATGATACATGACAAGCAAGTGCATACGGTTGAAGGGAATTTGGTCTCTATAGAAGTAGATACTGTATGTGTGCATGGAGACAACAAGGCTGCATTGGAGATATTGGTTTATTTGCGAGAGGAATTGGCAAAAGAGAGAATACTAATACAGTAATGAAACAAATCAAAAACCTCGGTTTGAATGCCGTATTGATAGAGTGGGATCAGGAGATATCCAATCGAATATTGAAGGAGGTATTGGCTTTTAAGGGATACTTAAAATCAGTTTTGGAAAAGGAAATTGAAATAGTTTCATCCTATCAATCCTTACTTTTGGTACATCCCAATAAAGAATTGGCTACTGGTGTTTTTAAGAAACAATTGCGTGTTTGGTACGCAGATATGCAAGTACAACATAAAGGGGTGCAGCAAGGAAAAGATTGGCTTTTGCCTGTTTGTTATGACCATCGATTTGGTTTGGATTTGGAATCTCTTGCAGTAAAGAAAAACAAAACTCAAGAAGAAATCATAAGATTGCACACTTCTTCTTGGTATACCGTTTTTGGTATTGGATTTTTACCTGGTTTTTTGTATTTGGGAGGGCTTTCCAAATCACTTTGGGAAGATCGGTTAGAATTGCCGCGAGCAAATGTGGAAAAAGGAGCGGTAGGCATAGCAGGAAAACAAACAGGGGTTTATCCTCAACAATCTCCAGGAGGTTGGCAAATTGTTGGAAACTGTCCTGTGCCATTGTTTTCGCCTCAGGGCAAACCTCCGTGTTTTGTGCAAGCAGGAGACCGAATAAAATTTGTGCCTATTGATGTGAAACAACATCAAGATTGGCTGCATTTTGTAGCTGATCCATCTTGGGATCCTCATGAATTGTTAGCAGAAAATCGTTGGGATAAGAAAATGGAGATATGATAGAAGTTCTAAAAGCTGGTTTGTATTGTAGTATTCAGGATCTAGGTCGATTTGGATATCGAGATATCGGAGTTTCTACCGGGGGTGCTATGGATGAATATGCAGCAACTTTGGCCAATAAATTGGTGGGGAATTCCAAAGATATGGCAGTAATGGAAATAACGCTTATAGGTCCCAAGCTCAAGTTTCACAAGACTGCGAGAATAGCAGTTTGTGGAGCCGATTTTTTGATTAAAACTCAGGATGCTTGTTTTGAGAGTGGTCGGGCTATAGATATTGTGCTTAATACAGAATTGTCTATAGTGCAAAGAAAAAAAGGAGTACGCGCATATTTGGCGGTGGCAGGAGGATTTGATACTCCTATGGTATTGGGCAGCCGATCTTTTTTTCAGCCGATAACACCTAAAGCACGTTTGGAAGAAGGGGATAGGTTGCCATTAGGGCAAAAATGTAAAACAAAAAACTCATTGGTTATTGAAAATATCGATTATGAAAGTTCTTGTTTGGAGGTTTTTCCTGGTCCAGAGTTTGCGCTTCTAGAATTTAAACATCTCGAAAAATTATTTACAAGAACCTTTAAAGTTTCTACTTCCAATAATCGAATGGGTTGCCAATTGGATAACCCTATACCAAGCTTAGCGTTTTCTATGATCACCTCAGCTGTTTTACCTGGAACAGTGCAGTTGACACCATCGGGAAAATTGATTGTTTTGATGAAGGATGCACAAACCACAGGCGGATATCCTAGAATTTTGCAGCTAAATAAAAGAAGTATAGCTCGTTTATCTCAGAAGATTGCTGGGTCGGATATACGATTTGTTTTGTGTCTACCTACGAATAGAGGAAAATAACTACATCCTTCGAAGTTTATGTGGCTTAAAATGTGTATTATTGCTGTAAAAATTACTTATCATGTTAGACAAACTTTGGAATTCTTTAGAAAAAAGCATATTTGAATATGGACCAAATATATTGGCTGCCTTAGCGATACTTATATTTGGTTTTTGGGTTATTAGCTGGGTTGTTGGTTTGGTAAAACGAATGATGTATCGCAGTAATATGGAAGATACCTTGGTGAAATTTACTTCTAATTTGCTAGGTTGGTCACTCAAGATTGTGTTGTTTATAACAGTGGCTGCAAAATTGGGTGTAGAAACCACTAGTTTTGCGGCAATATTGGGTGCTGCAGGCTTGGCAGTTGGCTTGGCTTTACAGGGGTCCTTGGCCAATTTTGCTGGTGGAGCACTTATTATGATATTTAAACCATTTAAGGTCGGAGATTTGATAGAAGCTCAAGGAGAACTAGGCGTTGTTCAAGAGATACAGATCTTTACTTCGGTCTTGTTGAGTCCAGATAATAAAACAATTATACTGCCAAACGGAAGTCTCTCGAATGGGACGATCAAAAATTATTCTGCTGATGGAAAATTGCGTGTAGATTTGGTAATAGGGGTTAGTTATGATACCGATTTGTCACAGGCCAAAAAGGTGTTGTTAGATGTGATGAATAAAGATGAACATGTTTTGAAGGACCCCGAACCCATGGTAGCTGTGGAAGCTTTGGCGGATAGTTCGGTAAATCTAGCAGTTCGCCCATGGTCTAAAGTAGAAAATTATTGGGAAGTGTATTTTGGTATCACCGAAGCGAGTAAGCTTGCCTTGGATAAAGCAGGTATTGAAATCCCTTATCCGCATTCTGTAGAGATTAAAAAATAGAATGCATTTTAGCGAGGAAAACATACGCTTAATCGTGTTTTTAAAGGCTACTTTTAAATATTGTTTAGATTTTTATACTAGACGTAGAATATAAATTTCTTTTTTTTTATATTTACCTCGTATCTAAGCTATTATTATTGGATAATTTGAATCAGAATCCTTTAGAATTGATCCTGTATCTGTTGCTAGCTGTTTCATTTTTGGTGACAATTGCTGTGATTTATATAGCAAGTAAAGATCGCAAAAAAACAAAAAAACTGTTACAGAAAGTTGAGGAAATTAAGCGGTTTGATGAAGAGTTTACGAATACCAAAATTGAAATACAGGAACAGACTTTAAAAAATCTAAGTTGGGAATTACACGATAATATTGGTCAATTGTTATCGGTTGCAAAAATGCAATTATTACTGTTGTCAAAAAAGATGAACTCAGTCGAGAAGGAGGGTGTTTTAGATACGGTATCTATCTTGAGTAAGACGCTTCAGGATGTTAGACTATTGTCTAGAACTCTTAATTATGAGGTACTCAATAAACTTTCGTTAGAAGAAGCGATACGTATAGAACTAGGGCGTTTTGATCGCCTTGGTTTGTTTGAAACTACTTTGGAGGTGGAGGGAGAGGCATTTAAAATAGAAAGTAAGGAAGCAACAGTAATTTTTAGAGTCTTTCAGGAAATTTTTTCCAATGTTGTGAAGCATGCAGAAGCAAAACAATTGAGTGTTTCGATGCATTATACAGCAAAGACTTTAAAAATGAGGGCTATAGATGATGGCAAAGGCTTTGATCTGTCTCAAATAGAGGCTGGTTGTGGGTTGTTACATATGAAGAGTAGGGCAAAATTGATCCAAGCACAATTGCTTATAAAGTCGCAAAAGCAGCAAGGAACAGAAGCCATATTAATTTTTAATAAATAATTGCGATAAGAAGAATTTTTACTTAGACTTGAAACACACAGTTACGATAGTAGACGATCATTCTTTGTTTGCTAAATCCCTTACCGTATTGGTAAATTCTTTTACCGATTTTCGGGTGGTTTATCACGCAAAGAATGGCAAACAGTTTTTGGATTGGATAGCGCATCAAAAGAATACACCTGACATTGTTCTTTTGGATGTTAATATGCCTGTACTCAATGGGTTGGAGACAATGAGTTTGCTGTATGAGCAATTTCCAAACTTGAAAGTTCTCATATTGTCTATGGACGACGATGATGAGACGATTATACGTATGCTCCGTAGAGGAGCTAGGGGTTATTTGCTCAAAGATATTGATCCAGAAATATTGCAAAGTGCCCTTTTGGCAGTGGCATCCAATGGTTTTTATAATGCAGAAAACAAAAACTACAATTTTAGAGAAACAGAATTAATTCCGAAAATTATATTCAAAAAAAGAGAAATAGAGTTTTTGAAATGGGTATGTACAGAGAAAACGTATAAGGAAATAGCTCAAGAAATGTTTTTGAGTCCAAAAACTATAGATGGTTATCGAGAAAATCTATTCGAAAAACTAAATGTTCGTAGCCGTGTAGGCTTGGTCTTGTATGCTATCAAAAATAAAATTATTAATATTTAACGTGAGTTCGATATAACTTACGCACAGTTTATTTTGATTTTCTTAGACTAGGCGTGGCTTCGAAGCGCTATTCCTATAATACCATTTCTATTTTAAAATGCCCTAAAAAGAAATAGATGCTATTTTTCTTTATAGCTAAATGAATATAAAATGCCACCACACGAAAGGATTCGTGCGGGAACCATAGTAGATTTTAAAAGTAAAAAGACAAAGTTCGAGACAAAAATTTGAAGCATAGCATTAGCTCAATGTCATTAAGTTAACATGTTATTTTGCTGTATTTCAGTAATTTACTGTTGTTTTTTATGTGTTTTTTTCGTATATTATACTATCATTCAGATAGTTATTATGAAAAAAAAACTTCGCAAGAAATTCTCAAAATTGTATCTTGAACACTATTTTCCGAAGAACTTAAATGTAAGTTTAGAATTTCAGAAAATGACTTTATTCGTAATAGAAAACTAACTTTCACAAATACGCTAATTTTTATGCTGAACTTTTTAAGGAAAAGCCTAGTAATTGAAATACATAATTTTGTAGAAAAACTAGAAGAGGTCTCTTGTTCTCCAGTAAAACTATTCACAAGCAGTGCTTATACCCAGTCTAGAAAAAAAATAAACCCATTAGTTTTCTCAGCTTTATCTGAT
>JAOXRU010000098.1 GCA_025800395.1 Flavobacteriaceae bacterium
CACCATAGTGGAAGCAGACGAATTCGATAGGTCGTTTTTGCACTTGCAACCCTATTTGGCAAGCATTACTTCTATAGATGCCGATCATTTAGACATCTACGGAACTGCCGAAAACCTCCATCAGGCCTTTAAAGATTTTAAGAAAAACATCCTTCCAGAAGGAAAGTTGTATGTGTGCAACGGACTGCCGTTGGAAGGCATTACTTACGGTATAGATGCTACGGCAAACATACATCTAGAGCAGCTGCAACTAAAGCAAGGGTGCTACCATTTTAATTTGGTAGGACCACAGTTTCGTATAAACAATTTGGTGTTTTCTAAGCCAGGACGTCATAATCTAAGTAACGCCATTGCTGCTTCGGCTATGGCATTAGAAATTGGTGTGCCAGAAAAGGCATTGCGTCATGCGCTAAAAAGTTTCCAAGGGGTGCAACGCCGATTTACCATGGTCTTGGAGCAAGAAGACAAGGTGTATATAGACGATTATGCCCACCATCCTTCAGAAATAGAAGCCATGTATCAGGCAGTGCGGGAGCGCTATCCGAATAAAGAAGTATTGGCGGTATTTCAGCCGCATTTGTTTAGTAGAACCAAAGATTTTGCCCAGGAATTTGCTGCAATTTTAAGCAAGTTCGATGCCTTGGCGCTTATGGAAATATATCCTGCTAGAGAACGTCCTATACCGGGAGTTACCTCTAGTTGGTTGTTAGATAAAGTGCCTAGCACTAACAAACAGTTGCTAAGTGCAGCGGCGGTGCCCAATTTTGTTGCAAATAGTAAAGCGCAAGTGGTGCTTACTCTTGGTGCAGGAGATATAGGAAATATAGTAGAACACATAAAAAATGCCATACTTGAAAAAGAAAATGTACTATAACATAAGATTGCTGGTGTTGTTGGGGGTGCTCTTCTTTTTGTACGCCTTTGCCAATTCGCGTTCCCAGGCCAAAAACCTTAATGGGCTACAGATTCGTTTTGTTTCTGGCGAACCAAAATATATATCGGAACGAACGGTTAATAAATTGTTAATACAAAATAAGG
>JAOXRU010000159.1 GCA_025800395.1 Flavobacteriaceae bacterium
TTTGCAAATTGGAGGGTGTTCTCGAATTTCATGGATTGTTTTTTTTCAAAAATAAGGAAGCATTTTTAATATTTTTGTAAAAAGAAAAAAAATGCATTTTTTACCAGAATTATTAGAAGCATATATAGAAAATCACAGTCAACCCGAACCGCAAATACTAACCGAACTCACAAGGGAGACACATATAAAAGTAGTACAACCCCGAATGATAAGCGGGCATCTACAGGGGCGTATATTGAGCATGTTGAGCAAGCTTATTTCTCCGAAGCAAGTTTTAGAAATTGGTACCTATACTGGCTATTCTGCAATTTGTTTGGCAGAAGGTTTGGCAGCTGGTGGTCAAATACACACTATCGACATCAACGAAGAATTGGCTCCAATACAAAACAAGTACTTTGAGAAAAGTAGTTTTCGAGATCGTATTACCCAATATGTAGGTGATGCATTGGAGATCATCCCTACTATGGATGTTTGTTTCGATTTGGTATTTATAGATGCAGAGAAGGCTAGTTATCCGGCTTATTTGGAAGTAATTTTACCCAAAGTTAAAGTTGGCAGTGTGATTTTATCGGACAATGTACTGTGGAGTGGTAAAGTAATAGAACCTTTGCAAAAGGGAGATAAAGCCACTAAAGCGTTGTTGGAATACAATCGTACGACGACCAATCATCCGAGACTGGAAACTGTAATTCTTCCACTAAGAGATGGGCTTACGATTAGCAGGGTGGTGAAATAAGTTTGGTTGTTGGCAAAAAACACAACTGGCACATACTATTTTTTGGTTGAATTTGTTTTACCCCTATTCTGTAATAATTAGGAATTTCTCTTAATAGATCCAGTTACTTGGGAGATATCATTTACATCCTTTTTAACCGCGTCTATTTCTTCTTGGATATCTTTGGTGATATCGGTATCGATGCCGTGTTCGTCTGCGCTTTTTTGAATTTCGTGCTTGATATCGTTGGTAGCATCCTTGAGCTGACGCATCCCCTTGGCCATACCCTTGGCGATACCAGGTATTTTATCTGCACCAAATACCATTAGTACAATAAACAAAATAAAAAAGATTTCTGGTCCGCTTATAAATAAAAACATGGCTTGAAAATAAAACTCATTGCAAATATAACTAATCTTTGGCTATTTCTAGTTCGAGAAGTCACAACCCGTATAAGGAAAGACAAAAACAATCTTTAGAAAGCCTTTGGTACGGCAATTTTTGTTCCAAAAAGATTTGAATGAAGGGTTTAACCTGCTTCTTTTTTGATCAAGTCTCCCTATACCGCTTATGTGTATACAATTTAAACTCATGTTTAACTATATCCAAAGCCCCTACAAGGTCTCTCTATAGTTGGTGTTGGCGAAATCTTACTAAATATACAAGAGATATCTTCAAAAAAAAAGCTGTCCGAAAAAATCGGACAGCCTTGTATTGTAGTTAAAGAAATACTTAGCCTTTAACTTTGTTTTTGAACTTGTCAAAATCTGTTTTCTCTTCTTTCTTTGGCCAACTGTTGTTGGTCGTATCGATATCTGCTGTTTCCAATTTGGGATCTACAGCAATTCCCGTAATTTCTTTTTCGGAAGCAACAACTACTTTTACACTTTGGTCGTTTTTTCTCCAAATTTGCGGTGGATACGTCATGCTCTTCTTAGAACCATCAGCATAAGTATACTCTACAATTAAAGGCATTGGAATGCCACCTGGTTTTTCGTATTCTACTTCGTAGAAAAACTTAGGTGTTTTCATGTTTTCGCGCTCCTCTGGCGTAAAGTTATCCATCATGTACTCTTTTAAGCCTTTTATTTCGGTAGGATCGTTACCCTTCATATCTGGTGTAAAATCAGTACTTCCTTCTTCTACTAGATATACCAAAGGAGGTAAATCTTTCATGGTACGACCAATACTTTTTACATAATCTTTAATCTCTTGGTTTGGCTTATCGGTTACATAGTATTTCTTAACACCTTTAACCCCAATATCTACATAATCTGTAGAATAGAACCAACCTCTCCAGTACCAATCTAAATCTACACCAGAGGCGTCTTCCATGGTGCGGAAGAAATCTTCTGGAGTTGGGTGTTTAAACATCCAACGCTGAGAATAGGTTTTAAAGGCATGATCGAATAATTCAGGTCCCATAACGGTTTCTCTTAAAATATTAAGAGCCGTAGCAGGTTTTCCGTATGCATTTGGTCCCAATTGGTATACATTCTCTGGATTGGACATGATCGGAGACAAAAAGCTTTGATCTCCTTTCATATAGTTTACAATTTTGTGTGCTTCTCCTCTTCTGGAAGGGTAATTTTTGTGCCCTTCGATAGATTTTGGATACGTTTTTCCAAAATCTTGTTCTGTAAGATACTGCATAAAGGTATCTAGACCTTCATCCATCCATCCCCACTGACGCTCATCGGAGTTTACAATCATAGGAAAATAGTTGTGACCAACTTCGTGTATTATTACACTAATCATACCGAATTTGGTACGTTCAGAATACTCTCCTTTTTCGTTTGGTCTACCGTAGTTCCAACAAATCTGTGGATACTCCATACCTTGGTTTTTGGCATGAACAGAGATAGCTTTGTGATAAGGGTAGTCAAATGTATGTCTAGAATAAGTAATTAAAGATTGTTTCACCGCTTTGGTCGAATACTCTTCCCACAATGGATTTCCTTCTTTTGGATATAGAGAAACCGCCATTACGTCTTTGCTTCCAACTTTTACTGCTTGCATATCCCAGATAAACTTACGGGAAGTTGCGAAGGCATAATCTCTAACATTTTCTGCATAGAAACTCCAAGTTTTTTTCTTCTCAGAAAATCCTTTTTCTGCAGCTTCGGCTTCGGCTTGCGTTACTATAATAACTGGCTTATCATAAGATTTTTTTGCACGATCATACCGCTCCATCATTTTTTTTGAAAACACCTTTTTGCGGTTGGTGAGTTTACCAGTCGCATCTAATACGTGATCTGCAGGAACTGTAATATTTACTTCGTAATTACCAAATGGCAGTGCAAATTCACCATTACCCCAAAACTGGTAGTTTTGCCATCCTTCTACGTCGTTATACACACACATTCTTGGGAAGAATTGTGCAATAACATAAGCGTTGTTTCCATCTTTAGCAAAGTGCTCAAAACCAGATCTAGCTCTATTTACGGTATGATCTGGAATATTGTACCACCATTTGATCGAAAACGAAATTTTTTCTCCTGACTTTAAAGGTTTTGGAATATTCACACGCATCATGGTACCGTTTACTGTTGTAGATAATGGTCTTCCGTTAGCATCTTTTACATAGTCTATTTTAAATCCTCCATCAAATTTCGCTCCTAAGTGTTTACCAGCGAAATCTCCAGTTTGGTATGCAAAGCTTACCCCACTTCCATTTTTGAGGTGTGCTTTGGAATCTTTTGCTCTTACATTCTGATCGAGCTGTACCCACAGATACTCCAAATCATCTGGAGAATTATTATGGTAGGTAATTGTTTCCACTCCGTACAAACGTTGGGTCTTATCATCCAATTCAATATCCATCTTATAATCTGCTTGCTGCTGATAATAGTCTTTACCAGGAGCACCAGCCGCAGTACGATAGGTGTTTGGTGTCGCAAACTCCTGATACAACTGACGGAATCTATTGTTGTTGATATGACCAGGATCTCGGTCTTTCTTCTCTTCTTGCTCTTGTGCTACTACTACTGTGGCCATCAAAAACAAGAATGACATAAGGTAATACTTTATTCTATTCATTACTAGTTTAGGATTATTTAATGTGGAAATTTAATTAATTTTTTATAGTTCTTAGTAAACTGTTAAAGTTTTAACAAAGCTTTATCACTTTCTCTAGTGAAAATATAGCTTTTCCTGCGGTTGCCCACCTTCAAATGCATGATGTTTTGTTGTTCTGGAAACATGTCAAACAAGACTTCATTGCGCAAGCTTAGCTTCTGTAAAATGTCGGCTTGGGTATTTGGCAACTCTAGGTAAACTTTTATCATATCATCTTCGTACTCTCTTCCAATATATTCTAGATCCAACTCCTTGCCTTCTTTCCAAAAACGCATTTTGGCTTTTACATATTTTTCTATATAATATTGGCTATTTTGTTTTTCTTTCTTTGTGGCCAAATGTCCTACATAATCATAGCGATCGTTTAACACCTGCTCCAAATCATCGATAAAAATACGACTGATAATCTGAAGAGATTGTTCTTTTGAATTATAATGCATTACAGATACGCTAACATAATATTTGTGTAAATTGGTATTGGAAAGCAATGGTAGACTCAGCAATACTAGTACAATAATTTTTCGCATATGTTTTCTTTAAGCAATTACAAATAGTGTTCCAAACTCAATCTTTTCGCTCTTCCAAATACGCATTTTTCATTCGTAAAAAATAGTATTTGGCCGTGAGTGGATTGCTCGACTCCTGCAGGAAGTTTGGATCTTGTGCACAATAATAAATAAAATTATACCAAAATTGCGGTTCCAATTCCAATTCGTCCGCAAAAAATAAAGAATCGATGTTTTTTACAGTCCGATTTATCATGAGGATCTCCGATTCCACAGCTGCTACTTTGCGTTTGTATTTCAAATGTTTGCGAGCCAAAGTATGATTGAGCAACTTGTGTAGATTGATAGTAATGGGTCCCTTCCAAGGTGCAATATTCCCCCATTTTCCTCCTTCTGCATCCTTTAGTTTGCGCTCTGCCTTGGTGCTTATTGGAATATTTTTATTTATAATACCCAAGCTTTTGGCTGAAATAGTATCACGCTGGATGGTTTTTGTTACAACGACTTCTTTCAAATAATTTATTTTTACTTCTACAGGAATTCGCAATGGAAGATGCTCTAATTGGATAGCCGAAATTCTAATTTTCTTAGAAACAATATGTGTTGCATATAACAACAAAACGTCACCTCCTTTAACCAACATGCGAAAGGAACCATCTGCATCGGCAAATACTTTTTCTGAAGTGTGCAAATTTTGCACAAAAATCATGTTTTTGTTCGGCAAGTCCCCTTCTATCAAACCGTTGACAAAAGTGCGTTTTTGCTGCGCACAAACCGATAGTACACAAAACAGGCATAATGTCAATGGTAATTTGCTCTTCATGGAAATATATGGATTATGTCGTCCAAAATAACAAGAAATCCATTAAGGTAAATCGACTTTAACTTTTGTTTATTACCTTCAAAAACTCAAATAGGCAATTACCATAAGCGAGAGTGGATTGAAAGAAAATATCTTATCGTGTTTCTTGAAGAAATTTTTGACTTTGTTTGATCAAAAAATCCAACATTTCAAATTCTCGTTTTTTAGTCAACAAAGTTTTGTCTGTCAATTTATCATCACAATAAAAAAGAAAAGCATCAATTTTATCTTCTGGTATATACAGTTTTTCTGTAAAAAAGGAAACATCATAGACCTGTTTTAAAATACCGCTTGGTTTCATCACAACTTTCTGCACCCCTTCTTCTTTGCGCTTTTTTCTAAATATGGCATTAAAAAGATTTACAAAATTTACCCCATGCTGCATCCCTTTTACCTCCTGACTCAAAGCCATATTTTCTGTTGCCTCACTTCCATCGGACGCATAATAAAAACGTTTGAACTCCTCCTGACGCAAATCAACTAGCCTTTCTACCTCTTCTGGACTTACCACTACTTCTTCTAATTCCTGAACTTTTTCACGAACTTGAACCAGCAGACGCCCCTCTCTCAGTATTTCTGCAGTGATCAGAATTCTTTGCATTTCAAAATTCACCGCAGTAAATAGCAACTCATCACCTATACTTACATATATAGAAAACTCTCCCAAGACATTAGTTGCTGTTGCTTCTGCTGTATTGATATTAATCACATTTTCATTGGGCACATTGGTGGTGTAATGCATTACTTTGCCTTTGAGTAGATAACCCCTGTCTTGCCCAAGCGCCTGTCCTACAATATTTAACAACAACAATAATAGTATTTTCTTCATTTCAAATTTATTCTAGTTAATTCTTCTTTCTATTAAAAACCCAATTCCTATTTTTCATACCCATGGGTTTTATCCAAATTTTTCATGAGAACTTTATGATTTGGTGCTTATAAAAATACATTATAATTCACAACAAATTGCTTCGCTTCATACAAAATAAACTGTTTTTTGTTTGATTGAAGCTATAAGTCTATAATTTTTAAACTACAAAGTCGGTTTCTCGACATACGACAGTTCAATTTCATTTTTACCTACAAAAAACTCATTTACACAACATTTTTCGTCAGATATTTCTCATCAAATATATTTTTGTGAAAAATCATTCTTATGCGCACAAGAATACTTAGCCTCGTTTTCATATTCTTTTCCAGTATTTTAATAGCACAAGTAAAAATTGGCAATCAACCAGAAACCATTGACGGAGCCTCCATATTGGAGCTAGAAAGTGAAAACCGTGTTTTGGTAGTTACTCGTATCAATTCTACCCAGATGAACACCATCACTCCTCTCCGTGGAGCAGTTGCATACAATACAGATACTCAATGTGTTCATTTTTATAATGGATTTAATTGGATTAATCTTTGCAATCTTTATCCCGAGCTGTCTAATGCTATACTTACGGATAATAGCGACGGTACATTTACCTTTACAGATAATGAAGGAAACGAAACTTTATTTGATGTAAAAGGAACCTTAGAAGACAATAGCAATGGTACTTATACTTATGTAGATGCTGCAGGTACTTCCACCACTATAGATACCAACAAAATTGTTGATAAGGTGACCATAACTGGCAGTGGTACAACT
Source organism: Flavobacteriaceae bacterium (assembly GCA_025800395.1). GTDB lineage: Bacteria > Bacteroidota > Bacteroidia > Flavobacteriales > Flavobacteriaceae > JAOXRU01. Next base: position 6,798 of record JAOXRU010000159.1, read on the forward strand.
ACAGATCCGTATAAAGTTGGGGATTTGAGCATCACCAGTGATCAATTGGCAGATCATTCGGTTAATTCGAGCAAAATACTAGATGGAAGTATACAATCGAACGATATTGCCAATGGAGCCGTAAATACATTAGATCTAGCCAACAATTCCGTTACAACATCAAAAATAGCAACATTAGGTTTACCAGATGCCAATAAAGTCCTTACAACAGATGCAATGGGTATTGCGCAGTGGGAAACCAAAAACAATTTTGTTTCTTCTTCACTAAATATGGGGGAAATATTGGTTGGAAATTTCTTCAATCAGGCAGCAGGTGTACTTCCCAGCGGCGATCTAACTGTAAGCAGCTTCGGGGTTTTCACCATTGAAGATGGCGCCATCAGCAGCAACAAACTAGCTAATCAAGCCATACAAACACAACATTTAGAACCTGCTTCCCCTTTTCAAATGCTCATGACCAACGTATTAGCAAATGGAGTGGAATGGGGATTGGTAAACACCAACAACATAGAAAATCTAGCTATAAATAATGCCAAAATAGCACAAAATGCAGTAGGAACGAGCAAAATCTTGGACTTAGCAGTTACTGCGGACAAAATTGTAGATGACGCAGTAAACAAAAACAAAATAAATGCGGATATTGCAGGCTTAGGCCTGGTACAAACCTCTACAGGCGAATTGGAAGTTAGCGTAAGTGATCTAACTGGAGATGGTAGTATTTCCTCCACGGATTTGCATGTTATTGGAGGAAGCAATGCAACTTTGGAAGATGTCAATATTAATATAAATAACAATGCAATCACCACTTCTAAACTTGCTGATCAAGCAATCACTACAGCAAAAATTGCCGATGCAAATGTCACTACACAAAAACTAGCAGAAGATGCCGTCACCACCGACAAAATTTCCAATGGAAATGCCAACGAAGTCCTCTTGACCAATAATACGGCTGATGCCACCAATTGGGGATTGGTTGACACCGATAATATTGCGTCCAATGCTGTTACCACAGCAAAAATTGCAGATGCGAATGTAACAACGGATAAAATTGCAGACTTAAACGTGACTACTGCTAAAATCGCAGATGATGCTGTGACCACAGTGAAAATTGCTGATGCAAATGTCACTACACAAAAACTAGCAGAAGATGCCGTCACCACCGACAAAATCTCCAATGGAAACGCCAACGAAGTCCTTTTGACCAATACTACAGCAGATGCCACCAATTGGGGATTGGTTGATACCGATAATATTGCACCCAATGCTATTACCACTCCAAAAATCGCCGATGCAAATGTCACCACCGCTAAAATTGCAGATGCGAATGTAACAACGGATAAAATTGCAGACTTAAACGTGACTACTACTAAAATCGCAGATGATGCTGTGACTTTAGCTAAAATTGGTACACTAGGTGCATTGGATGGAGATAAAATAATGACAACTGATACAGGAGGCAATCCACAATGGGAAGCAAAGACAGATCTTTTGCCCGTAAAAGCAATTGGTAAGATTGCAGCTAATGGAACTATCCTAAAAGCAAGCCCAGGTATAACAATCACCAAACTAGCTGGAAATGGTCATTATCAAATCAACTTGGCTTCTGGAATGGTTGGAGACAGTAATTATATCATCATGTTGACCCTATTGAGTCGCAATGGCTCTGGCAATGACGATCCAAACATTACATATCTCAATCAATCCACTACTAGCTTCCAAGTGATCATCGGAGATGGGGACAATGGTGGCGGAGATCTCAATCGTTATAATTCGGAGTTTATGTTCACTATTTTAGACCTTTAAGCATGAAAAACACTTTGTATTTTGCACTAATAATTAGTACCGCTATTTGGGGACAATCCCCAGATCCTGCTTCTCTAATTCAGGTGCATACCGTCAATAATGCTGCAGAACTGGCTTCTATAACGGGAGCAAATCCAGGAGCACTAATTTATAATTTGGAAGACAACAAACTATATAGTTTTAATACAGTCGGTTGGGAAACTGCGGAAATTGAAACCCCAAAGTTTATAGATGTATTTGACTCTAATTCAAATTACAATCTGGGAAGTAGCTATCAAATCATACAGTTAAATGCTACAAGAACTAGTAGTGGCGGCATATTCAATTTAGCTAATAACGCTGTAACGATAAACGAAGATGGTTTTTATGAATTGCATTATGGTGTAGCAGCCAAAACCAATCAATGGACATATATCGATGTTGCACTTTTTATGGATGGAACAATGATCCCTGCCAGTGAAACCTATTCTGGTTCTTGGTACAAAAAAGTTACCGCTTCCAAAACTATGATACTACAAATTAGCAGTGGCACTGTAATTAGTTTAAGAGCTAGGAAACAAACTGCCTCCACCAACGACACAGTTACCGTCCTAGACGATGGATCCTATTTGGTAATTAAAAAAATAAAATGATGAGAATTCACAATCTTACTCTTTTATGTATGCTTATTTGCAGCATTTCCATCTGGGGGCAATTAGATCCAGGTGCCATCCTCATATTGGTGCAAGGAACTACCGCAGAAATCAATGCGATAAACAACCCACCTTTGGGTGCCATGGTATACAATACCGACCAAAACAAAGTATTTCAGTTTACTGGAAGTGGATGGGGAAGCCTTCCTCAAACCGAAAAATCCTTCACCTCTACTGATGGTTCTGTAAGCTTTACGGAAAACAATGCTAGTATTGACTTCAGCATACCTAGTTCCGGACCCAGAAAATGGGCCATGGATGGAAATTCTAACGCAGATTCTAACAGTTTTTTGGGCACAACCAATGATATTCTTTTCGAAATTCGATCGAACAATTGGGGCATATTGCAGTTTGGTAGAAGAGAGACCTTGGATCTCTCTCAAAATTTTCCGGATTACCAAAACGAGGACCAGCCAATGGTATACCTTAATGGAGATGGCGATACCGCCGCATTGCAATTTCAGGCTAGTGGTGCTGCCTTTTACAAACCCATGTTTTTTACAACAACTAACGGGAATTTTAGACTGAAAGGTAGTTCTGGAGTCACCGATTTATTCGAAATTGGCTCCAAGGGACCTTCCAATGATGGAAGTCTAGAATTTATCATAGGAGATGATGGAACAGAACCTATAATTTTCAAGCGATATGATTATCGTAATGGGGGATTTCACAAAGAACTTTTTCGTGTACAAGGACACAACAACTCCAGCAGCGCTAAAACCAGATTTGGCATCAATATCAATACTTCCATTCAAGCACTCGATCCTGATTACGACGATGGGCAAACCGGATTGAATATTGCCAACTCCACCTTACAAGTTGGTGGCTCCCTATCTATGGCTATCCATACAACTAGTACCAACATCACACTAACCGAAGATCATTATACAGTTATAGTTACATCTAATTTAGACATCACACTTCCTGCTGCTTCTAGTTGTAAAGGAAGAATATACGTTCTCAAAAACACCCATAGCTCCAATGTAGATATCTCACCAAATTTTATAGATTCCGAAGGTGTAAGTAGAGGCAGAATTGTTCGAGAAAGTGTAACCCAATTACAAAGTGATGGTAACAATTGGCATCAAATCAATTAAAACAACGCAGTGATGAAGCACTTTATATTTTTTTTATGCGTTTCCTATTTAGCGTTTAGTCAATCGGCTATTCACAACGCGGGCAACTTCAAAATTCACGAAGAAGGCCAACTTGGACTCCATATCGATCTGATCAACTCTACAGGTATGGACAATAATTTGGGTATGGTAGGTTTTTATGGAGATGATATTTTACAAATAAATGGGGCACACCCCCCTCAATTTCATCGTGTAGAGCTGGCAAATAGCGAAGGTCTTGAACTAAATAACTCCCTAAAAATTTCGAATCGTTTTAGTTTTTATTATGGTAATGTATTTACCCCTTATGGGAATTCGGACATCTCCTTACATTTTTTAGAAAACGCAGTTTATGAGGGAGTTAGCAACCAAAATAAGGTATTGGGATACGCAGGTTCGGACTCTCCAAATTTTGAACTGCCCATTGGAGACGAAGATCGAATAAGAAGCATCAGTGGCTCTTTACCAGAGAACATGTTCAACTTTCGTGCTGCATATTACAATGAAGATCCAAATGAAACAGGAATAGCCGATACTCCTTTCGACACGGAAGCCGTAGACAATCCGATAATGCGTATTGGTATGCTTGAATTTTGGGATATCACTGGCGACAAGGCAACCAATATTAGCCTGTCTTGGGATGAAAACAGTCAAATAGCCATGCTCACCGAAAACAGTCTTAACAGACTCTTCATCGCTGGTTGGCATACAGAAAAACAAGTTTGGGAAAACTTGGGAAACATTGCCGCTACGGGCAATATGGACAGCGGTACAATAACTTCATTACCATTAGTACCCGATACCTATAGTGCCTTTACCTTTGGAGGCGTAGGAAACATATTGGGTCTTGGAAACTATTTATTGACACCTAATGGAGATGGCGCAAATGAAAGGTTCAAACTGCGCGGAGTAGAGAGCGCCAATGTCAATTCTCTCAAAATTTACAACCGTTGGGGAAGAATCGTATATGAAAAAGACAATTATTTCGACGAATTTGAAGGTTATGCCAATGTACCTGGTATAAGCACCAAAGACAGTCGACTGCCCGCGGGAATTTATGTCTATACATATACCTTACATAATTTAAATCAAATACATCAAGGTTTTCTTTATTTGAACCACTAAACAATAAAATGGAAGTTTTTGCGCTATGTATTAAAAGACCAATATGCGCCAAATCTTGTTCTATTTTTTATATTGTCTTGTCACACCTATTTTTGCACAAGACATAGAGCTTACAGAAGAGCTCCTAATGGGAAAAACCAACCCATCTCTTTATGGAAATAAATATAGCTTGCTATCGGATGTCCAAAAAGCGTTTCAAAAAATGAAGTCTGCAGCCTACGAAGACGGTATTTCATTGAAGGTAGTAGAGAGTTATATCGATTTTGAAACCCTAGCCTTGCAGTGGGATATCGCTTTTATAGAAGCGAATGAAGGTAGAAAACTACCTGAAAAAATCATCGATGAGATGGTTGAAACAATTCCTATCCCTGGTACTTCTCGTCATCATTGGGGTACCGAAGTTGACCTCATTCAAGACCTGAGAACCTACCAAGGTGAGGCTTTACAAATCGAACATTTTGAACCCGATGGGGCATTTTTCGAAATGCACCAATGGCTGCAAAAAAATGCTGCCGATTACGGTTTTTATATGGTGTATACCAAGCACAAAAAACGTAAGGGTATGCGCTACAAGCCATGGCAGTACAGCTATGCTCCCTTATCTAAATTGTATTTAAAAGGTTTGCTCAGAATTCCATTGATGCGCATTATCCCAAGTTTAGATGTGGAAGGCACCTCCCATTTTAGCCCTTCCTTTGTAGAAAATTACATTTTTGACAATCTTTTAAACATCCATCCAGCGCTACGTTAGTTTTCTTTTTGTAAATTGCTTCTCTTAAACTAATCGTATTATGAGAAGAGGCAACTGGAAAATCCGAATTATATTAGGTGTAGGTATTATCCTATTTGCTTATATACAAAGATGTAGCAACCAATCTGAAAACCCTTATACTGGCCGTGTACAAAATATTGATATGAACTCGGATCAGGAAATTGCAATCGGACTGCAGAGCGCCCCTCAAATGGCAGCACAACATGGTGGTTTGCATCCAGATACACGCCTACAAGCTTTTGTAGACGCAGTTGGTAAAAAACTTGTGCAAAACAGTATTGCAAGAGACACCCCATATCAGTACGACTTTCATCTCTTGGCTGACGATCGTACCATCAATGCCTTTGCATTGCCTGGAGGGCAAATATTTATCACCTATGCCTTGTTTTCTAAACTCAATGAAGCCCAACTGGCTGGAGTTTTAGGACATGAAATTGGACACGTTTTAGGACGGCATTCTGCAGAGCGAATTGCAGAAACCTCCTATTGGCAAAAAATTGCAACTGGTGCTTCGGTTGGAGCAGATGCAGGAGGTTTGGTAAACCAATACGGAAACTCGGTTTTGCTAAAAAACGGTAGAGGAGATGAGCTAGAAAGTGATGATCTGGGAGTGCTTTTTATGATACAATCTGGTTATGACCCTAACGAAATGATAGCTGTGATGAAAATCTTAAAACAAGCAGCTGGTCCCAACAGAGTTCCCGAATTTCAGAGCACACATCCAGACCCAGAGAACAGAATAGATAAAATAAAGGAGTCTATCCGTAAATACCGCGGAGCATAACTTAATGGGGGTTCGTCCTACTAAATTCTCCATTCATCTAATATATCCCTACTTTTAATCGACATTGTCATATATTTGATTTAAGAGAAACTGAGAACACTTTTTGTAAAGTTAGCCCTCTTTATAGATTTTGTGTACTGATTCGACTACTTATGCCGTAATTTGTTGAACTTTAGAACATAATATATGGGTACACTATTACTATTTAAAGAAATTTATTTAGAAGCATTTCGCGATTGCAATCCTAAGTTCATAGTGAACTTATTGAAGAGCTTCGCTTTCTTTTGCTTCTTTTGCTTGCTCATTGTTTTTTATGCAATGACCTATCGCATCGCAACAGGATACCATTTCCTTTAAAAGTTTAAAGCTCCTGCTTTGGGCAAGAGCTCTATATTGCTAAATGTATTTGTTATTCTAAAGTGGGTTTAATGCAGATTCGAGTACTGCCAGAGCGTCTTTCGCATTGGATAGTTCGGCATATCTTTTGGCAGTAAAACCACGATCACACAACACATGGAGTTTGGCTCCAGAATGGATCAAAACTTTTACCACTTCTGCTTTATTGTACCTTGCAGCAAACATTAATGGTGTTTTGCCAAAAGATTTTTTATTGACATCCTCTCCCAAAGCAATCATTTTTTTAACCATTTCTACATCCCCTTTGATGACGGCCATACAAAACGAAGACACTTGAACTTTGTTGGTCATTTCCTTTGAGGCAATCTCTTTCCCCGAAAATGTGCTTGCATGTACCGAGTACACGCTGCACCACAATAGTAATATTGCAATTTTTACTGTTTTCATAATAATACGTTTTTTGATTTATAGTGTAAAACAAGAACATTTGGCTGGATTCAAAAAACCCAAAGGAATTAAATAACAGAAGATTAACATGCTGTTTAACATTTCACCCCTATCTTCCCTTACTATTCTTAAAGTGCTTTAAAACGTAAATTGGATCGTAAAAGTAAACATGGGTGTTGCCGACTTATCCTTACACCTATTTTGAGTATATTTATTTGATTCGCATATGCTATAACTACCTTCTAAATTGTATCTTTACCAAAATTTTTTTCTATGTCAAAAAAGGTAATGCTAATGATATTGGACGGATGGGGGAAATCGCCAAATCCGGAAGTGTCTGCAATAGATAAGGCAAACACACCATTTATAGACCAATTGTACACCAAGTACCCCAATTCAAATCTCAGGACAGATGGTTTACACGTAGGGCTACCAGATGGCCAAATGGGGAATAGTGAAGTGGGACATATGAATTTGGGAGCAGGGCGTATTGTCTACCAAGATTTGGTGAAAATTAATTTAGCTATTCAAAACCACGAACTAGAAAAAGAGACCGTTTTACAAGATGCATTTACCTATGCAAAAGAAAACCAAAAGAAAGTGCATTTCTTAGGCCTACTATCAGACGGAGGTGTGCATTCTCATATCAATCATTTGAAAGGGCTCATAGATGCAGCTACCCAAGCAGATGTACAACAATCTTATATTCACGCCTTTACCGACGGCAGAGATGTAGATCCAAAAAGCGGTATTAGTTATATAGATGCCATCCAAAAACATATTGTAAATACGAATACCAAATTGGCTACTGTAGTAGGACGCTATTTCGCCATGGACAGAGACAAGAGATGGGAAAGAGTAAGTGAAGCCTATCAGTTGCTTGTTCATGCCAAGGGACAGCCCACTACAGACATACTAAAAAGTATGCAAGACTCCTACAACAGAGGAGTTACCGATGAATTTATCGAACCAATAGTAGTAGACCAGCAAGGAGCAATAGAACCCGAAGATGTGGTGGTATTTTTCAATTTTAGAACCGACAGAGGGCGACAGCTCACTCAAGCTTTGAGTCAAGAAGAGTTTTTGGATTTTAATATGAAAAAACTGCCGCTCTATTATCTCACCATGACCAATTATGACGAGGCTTTCCAAGGGGTGCATGTGATTTACAACAAAGACAACCTAGAAGACACTTTAGGATCGATATTAGAGAAAAATGGCAAAACGCAAATCCGTATTGCGGAAACCGAAAAGTACCCTCATGTTACCTTCTTCTTCAATGGTGGAAGAGAAGAACCATTTGAAGGCGAAAAAAGGATACTTTGCCCGTCACCCAAAGTAGCCACATACGATCTACAGCCCGAAATGAGTGCTTGGGAAATTACCAATGCTATAATACCAGAACTAGAGGCAGAATCCACCGATTTTATCTGCCTCAATTTTGCAAACCCAGACATGGTTGGACATACGGGAAGTATGGAAGCAGCTATTAAAGCCTGTGAAACGGTAGACCAATGTGCAGAAAAAGTAATCACCACAGCGCTAAAACACGGTTATACTACCTTGGTAATAGCAGATCATGGAAATTGTGACACCATGAAAAACCCAGACGGAAGCGTAAATACCGCACATACTACTAATCCTGTTCCTTTAATTGTAGTAGATCGGGATATTAAACAGGTAGCAGATGGTATTTTAGGGGATATCGCCCCCACTATTTTGGAAATCATGGAAATACAGCAACCAGCTGCCATGACACAATCTAGCTTACTATAACTATAACCAATCTTTGAAACAAAATATTATCCTCATGAAGCAATTCTTTATTATGTGTAGCTTGTTGTTTTTTGCAAGTTGCGCTACCAAAAAAAAACAAGTTCTCAATAAGCAGGTAACCATAAACGAAGAGGTAATCCTGCTAGGCATTGCAGATAGAAGTGGATTGGAGCAAGAACCTTTTGCATCTTGGTTTGCATCAAACTACGACAGCTATAGCACCAATAAGAAAATCATTGAAGATCTTACATCCGCCATGAAACCCATCGAATTAAAAGTTTTTATGGGGACATGGTGTTCGGATAGCCAATACAATGTACCCGCCCTATACAAGGTACTCGATGAAATAGGATTTGATGAGAACAAGCTCGAACTCATCGCTGTAGACAGAAACAAAACCACACCCGAATCCTATGAGAAAGATCTGAATATTCTTTATGTACCTACCATTATCCTCTACAAAAATGGAAAAGAAATACATCGTATCGTAGAAATGGCTATGGAAAATATAGAAACAGATTTGCTAAAGATAGCTAGTGGAAAGAGCTATAAACATGCTTATGAAGATTAATTGCTATTTCTTTAAAAAGCAGTATTTTTGTGCCCATGATAAAAGTAAAATCTGCAGAAGAAATTGAATTGATGCGAGAAAGCGCATTGATCGTATCCAAAACTTTGGGAGAAATCGCTAAAGTTATTCAACCAGGTGTCACTTCTTTAGATTTGGACAAATTGGCGGAAGAGCATATACGTGACCATGGTGCCGAGCCTGGATTTTTGGGCCTTTACGGTTTTCCAAACACCCTTTGCATTAGTCCAAACGCCCAAGTAGTACATGGTATTCCCAACAATGATCCTTATAAAGAAGGAGACATTGTATCTGTAGATTGTGGCGCACTCAAAAATGGCTTCTACGGAGACCATGCCTACACTTTTGAGGTTGGTGAAGTAGCCCCCGAAATCAAAAAAATGTTGCGTATCACAAAGGAGTCTCTATATGCCGGTATCGCAGAATTTAAAATTGGAAATCGCGTTGGTGATGTTGCCTACGCCATTCAACAATACTGCGAAAAAGAAGGATATGGTGTGGTACGAGAACTTGTTGGACATGGCATCGGGAAAAAGATGCACGAATCACCAGAGATGCCAAACTACGGTAAACGCGGTAGAGGTAAAAAATTTGTAGAAGGTATGGTAGTAGCTATAGAACCAATGATCAATCTAGGTACTAGGCGCATCAAACAACTTCGAGATGGCTGGACAATTCTAACCGCAGACGGAGAAGTAAGCGCCCATTTTGAACACGATGTGGCTCTGATAGATGGAAAACCAGAACTACTATCTACCTTCGAATACGTCTATCAGGCATTAGGCATTCGGAGTGAAGAAGAATTGCCCTTTCGCAAAAAACCTCTAGTGCTTTAGCACATGAAAAAAGTTTTTAAATTTTTACTAAATCGTATTCCAAGACCACTATTGATTAGACTGAGCTATTTCGGCAGACCCATTTTAGCCCGATTGCTTCGCGGAAATAGATTCACAGACCCTATAGATGGAAAATCCTATAGCAAATTTCTTCCGTATGGCTACATAAAACAAAGAGAGAATGTATTGGCTCCTGGCAGTTTTTCTCTAGAAAGACACCGACTATTATGGCTATATTTGCAAAAGACTAACTTTTTTACAGCGGCATTAAAAGTATTGCATTTTGCACCAGAACAAGCATTCTACCAACGATTTCGCAAACTAAACAACCTAAACTATACCACCACAGATTTGATTTCCCCCTTGGCGGATATTAAAGCCGATATTTGCGAGCTTCCATTTGAAGACGAAAGTTTTGATGTCATTCTTTGCAACCATGTTTTGGAACATATACCAGACGACAACAAAGCCATGAGGGAGCTTTATAGAGTGCTTAAAACAGGGGGTTGGGGTATATTCCAAATTCCGCAAGATCTCGAACGAGAACATACTTTTGAAGACCATAGTATCACAGACAAAAAAGAACGCGCCAAAATTTTTGGCCAATACGATCATGTGCGTATCTACGGTAGAGACTATTTTGACAAACTTCGAGCTATTGGTTTTGAGGTAGAAGAAATACATCTTCAAAAAGATCTTAAGCCAGAAGACATCCTAAAATACGCATTGAACCCAAAAGAAATTATTCCATTGGTGCGTAAAAATTAAGCATTATCATCAAAAATATCGTCGACTATTCTCTTAGATGACTATTGGATTATTTGAAGGAATAAATCCAAGCACATCAACAAATCTCTTTCTTCTTCGTCAAATTGTACATCTGCAGAGGCAATGCCTAGGGTACATTGTACAATTATTTCTTTGTCATCACTGTTTAAAATAGGCCCTATCCCCACCAAATAGATTTCGATACACTTACCCTCTTTTTTTCCTCCTCTATGCAACCAACGTGAGTTGGACCATATCTATATTGACCGCATCAAAACGATTGATTATTTCTAATACCATTTTCTTCTCATGCACACCTATATGCCAAGGTGTCGACATCATCTTCACCGTAGTGCATCGAATCGCAATTTGACAAACCGCTCGTATGTAGCGAATTGCAGGATTGGTCTCTATACCCAATACACATTGGATAATACCAATTTAAGTTGGTAAAGTCGTTTTTTTTGATTATCTTTAAGGATGGCAAAACCAAGAGAATTTACAATAAAAGAAAGCGCATCAGAGATAAAATCCTTACGCAAGCAACAGTCTAGTTTTAAGTTTGAAAAACG
>JAOXRU010000170.1 GCA_025800395.1 Flavobacteriaceae bacterium
CGTTTTTCAAACTTAAAACTAGACTGTTGCTTGCGTAAGGATTTTATCTCTGATGCGCTTTCTTTTATTGTAAATTCTCTTGGTTTTGCCATCCTTAAAGATAATCAAAAAAAACGACTTTACCAACTTAAATTGGTATTAGACATTAGAAAAACTATTACGTATTGAAATTGTTTCAAAAACAGGAATCTGTCCTGCTTTTTGCTTTAACCATGGCGGTGCTATGGGGAAATACAATAAAGCACTTGCTTTTATTGCACTTACCACCATTATAGCGAAATTCTAATGCATAATTCGTGATAAAAATAAACCCTAGCATAGCAAATTGGGCTAGGAGTTCCAACAATACCTCCAGCATTAACACAGTTTGTTGAAAAATTTGGCAAAACTCACCTTACATAGAATTGGATCCAAAAAAACCTGAAAAGGATATATAATGCAGCTATTTTTAAATGTTTAACCAATAGGTAAGTTTCAAGTTAATAGAACGGGTTTTTGGCATAAAATCATTCACAAAATAATTGTCATTATATACCAAATACAAATCAGATAGTGGTGCAAAACGCCATTGTAGGCGTGAGTTGATACCCAAATTATCACTTAAGTTAGAGTATTGAACAAAAGTAGACCAAAACAGTTTTTTGTTAAAAGTCACGTCTATTTTTGGTCCAATCAACCAAATTTCGTTAGTGTCATAAGGCTCTGGCAAACTAATTTTGTTGTAGCTAGCACGCATAGATAAGAAAATTTTTGGTTGAATTCTAAACTGCATATTGGTATTTATATTTAGAATATTTCCATTAAAAAATTTACCTGCTGCAGCCCGGAGATTATAAGAAAATGTCTTTCTTCTGTCCGAACCATAAAAAGCAGTTACCTTGCTATATTTGTATTCGCTTCCTTCTGGTAGGTCCAATCCATCATCTGTTCTGGCAGGATTGAAACTGTCTGTTAAATACACATATTTATGATCGATTTCTGCACCCAATCTCGCCTGATTTTTAAATTCCATGCTGTATTCTAGACCCATATCATGATCGGCATATAGCATGTCTACACCTGGTCTCCATGTGAAAAAGCCAAAATATTGGATACTTTGTCTATTTATACTGCCTTTTTTTGGCCACCAACTGTATTCCGTCATGGCGGATCCTTTTAAAATATCTGTACGTCTTATGAAACCTAAATCCGATTGAAAATCTTCTCCTATATATACCAAGTCTACCAAGCCTGTCCAGTTGGTTTTATTATAACTTAAAAAAGCCCCTGCCGAATAGTCTTTGTCCTCTGCTTCTGGAGTAAAGGATTTATGCACATAAAATTTCCCATTCCAAGCATTATCTTCAGAAGCCAAAAGATAATCAAAACCAATTACGGAGTTGCGTTTTTCGTTTTCCTCTATAAAATCATAATTTTTAAGATTTCTTCTATCAATAGCAAATACACTTAAACTAGAACGAGAAAACACTTTTCGTTGCAAGGCAAATACCATATTGTTATTCATGGCTATTTCGTTTGCAGTATCTTCATCTGTAGCAATATTCAAGAATCCCAATCGCCAATCTTCATTTAGTTTTCCACTCAATCGCGCCCCAGCAAGAATGCGGTTCTCAATGGTGTTGTCATCTTGGTCTTTTGCGATTCCAATTCGTCTAGAAAAAAAAGGGTTTGCATCTCTAGAGCCTCCAAATCCTCCAAATAAATCACTATTATCTATAAAAAATTGTCTTTTTTCTGGCAAGCCAACTTCAAATCGAGATAGATTAACTATTTGATCATCTACCTCTACTTGTGAAAAATCTGGATTAACAGTTAGATCTAGATTCATACTGTTACCGATTGCAATTTTGGCATCACCGCCAACACTTAGTTTTCTTTCGGTATCGTTGGTTTCAAAATCATGACTTATCAATCCATTGGTATAAGGAATCAAAGAAATTGGCATCTTAGCCCTAGGTAAGGGTTCCTCAAAAATCATATCGCCCATAAAGGCTAAAGAAATAATGTTCTGATTTCGTGGAATATTTATCCAAGTGCTACGCTCATTAGTTTGGGTATCAAATGTATAAGAATTGAATCGCCATTTTTTGGTTCCTGCCTTATATTTAAAAGCAGAAAGAGGGATAATAAGTTCCGCACTCCAAAATCCGTCTTGAATTTTGGACTCACTCCTCCATTTGGTGTCCCAAGAACCTATAAAATTTTTAAAATCCTGTCCACCACCAGTTATTAGCCCTTCTCGGATAACACCCAAAGGATTGGTCCCAAAATAATAGGCATTCGTTCCATCATTAAAAGTATCAAATAGAAAGGTAATATTATCATTTCCACCAGCTCTATAGTCACGTTTTAGAGACTGCACAATATAATCGTTTCCAGCGGCATTTACTCTTACCCCTATGTATAGATTTTTGTTGTCATACATCATTTTTACGGTACTCTGTTGTATAGCGCGAATAGAATCTGATGGGAAAAATTGCCAATAGTTCTTGGCCGCCTCAGCAAACTCCCATACGGGTTCGTTTAGATCTCCATCTAATGTAATAGTCTCATTTATAAGTTTTACGGTAAATTGTCGATTTACTTGCTGGGCATTTAATTTAATAAAAAAAATACACAACAAAATAGTGGAGGAATGTTTATACATCTGTTCATTGAGTTAGCTAACTCAAAAATACCTTTTTAAACGTTAAAGAAATACTAAAGTTTTGAGAAGGAGAGCAAGAAAGACATATTCTTCTTAGAGACAACAAAACAAACGGCCTTGGGAGTCCAAGGCCGTTGTGAATTTTAAAACAATTCGGCATCTGGAATAAAGTAATATATTGTCCCACCACCATCTTTAAACTGAATGGTATTTGCCGAGTTGCTGGCATATTCGAGAGCCTCAATTTTATTCCTCAAATCTTTCATAAGCGCTGTATAGTCTTCATGCGACAATTTGCGTGTCTTGTGCATGTCTTTGATTCTGAATGTATTCAAAGTTTTGTTTTTGATAGGGATTCCTCCTTTTACATACAACAGATCTCCCAAAGTGTTTTTGTTGCGCAGTTCTTTGTACAACAGTAGCTTGTTTATTTCTTTGATGTATTTCTTATAACGTAGACCAAGTTCTCTTCTTTGACTTTTGGTAGCGTAGTTTATTATCAAAGGTATTACCGATTTGTAGGCTTCTATAAGGGTGTTGATTTCGTTTTTTGTAAAAAGTTGACCAGATACGATACTATTGTTTTTAAACAAATTGAGGTATGCGGTTTCCAAAAACACCTCACCTTTATTTATTTTAGGTAAAATGGCAACATGTTTATAATATAGCTGATCTCTTTTTACCAATTTGGTCATTCTATCGGCGGGTTTGCTACGCAAAAAACCAAGTTTATCTATATTGTTTTCTAGTGAACTAAGCAGTTTTTTATTCGATTGTATCGTTTTACTCATTACCGAGTCCATGGCAACATCAAAAGCATTGGGTAACAATTTGTCTCCAATTGTTGGAAATACGATACCACCAGTATACATACTCTGTTCTGGAGCGTCGTACAAAAACATATTGACCCCCATATCATCTAGATTTAGAAATACATTGGTTCGTTTTACCATATTGTTTTCTACCATATAGTTTTGAATATAATCTTGGTAATACGTTCCTACCGCATTCAGGATTTTTTTTGCTTCCAAGACATAACCCTGGTGAGCATCCGAAGTTTTGTTTTCTAGCTGATAAAACAACAATCTTGAAGAAGTTTGGGCAAGCAAAGCAACCAGGTTTTGATTTACGATCCTTGGTTTGCCATTTTCGTCATAAAGAGGTAGGTTTAACTTATTCTCGCCTGCAATGAGAACAATATTGTTTTCAAAACTTTTAAAATCGCTGGTAGACAGTATAGACTTAAAACATTTTGCAATTCCTTCTGTGTTGGTTTCTTTTGGACGTAAGCCCGGATCATTATTAAAGACCCTTTGAAGATAATCGATCCAGCTAGAAAAAGAGTAGGATTTTGGATATTCATAAAAATAACCACAACCAAAAGAACTTGCGCTAAACGAAAATTTATAATTTTTGTAACGCTCGTCCTCTTTTATGAGCAGCCATATTCTTTGCAAAGAAGCGATTTGTAATTTTAACTTATTTCGCAATTTAGGATCACAATCAAAAACCAAGTGAAAATTGATATGATTAATTTCTTTTTTAATCAGTGGTATTTCTCTCAAAAATAAATCACCACCTTTTACATTGATGAGCTTATTGTTTTGGTGGTTCCATATTTTAAGAGGGCTGATAACAGCTATGGCTGTAGAGTCGGTTGCTTCGGTTTTACAAAGGTTTTCTCTTCTGAAAATCATTTGTTTGTCGATATCCTTACCAGAGATTTTATATGGCCTGTTTTTATCTTTTTCGGCCAAAACTACCGTTTGCTTCTCCAATACATGATACGCTTGTCTTTGCCCTACTTCTTGTATGAGTTTTGTAGATACCCAGCCCATTACCCTTTGGGTGGAATCTTGGGCGTGCATATTATCTATATTGGAAATCAAAGCAGCATTTCCTGTAGGATTAAATTTGTAGACATAAACAAATTGATTGATGTTTAAAGATTTTTTTGCGCGCTTTTTAAATTTGGGATCGGTATAGATTGGTACCGAATCCTTTTTTATCAACTGGTGTGCACCATATAAGGTACGTACATTATCAAAGCCCAATAGATATTGTAATGGGCGAAAATTGGACTTGTTGAGTATCGGATGGGAATAATGCAATAAATTATCTTTATGAATCCAACCGACATAATTATCCGGATTAGGTTTCTTAAAATTGTATTTTCCTGTATACAAGTAAGAAAATAAGCCTTTAGGTTTTCCCAAGTTTTCAGGGTCAAATCGCACCAATTCCAAAAAATCTCGCTCCTGATCGATAACATAATATGCTGTTAGGAACTTTTGTTTCTTGCCTTGTTGCAATCCCAAATGATCCATATACGCATTGTTTTCGTCCTGATCTGAAAAGACAATATAGAGTCTTTTGTCTTTTTTTTGTTCTTTTCTACAATCGCCTTTTTCTGTGAAATTGTATGTATTATATTCGACCCTATCTATTTTGGAGTATTTTTTTATTTGCGCTTGTAAAGGGGCCATCAAATTGAAACAAACAAGCAGCAAAATGTATCTAATATTTCTCATTTCTTTTGTGTTATACTTTGTGTAACAGCTATTTTGGGTATACAGCGAACCGTATCTACTTCTACTTCGTTTATGGTGATTTTTTTGGAGCCACTTCCGCTCAAATGGTGCAAACCTTGGCAGTAGCTATACAAATCATAATATTTACTACCGTTTACTTTTATGACCATATTGGTGCCACATTGGTAAGTGTTTTTTAGGTATTTTACATTTTTATAAAACCCCCCAGTATTCTCCAAAGATGCATCGGCAATCGCCTGAAGGCGTTTTTGAATATCTTTTTCTACGATACTTACAGAGTCTATTGGGTCTATGAGTACATGTTCAAACATTGAAGATATTTCGATACGATGAAAAATCGGGTATTTATTCTGATTGGTAGTAAGTTTTACAATATAGGTTCCGGGTTTTTTATAGGTATAAACCACTTGTTGCTCATAAGCATCTGGAGTATTGGTTTCTCCAAATTCCCATTGCCAAGAATTGATACCAGGAGTATTGGTCAGAAAAACCAATTCCTCGTTTACAAATCCCTGATTCGGACCGTATATTTTTGGAATAGAATCGTAAGCGGTATTGCGGTGGACACCAATTACATCTACGTATTTAGGTATTTTAAAATGTTTGTCTACTTCTAGTGTCACCAGATAGGTACCTTCTTGTTGAAAAGTATAAGTAGCAAGTTTTTTGCCTTTAAGACTATCGCCATTACCAAATTGCCAAAGTACCGAACGATTGTCCAATCCAGTGGTGTCATTCATGATAAATTGTAATTCTTCACCAACCTCGTATTTGAAATTGTTGTTGGAATCGTAAATGAAATAGTCAAGATTGACCATTTTTGTACGAAATGGCATCCAAAAAGCCAATGCAAGTACTATAATTGCAAGGGTGAGCAATAGTATGAGCACCAAAATTCTATTCGATTTCATCTGTATACATTTTTTTGGATATGTAACAAAAGGAATGCTTGCTTAATGCGGTTAAGGGCAAATGGGGCAAAATCATTACTAAGTTGTTGTCATATCATGTTTATTAAAGATTTGCTTGACATTCGTTTAGGTTGGTTTCCAAATTTTTTCTATTGGAGATCATAGAGCTATGCTTTTCTCTACTGTGAAAATAGAATAGCAATAGATCTGCAGCGTTTAATGTGAATTTGTATTTCGAATTTTTTTGATTGTGGATATACAAAGAACGGATTTTACTAATCTCTCTTTTTAATTCATCTTTTTTTTGAACTTGATGAATTTGAAATTCCATTTTTTGTACATCCTCGGCAATTTTATTAAAATCGACATGTACTGTTTTTTGTTGTTCCAATACCAATTCAAATTCTTCTATGGAACTCAGCAGTTGCTGGTGATTGGTTTCGGGTATTTGAAATACAAATTTGGTAAGTACAATGTAGACCGTTGTCATACATATTACAAATAAGAGGAAAAACTTAGTGCCTTTCCAAAACATTTCACTCAGATTCTGTAGCTTCATAATTTAGGTCTTTAATTCGTTGTAAATTCTCTTCGTATTTCTCTTTACAGCGTTCCAAAAGTTCTTTTTTACTGTAATAAATTTCTTGCTCCGCTTCGTATTTGTCCAATACATCTTGTATGACAGAAATTTGATTTTCAAAGGCTGTATAGATTTCAAAATGTTCTTTATCTGAAGCATCTAAAAGTGCCATATCATTCTGCAATTCATCGCGAAGATTGGAAATAATCATCTGATACTGTTTGTGCTGGCTAAGTGTCCTGTCTTTCTCTAAGATATGATTCAGACGTTTTATGATGTCTTCGATTTTGTACACATAACTCACTTGTTTTTCAAATATGCTGGTATAAGCAGCATGTTTCTGTTCTAAAGCCAATACGCCAGCTCTTCCAGTTTGCAAGGTAAGATACCCGCAGAGGGTAATCATCCCTAATAGCATACTAAAAATTAGAACAAATATCCAAATGGAACGTTTTCTTTCTTTTAAATTTGTAGGTTTCATAGCCTTAATCAATTATAGACCAACTCGGGTTCGAATTGGTGCTTTTTATATGTTGTTTTTGTTCGCTTACCACGATATTATCTTTACGTTGTCCTATATATTCGAGCTCTGCCATTTTGCCCCACAATCTGGCGATCATAGCCATAAATCTATTGATGATGGTAAAACTCTTGTCGATATCCAAATGATTGTATTGTACATCCATTACGGTTCCAATAGCAGATTCCAATTTTGATGGTTTTATATCGATCCACTCATAGTAGTATTGTAGCAGGTTTTCCTTTTCTTTCGGATCCATAAGATCTAATTCAGAAGACAGATAAGTTGCCAAAAGAGCGATACTCTCTACCATAAATATTGGAGGTTGTTCTAGTGCGAGTTGGGAGAAATAAAATTTCTGCTCATTGATATAGTCTATGGTTTTTACGCATAATTTATAAGTGTTATGCGCCAATTTGTTGGTAGGATATTTTAGATGGTTTTTTCGGTGTATGGTAATGGCATAATTTCTAAGCTGTGTAAAAAGGGTATTGATGTTTTGCTGAAAAGCCTTTAGACGTTTATTGTACTTCACTTTTGTAGTAGGAGGAATAAATGTATCGGCAATTACAAAGGCCCCATTTCTCCAATTTACCTTACCGACTATCAAAAAGTTGGACTGCATATAGTTGGCATTAAATTGATCGGTAGAAATAATTTGCAAATTTATTTTTGGTAGGGCATAAGGATGATGCAACGGAATAGATTCGGGATCTGGTTCTCCTACAGGTACCATTATAAAAGGATTTACCGTTACCACTACCAAAAACTCCAAATCACTTGAGGTTTCCAACAATTTGGATTCTATGGTGGCGCTAGGTTTTACATCACCATATACTTCCGGTATAAACCATATACGGCTTCCTTTTTTGGTAATGGCATTGCAACATTCCAAGCAAAGGGTAAGTCGCTCCTTGGTATTTGTAGGAGCGGTGAGTTGCACAGCAGAGGTGGTACCTTCTATAGCGCCCAAAATTCCATAATTGTAACTGTTGAGCCCTAGTGCTCCCATATCTCTTACGACATTGGTGGTATGGGCGTCATTTTCTATAAAATGTTCTTTGGTGATTTTTACGCCATCGGTCCAATTTATTGCGAAATATTTGTTTTCCATTTGAATTTAGTTTCTTGTTTGTGCTGTTAATTCTTGTCTACATCTGGCATTGGATTGTTGCCAGAGTTGTCTGCTTTTGCAGGGGGTGTTCTGTTTCTTACTTTTTTTCTTTTACATTGGCAACTCGCCGTATATAAATGGTAGATTTGTTGTCGATTTTGTTTTCAAGTACCGTTTTGTTAAAGTCGAGAACCCTCACAAAAAGTGGAAAGGAGAACCATTTGCTGGTATAAAAAATCCACCCACAGTCTTTCCCATTTACGTCCATTCCCATTTGGTTATCGGGAAAACGTGCATTTTGATCCTCTACAAAACGGTTGAACCATTTTCCGAGTTCGATATCATCGGGAACTTTTACTGAAAAAGAAGTTTGTTTACTTTCATTATGCTTTCTTTTGACTTTTACCGTCACCTGCATCAGTCGAAAAGTGTCCAAAGAATCCCAATACGAACTCTCGGGAGCGCTTGGTCCTACTTGCCAATGGTAATAAAAGGTAGTAGGTATGGCCGAAAACAGCTCTCTGGAATAGGCATAAAATATGGGAACAAAAAACCATACGATGCTGCTCATTGCCCATGCACTATAGTCTAACTTAGATAAATAATCAAAAGCCAAATAATATATCCATCCTCCCAGAACACAAATAATAAAGGCAGCAAAAAAAACTTTTGCCTTACTATCTCCTATACCCAATGTTTTGAAAGCTGCAGAATGGATAAATAGGTTGTAACAAAACCCTAGTACCAAGTACAGAAAGATGGAAAGTAATAAGCCTCCCCACACAAATTCGTATCGTAGCAGCCCCAATATAGAGGGCAATGCGAGTATAATAGAACAAATCAAAATGAAGATAATGAGCTTCTTCATTTTCATTGCGGCCTTTCCTTTGGCCAATAGATTCATAATGAGTATCGAAATTAGTACCACCAATGGGGCTAACAAATACTTTAAAAAAATAGGTGCAAGTACATTCATTTCATATAATTTTTGCTGCAATAATGCAGTACGGATTATTCTAATTTTGTTTCACAGATTTGCTGTCAATCTCTCGATTCACTGCTTTGGTAGGGAGAAATGATGTAAAAGTTTAATTCCACAGTAGACTGGAAAATATACTTTCTAGTAGCCTATTGCATGCATCCTATAATAAAGAAAAAAAGGATGCAGAAGTGTGGCAATTACAAATATAATAAATTCGTATGAATTTTCGAAGTTTTTTTAAAAGATTTTCTCATATAATATGATTTATATCATGCGACTTTAATTGGTTTTTGTTTAGAAACTAATATGGTGTTATATCCTAGGTAATTTTCTCCAAGTCGAATCTCATTTTTTGAGTGGGGTTGGTATCTCAATAAAATAGAGCGATTTGCAAATACAAAAAACTCCATAATGTCTGCTATGGTTTTCATGTCTTTTTTTATTTTTTTATAAGTCATTTTTTCTGTGGGCATCATGGTGGCTACCACATCGTCAAATTCGCTTCTTACCGGCCCATGCAGTCCCATGGTTCTTCCCAAAATGCCATCACCCAAATCGGCAAATGGCGCATCGCGATGTGTTTTTTTTTCATAGCCTAGTTTTACCTTATAGCCAAGAAGTTTCACCAATAGATTTTCTTGTGCTTTAAAATTTTCTTTTAAATTTTCTGAATTGCCCAAAAACAAAAACAATTTGTAATACTGTTCTTTGGTCAAATGCATTTCTTTGTCGATGATCCGATTGGACATATTCATCAGCATTTGAATCCCTTGCTCTTCGGTAAACAACTTGAGGTATCTATTGGTTAGCCGCAATCGCTCTCTAAAAAGTTCGGTATCGAAAGGAATAAAAAAGTCGACATTGTCTTGTTCTATTTTTTTGTTTTTCCGCACTTCTTCTACCACATCTTGGTTGCTCATGGAAGGGGTGGATATGACCAAAGGGTGAAAAAAGAACTCTGGTAAATGATGATAGTAGCTATTGCGACCCAAGTGAATAAAAATCGCCTGTTTTATTTCTTCATTGGTAGCGTAGGTATGGGCAGAAAGGTCGATTACATCCTTGGAATTGGCGCGACTATTCATACCGTGATTTTTGACCCAAAACTCTCTACGAGAATTGTCCCCTAATATAAAGTGCAACTGTTCGTAAAAGACTTCGGCTACAAATCCGCTAATCTCACTTTTTTTGATGATCTCCAGATCGTTTATTGGTTTATCTTTTCCCATGTCAATTGTTCGTCTTTATAATCTAATTCTACACGATCTCCTTCTACGATATTCTGTGCTACAATGAGCCTAGAGATTACTTTCTTGATATAGGTACGAATAACCCCAGCGATGGGTCTGGCACCATATTTTTTGGAATATCCTTTGTTGCTCAAGTAGGCCGTGGCATCTTGGGTAACTAGGAGCTCTATGTTTTTTTGTTCGCGCAGTTGCTTTTGAAGCGCATGGAGGTGCAGTTCGAATATGAGTACGGCCACTTCCTGATTGATAGGAGCGAAAGGTACTACCTCGGTAAGTCTACCCAAAAACTCTGGACGGAAATGCCCACTCATTACTTCAATCATTTCGTTAGAGCTTGGTGTTTTACCTTCTTCCATTTGTTGGGCTATCCATTCGCTTCCTATATTGGAAGTAAAAATGATGATAGCATTTGAAAAATCGCCTTCTCTTCCGAGTTTGTCGTGTATTTGTCCTTCATCCATGATTTGTAAGAAGACATCATATACCGATTGATGTGCTTTTTCAATTTCATCAAACAGCACTACAGCATATGGTTTTTGTCGAATTTTGTTGACCAACATACCGCCTTCTTCGTAGCCAACATAGCCCGGAGGTGCACCGTACAACAATGCTGCCGAATGTTCTTCTTTAAATTCACTCATATCAAAACGAATCATAGCACTTTCTTCATCAAAAAGAAGTTCGGCCAGAGATTTGGTCAATTCTGTTTTACCAGTTCCAGTAGGACCTAGAAAGAAAAAGGAACCTATGGGTTGTTTGGGATTGCTCAGTCCGCTTCTCGATTCTATAATGGCGTCGGACAAGGTTCCTATAGCCAAGTTTTGCCCTTTTACCCGCTCTTGCAATCGGGTTTCGATACCCAACAAACGGTCTTTTTCTTCTGCCTGAATTTTTCCAATAGGTATACCAGTCATATGTGCTACCATGGCTGTTATTTCTTCATCGGTAAGGGTCTTTATTGGTTCTGCGGTCTGCTGCTTTATATCCTGCAGCAATTTGCTGAGGGCTAGAGACAAGGCTTTGGGGGTATCTTGTTTTTCGATATCCAAATTGTCTTCAAGTTTGCTTAGTACAATCGGGCTGATACGCGCATGAATCAGTTTATAGATAAACTGTAGTTGTTCTAGGGCTTTTTCGTCGGTTAGCTTTATCTTTTTTAGTCGCTGTTGTAAATAGTTGAGATCGGACTGGGCATTGTGATTACTCATTTGAATGGCAGCCAGAGTTTTGTCTAATAGCTCTATGGCACCATGGGGTAGTTTACGTTCTTTAAAGTACCTTTTGGAATAACTTATAGCTTCATCTATGGCCGTAGTTTGGATTTTTAGCTGATAGTAAGCTGTAAGTTGCAATCGGTGGTTTTCCATACATTGGTGCAACAATACAGGTTCTAATTCTTTCAACTGTATGATATCTAGTTTTCTAGAAATTGGATGTTTCTCAATGGTTTTTCTATAGGCGTCGGCTGTGATAGTGCCAATAAAGTTAATTTTCCCTTCTGAGAGTTGCGCAGATATAAGGTTGGTAATGGTTTTGCTATTTGCTTCGCCTTCTGTAAGTATTTGCAAATCGTCCATTACCAAAAGCGATTGGTTTAATTTTTCGATTTTATCAAAAATTTCGCTTAGTTTTTTAGAGATTTCTGGTGGTGTGCCACATTTGGCTAAGAGTTTGGAGCTATTTAGGGCTACACTTTGTAATTCTTGGTATTGGGAGTTCCCAGAAGTCGCAATATAGTGCACCAGAGCTTGAATAAGTGCAGATTTTCCAACCCCAGGATCCCCCACGATGAGTATACCTCTATTTTCTTGTCGCTCTAGATTTTCCAGTATCGTGCGTATTTCTTTATCTCGACCAACAATGATACTCCCCTGATCAATTATTTTTGGTGTGGATAATACGGTGCAAAAAGGTAGGTTTTGAACCATTTCTTCTGTTGCAGTCTCATCCATAAATTGCATCTGAGTAGGTGTGTTGTAAAGGTTTAAAAAGTCGTTTTCGCTTACTTCTATAGTTTCTATTTGTCCACTGCTAAAAACAACTCCTTCTCGGAGTATTGCCAAGAAGATACAGGTTGCATCTATGTAGTCTGTTCCCAATTTTATTTTGGATCTTTCCGCTTCATCCAGCACACGCATAACTTCTGCATCAGGTTCTGGGCCATTGGGCGTGTCTATTTCTTCCGAACGGTATCTTTCTTTTCGCACTTCAAACCATTCTTGTATATAAGCAACATCTTTTTGCATACTATTCAGGATTTCTTCGAGTCCTGTGGGTTCGTACAATAGAGCCAATGCGAGATGTGCTACACCATATGTTTGGTGTTTTTCGTTGGCGGCCATCGATTTGGCTATACGTATGACTCCCGATATATTTGGGCTATAGTTGTTTTCCATGATTTAGTGAATTGTTACTTGATATGGTAAGTTGTGAACCGATTTGTGTTCCAGTTCCATTTTGATAAAATTACTCATTTTGATTTTATTCTCCTCAGATAGCGGACTGTTGGGTAGTAGTTGTATAGAAACATCTGTTGTACGTATAAGTCCTTTTTTGAGATCGAGACCGATACCTACGCCAGGAGAAACCGAAACGGTATCTACAGTTTTGCCAATGAAGAGACGAACAAATTCGATGACATCTTCTTTGGAGACGATACGTTCTCGTGCAATGAGGCCGTATCTCAGACCGCTTATTTTTTCTTTGGCCGAATTGCGAAATGCCCCACCAAAAGTTTCTGTTTGCAGGCGTACCGTCTGGTTGTGAAAACCAGAGCTATGAAATTGTCTCAGCAAAGAATTAATTTGCAGATTGTTTGCCAACATGGCATCGGTTATCCAATAGTTGCATTCCAATGTTTCGGTATCTTCTAGAGGTATAGTGAGCAAGTATTGTCTATTGTTGCCTTCTGTGACACTATGATAACTGAGGTTTACTTTGCGTTCGAGATCGTTTAGTTTTTCGTTGAGATTTTCCAAAAAAGCGTTTATCAGGTCATAGCCAATAGCAGAAAAGGAACTTCCTTCTTCTCTCACGGTTTGTATAATTTCTTCGAGTTTGGACTTTGCATTTCTTTCATCAAATTGCTCGAGTTCTCCAAAATAGAGGGCATAACTTCCCTTTAGATGGTTGATATCTTTTTTTAGCGTATTGATATAGCTTTTTCCTTTGTTATCTATAAGAGATTCCATATTGAGAAAAAACTCATTGGTAGTTGGTAAGGATACGATTTTACCATTGCGCACAAGATTGTGCTGTTTGTAGCGCATACTTCTATTTACAATAGGAAAGGTATTGAGAGTGATGTGTAATTTGTGCAATTCTTCTTGAACAAATGCCACAGGCATTTCGAACCGCAACCAATAAAGCGGTACTTCCAGATCTATATTGGTGTCTATATAGAAGCTTTCACCAAATTTGTCGGTTGGTTTTTGCATGCCTCTATGGTCTGATAATTGGATGTCGTAGAGGTTGTTTTTGTAATAATGAATAATTGGCTCGAAATAGGTTTCGGATTCTTGTAGCGCATCAAATGGGGTATGTGAGACGGGGAGTAGATTCCCCAATTCGTCATACACTTTTACCAAGGGTAAATAGGATTCTAGTTTGGAATTGTGCATGATAAGAGCCACTGAAATTTTCTCGAGTTGTTCGAGCATTTTCTGGTCTATATGAATACCTATCCAAACAGTATAATCTGCTTCTCTTTTATCTTTTTTGTTGTGAAATTTTATTTGTGGTATTTTTTTTAGATCGTAAAAACACATTTCTGTAGGACGGATTTCACATTGTATATTTGCTTGTAGCAAATGGTGGGTGTTGAGCGGGGTAAAAAACAGTTCTCGTGCTTCTTCTCCATGAGAGACCTTTTGGCTATAAAAACGCGATTTTCTATGGATAACCATATCGTCATTGGTTGGTATTGCGCGCAATAGTGCATGTGCGGGAGAAGGTAGAGACCAGCGCTCGTTTACCAGTATTTTGGCTAGTCTTTCCAAAATTTTTGCATCGGATATTTTGATCTCCTGATCTATTTTATAGAATTCGTAGCTAAAAACATCCATTAGCAATTCAATCACCGGATCGATGAGGATTGGGTCTTCGATGCCCCATAGTTCGCATGCGCGTTCTATCATATTCTCTTTAATATTGTCAAAATTCTTGATCATAATTATTGGGATAAAGGGGAAATAAATACAGTGGTATTAAACTGAAAAGGAGTTTCGACATATACAATTTCACCTTTAATAAAAATGTCGGCTTTTCTTTTAATTTCTTTGTGATCTCTGTGGTGAAGTTCGTTTTCTATTTCGGTTAGACTTACAAAAATTTCTATGTCTTTGAGACGTTTTTCGTATTTAGCTACCGCTACTATTAGTGAATTTTTAACCTTTTCTTCCCATTCGTGAATTTTCACCAATTGGTTAAATTCCAATTCCCATATTTCGGAACCAAAGTCGGGTCTTCCGGCTATTTCTCCATAGCGACAAGTAACGAGCATCATCAAATTTTGTGCAATGGAGGCTTCTATAGGAAGGGTTTCTGGTTTTTTGCCTCCAGCAATAGTGCTAAGATCTATTGGTAACTTCAAGTATTTCATGGTGTCAAAGTGATTTAAATGAATAAAACTTTGTGAGGCATGACACTTGAAAGTTTAAGTAAATATAGCGTTAATTATAGGAAATTATTTAAATATTACTTAAATTAGCCAAATATTTCGTTTAAACTATACTTTTGTATCGACCAATAAAAAAATCAACCATTGCTCGAAGATAGATTGAGATTAATCGGTTGTTATATTGTGAATTATAAAAAATTGGAAAATTCTTTTTATTTTTCCACCAGATTTCCAACCCCTCCCATTTTATTATTTTAATTGTGAAGCGCTTTTCGTTAGGTATTCTTCTTTTCTACACGATCGCCTTTATATTGCATATATGTCTGAAAGTTACACATTAGAGTAAGGTACTTTAAATGTAGGTTATATATTAATAATTTAAAAAGCAATCAATTATGTCAATGTACAATTACGGAATTGGAGGAAATGAGATAAAGGTAGATGGCAATGAATCCATTTCGGATATTCCATCTAATAGAACTTTATTGGTTCAGAAGTTGACCAATGAACCACCAGTGTCACCAGATGGTGTCAAAGGTTTAAAAAATGTAAATGAGGTATTTGCGCATTTTGCACCCAAAGTAGAATTGGAGTTTCAAGATGAGAATGGTCAGGACGTGAAAGAAGAAATGCGTTTTAAGAACCTTGGAGATTTTGGTGCGAAGGCAATCAAAGAGAATAGCGAGTTTTTGAGTCGGTTGAATATCGAGAAGGAGCAAAACATTAAAATAGCCCGACAGTTGGCTTCCAACCGGGCATTAATAAAAGCCCTTTCCAACCCAGATACTAAAGAAGCATTGATTGAATTGATAGAAGCTTCTTTGTCAGAAATTGAAAACGCAAACAAAAAATAAATAAAGAATTATGTCAACAAAACCCCAAATTGATAAGAAAAAGGATCTTAAAGCGGTACAGAGTTCTGTAGCCGCCAAAGCGGATGGTCTTGCCGAATACGGAGGCTTTTCTTTTGTAGAAAATATAATTGATGGTTTTTCTAACTTGAATCCCAAACGCAAGGCGCGAAAGAAGATTTTTCTAAGCGAATCGGAATGGGAGATAGAGCGTAGAATGCTGAAAAACAGATTGAATATCTGGTTAGATTTGCTAAAAGAAAAGGATATCGAGAGTATGCGCGATGCAGCCAAATCTAGATCGGAAAGAGCAGACGGCATATTAGGCACCAATGTGCTGAGAGCATTAGAAGCTACAGAAGAATTGGAGAGATCGTATAGATCGGTATCGCATTTTTACAAGAATACCGAGTCCGACAAAGTATCCAATATTACCATTTTAAATGCGGATATGGAACAATTGAAGGATTTGGATAATACCTTGTTTACAGATTATGTGGCCGAAGAATTGAAGCATAATTTTGATCGCTTAGATTTGCGAGATAATTATGGTATTTTGGTCATACCTGGTTATTTAGGGTCCAATGCGGTTTTGGACAAATGGTCTAAAATAGCTTATGAAAATAAATCGATATTGGTTACCGATTTTCAAGATTTGGATACGCCAGATGATGTTATAGACATTTTTTATAATGCCAATCATACTGGAGGAGAAGTACACAAATCCAATACACTGATGACTTGTAATTGGTTGCTAGGTCGAAAACGCGAAGATAGTGTTGGAGAAGACAGCGATTTGTTTGTACCACCTTCTGCTGCCTTGGCTGGAAAGATTTATCGAACCCTGATGTCGCAAGTGGTAGCAGGAAAGAAGTTTGGTGGATTGAACGATGTAGAAAGCGTACGATTTGATTTGAAGAAATCAGAAATTAGCGAACTGGAAAAAATGGGCTTGGTGCCTATGGTAAATGAGTATAGCAAGGTGATGGCTTTTTCTGCTAAAACCTTGTTTAATGGAGATAATTTGGGACTACAAACCTATTCTGTAGTACGTGTATTTGATCATATTACCAAAGTGTTGTTTGATTTTCTCAACAGACGTGCTTTCGAGAACTGGACGACCCGTACCGAATCGGATTTGCGTAGCCAGATTGTGAAATTCTTAGATGGTATTCAAGGTCCTACCAAACTCATAGAACGCTTTAAAGTAGTGCGTATAGAACAAGATAGAAACCAAAAAGATAGAGTGTTGTTGGATATCCATATTACCCCGTATTTTCCCGCCAAAAGTTTTGTGATTCAGTTAGATGGTCACAAAGGGGACGGACCAGAAAATGCCGTTTGGAATAGCGAATATGTGCAAGAGAGTTAATCTTAGGATGAATACCTACTTTATGAGATTCCAAAGCGCCATGGCCAAATAAGCCACATAGGATGATTCCCTATTCGCATTGGGATAGGTATCAAAAAAGGCTACTTACGATATCGTAGGTAGCCTTTTTTATGTAGTTATAAGATTCAATAGATTATAATAATAGTGCTGGTTCGATTATAACAACTAAGTATAAGCGACTTATTGTGCAGAAAATAATCTTTTGTATAGTATGTTAAATCAATTTTTATTTGAATATTTATGGCGTAAAATGATTTTTATGCAGATTAGATATTTATCGTCGATTTTATTGCTCTTTTTTCATTTTGGATATGGTCAGGAATACCAGGTATTCGATTACCAAAAAATAAATGAGACAAATGGTGGCTTTTTAGGAAGTTTGGATATAGCCGATAATTTTGGTATCGCTATAGATGCAATAGGGGATTTGGATGGTAATGGTTATGTGGATTTGGCAGTAGGAGCCTATACCGATGATGATGGAGGGACCAACAAAGGAGCTGTTTGGATTTTATTTATGGAAGCCAATCATCGTGTGAATAGGTATACAAAAATTAGTAATACTAGTGGTGGTTTTTCTGGGGTATTGGATTTGGAGGATCGATTTGGCGGTGCAGTTTCTTTTTTGGGAGACCTCAATAAGGATGGAAATATAGAGTTGGCTGTTGGAGCCGATTATGATGGGGATGGAGGTTATTGGAAAGGAGCATTTTGGATACTGAGTTTAGATATGACGGGAAATGTAGTTGCCTACAGTAAAATAAGTGCTACACAAGGTGGATTTTCTGGTTATATAAATGGGGATGCCATATTTGGTACTGATATCGCTAATATAGGGGATTTGGATGGGGATGGAATTACCGATTTGGCAGTTGGTTCGCGTCGTGATGCAGATGGAGGAAGTAGAAGGGGAGCGGTTTGGATACTGTTTATGAATAATGATTTGAGTGTAAATCGTTTTCAAAAAATAAGTGAAACCTCTGGGAATTTTGGTGCCGTTTTAGAATTTGAAGATTATTTTGGGGGCTCGGTTTGTAATATAGGCGATTTGGATGGGGATGGTATTGTTGATCTGGCAGTAGGAGCGTATAGAGACGACGATATGTTGGAGAATTCGGGTAGTGTATATGTACTTTTTTTAAATAGAAATGGAACGGTAAAACGGCATCAAAAAATATCGAATTCTTTTGGAAATATGGATAGGAAACTTTCCGTAGATGCTCTTTTTGGAGAATCTATAGATGGTGTTTTGGATATAGATTCGGATGGAAAAATAGAATTGGTTATAGGGGCGTTGCGTCAATTAAATCCGAACAAGAACTTACAAACGGGGGCATTTTTTATAGTAGAATTAGAATCCGATGGCACGGTTTCCGAATCGTATATGTACACTTCTGCAAGTCTTTGTTTTGGTGGGGATCTAAACCAGGGCGATTTTTTTGGTGGTGCAGTAAGTGTTTTAGAACGAGGAGGGGGGAATACTTCTATAGCGGTTGGCGCCTATAAAGATAGCGAAAATGGATTGGAAAAAGGAGCGGTTTGGATATTGGAGTTGGGAGAAAGAATTCCTAGTGTACAGATTATAGAACATCCAACTTTTTGTGAGAATAATGATGCGCGTATTGTTATCGATGGTTTGAGAGCAAATACCCCTTATCGCATCCTATATCGTGTAGACAATCTGGCTGGAAGTACAGATTTGCAGTCCGATAGTTTGGGTAAGTTGGAGTGGGAAAATTTGGGTGCAGGGGAGTATGCTGCAATCGAAATACGTGATTTGAGAAGCAATTGTATCTATAATCTAGACGATTTGCAATTGATAAGTCTTCCCTTAGAAATGCAAATCACCAAAACAGATGTTAGCTCTTGTGGGTTTGCGGATGGTATCCTTCATTTTTCTGATTTGATTCCCAATACCACTTACGATGTTTCTTATCGCGTAGGAGAAAATTTGGAAACAGCCTCATATTCGAGCACGGTAAATGGGGACTTCCAAATAAACGATTTAAAAGCGGGAATTTATGATCGAATTCTTTTGCGTATTCAAGGATCTAATTGTGAAACCCAAGAAGTAATGGTTCAAATAGACCAGCCTCCAATGGAAATAAGTTTGCAGAAACAGCACCCTAGTGATTGTGATACTAAGGATGGAACTATTTTAATAAAAGGATTAGGGCCTTTACAAAATTATACCGTATCCTATAGTTTTGATGGGAACAATAATGCATTGGATTTATCCTCGAATCCTGCAGGTGAAATCAGATTGGAGGGACTAGGGAGCGGACAATACGAAAATTTGGTGGTATCCGATACAGCAAATTCTTGCAATGCGAGTACAAACAATATCGTTTTGAATTGTGTAAAATTGGCGTCATTATGCTTTAGGATTCCTCGATTTTTTAGTCCAAATTTTGATGGGATAAACGACTATTGGGAATTGGAAGTTTTGGACGCTTGCCAGTACACTGTTGTCATTACAGATCGATACGGAAAACTTTTAAAAGTATTGAGTCCTTTAGATTCGAAATGGGATGGTACCTTCAATGGGAATCCAATGCCATCTTCGGATTATTGGGTGGCGATACACTTTGAAGATCAAGGAGGCCGTGGCGTCTATCAAACCAATATCACATTGAAGCGATAAAAAAACAAAAAAACGTCCAAAATAAATGCAGACGTTTTTTTGCAATATCTGAAACCATATATTTCAGAGATATTATAGTTGTTCTCAGAGTAGAAAAACCTGTTTTTTCTATAACAAACTTAAGTTTTTTGTTGGGATTTAATACATTTTATCGATAAAGATAAAGAAGTCATCGTTTAGCGCACCAAAGCTATAGATGAATTAAATATGGCTTAGGAAGCATTAAAAATATCACCTTCTGCAAGGATTTTGGTAAGGATAAGGTAGAGTTCGGAGGGGTTGAACGGTTTGCTAATAAGCCCGTCTAGTCCAAACTGTTCTAGTTCGTTTTTGATGTCTATCCAAGCGGAGGCCGAGAGGGCATAAATTGGTTTGTCTTGGTTGTTATAGCAATTGGATTGTCTTATTGCAACCGTTGCGTCGAAGCCATTCATTATCGGCATTTGAAGATCCATTAGGATAATGTCATAATTGGTTTTACAAGCTTTTTCGAGTGCAATTTTCCCATTGATAGCAATATCGAAGTTCATTTCCCAACGTTCGAGAAATTTTCGAATCACAATGATATTCATTTTGTTGTCTTCTGCAACCAGTACCTTTTTGCCTTTTAGTAGTTTTAGCGAAGCTACATCGTTGGTATATATTTGGTTTTCGATATTGATATTATCACTTTTTTCTAATTGCAGTTTGAAGCTGAAAATGGAGCCGTGATTGACGATACTCTCTACTTGTAGTTCGGTTTCCATCAATTCGAGCAATCTTTTGCAAATGGCCAATCCTAGGCCGGTTCCACCGTATTTTCTGGTGGTGTCAGAATTTGCTTGGGCAAAGGATTCGAATATTTTTTTAATTTGATTTTCTGGTATTCCAATACCTGTATCGATGACTTTGAATTCCAATGCAATGCTTTTGTCTGTTTCACGGAGATGATTGATTTGTAAGCTTACTTTTCCTTTTTCGGTGAATTTGATGGCATTGTTTACTAAGTTGGTGATGATTTGTGACAAGCGGGTACTATCTCCTTTACAAATTCGGGGAATATTGCCATTTCGCTCTACGAAGAACAAAATATTTTTTTCTTTGGCTTTGTTTTGGAAGATCGATTGGATGCCGTTGATGATATGATCTAGGCAAAAGTCGGTATGCTCTAGCTCGAGAGAACCAGCATCAATTTTGCTAAAGTCGAGGATATCGTTTACCAGTGCAAGGAGGTGTTCTGAAGAATATTTCAGCGCATTTATATTTTCAACCTGTTCGGGTTTAGGGTCATCAAGTAAGAGCAAGTTGCTAAATCCGATAACCGCATTGAGAGGGGTGCGAATTTCGTGAGACATGGTAGAAAGAAATTCGTTTTTTGCTTTGTTTGCCTTGTTTGCATTGCGGTTTGCTGCCAATAGTTTTTCTTCTGCACTTTTGAGAGAAGTTACATCTACGATGGTTCCAATAAACCCTTCTGTCTCTCCCAATTGGTTGTGAATGATTTTGATAGCGCAGTCGAACCATTTGATGGTGTTGTCGTTGTTTACAATTTTAAAAATGCGTTGTACAGTGTGGTCTTCTGTATACTCCAAATGATAGAGCGATTTGGGTGATTTACCGTCTACTTCTTTTAGAAAATTATAGAATGGCTTGCCGAGGGAGTCTTCCACTTTATACCCAGTGAGTTTTTCCCAAGCGGGGTTGAGGTAAGACCAATTACCATCAAGATCTATTTCAAAGATAATTTCTTGAATGTTGCTCACCACCTTGTTGAGCTGAGAACTGATAGTTTCTACATTGTTTTTGAGCTGTAGGTTTACTTGAAAAAGTTCTTGCGAGCTTTTTTCTAATATAGTTTCGACATGTTCAATATCGTTATCAAAGGAATTATATGCAGCATCGACTTGCTCCAAAAGTGGACCAATGGCATCGATGACTTCTGAAGTCAGATTGGATTTTTTGAGCTGTCTTTTTAATAATCTATGCATAAAAACTATTCAGAAAAAGTGGTAATAGTCATGGTTTGATTGTGTAAGGAGCAAGGCGAGAATTTATCGAAAGGCGCAATTTCTCCGTAGGAATAGAATCCGGTGGTGATGATTTGATTTCCCAATACATCATTTACGGCTTCTACTTCTTCCTCTACCAATTGTTTCATTACCAAGCGTCTTCCGACACAACTAATCAAAAAGGCTAATTGTTGTGGTTCTTTGAGGCTATTGGTGCTTACAAGAGCAGATTGTTCGGCTCCTGTGATAATACGATCTACATTGGCTTTCATCAGTCGAACGTAGGAACCTTGAGGAATATTTCCAGCAAAGGTAAGGCTTTGCTTTTCTTCATCTATAGAGAGTATGGTACGAACTACAGGTTTTTTGTTATCATCGTCTCTCATACTCAGAGGAAATAACAAACCAGAACTAGGCAGATCTTTTGCTTGATCTCCCAAGAAGGATTGGTACAATTTTAGGGCCGGTTGTCCATCCAATTCGTATAAGACATTATTTTCGGATTTGGTAACCAGTCTTTCGATACCAAAGCTGTCCCAACCACCTTTGGAGCCAAAACCTATTTTGAGGTCTTCGCCATAAAACCCCAAAGCTACAATATGATTTTCTAGAATACGACCATTTTGAATAACAAAGGTTTTGTTGAAGTCTGCACCATCTGCTGCTAGGCCACCAGTTATACTAATACCGTCTGAAACATCTTTTTGTAGGCCTTTGACTAGCTCAGCACCATTTACCTTTAGGCCATCGCTCAAGACAAATACATGTCGAAGTTGTTTGTCTTGCAATTCGGCGATTGCTTTCTCGCCTGCGGTTAGACTATCACCATGCATTTCATCCAAGTTGATTTGAGCCAGCTTTATTTGGGTTTTGTTAAATTTTACTGCGGTGATTACCATAGAATCATCACAGACTTGATTCCCTATAATTTCTCCTGCTGTAGAGCACCCAATGCTCAAGGTATGTGGGAACTGATTGTGGATTAGATCTAGGCTTTTTTGTGTATCGGGGTAGGTAGGAGACACAAACAAAAAAAAGATATCTGGTACAAAATCAAAAATCATAGAAGCAAGATCCTCGATGCGATGAATTTGGGCTTGGGAAACATTCATATGTAGATAATTTTCGCTAAATTTTGAAACCTAACAGCTTCTTTTATATGGTAATAAACGAAAAACCTCTTAAATTATTGCATTATTTCTAAAAATATAAAAAAAATACACAAGTGGAAGCGGAGATGGAGACACCTTGTTGCTCTAAGAAATATTTATTGGGATAATGTAGATTTCACCTATGAGATTTTCTTTTTTTGGATTTGATTTTTGAAAGTTGTGCATGAAAAACACATGCATCATGGCAATTGGAATTAATTTTATCCATAGATTTCGAATAAGAAGTAATACCATTTCTATTTTGAAATGCCCTTAAAAGAACTAGAAGATTTTTTTATGCTCCAAACTGAGAAAGATGGTGATTAAAATGTATATAATGCAATTTGCCCCATTCCATTGGGGTGAGTTTACCAAAGAAGATGTGTGGATGATTGGTACAAAGCTTTGGTCCATTTTGATAGAACTCATCTAAATTTTTTAGTACTATTTCTTTCTGTGATTCAAAGTCTACCGTATCAGGAAAGACATAAGAAGCATCTGTGCTCAAGTTTTTTGGCATTTTATCCCTAGACAAAAATTTCTTTTTAAAAATAGAACCAAAAATGCGTCCCATAAACATACGTTTCGGATGATTTTTTCCCATGGCAGTTTCTAATGCTTCGTTGACATGTGCCAACATTTGGGCAACATTCATTTTTCCCCAATGCCTAGGGTTACCAGCCTGCAATTGTTCTATTCTAGTTCTAATCGCAAAATAATCTGTTTCTTGAAAAAGATTTTTCATATGATAAAATCATTTAAAAATTAAAAGATAGCAAAAAGAAACGAGATAACTAGGAAGTTTTAATCTTTCGGACATATTCTGATAAACAAAAAAAACGATAAGGGCGACTTTTTTTAATTGATTACATTTGCAATATAGAACGAATACGTATGGATAACCTAGATAAATATTTTGAGAGTTTTAGAAACAATATAGTTGGAATAGACCAGCATTTTCATACCCCTTTTGGAGAGAAAAAGGTGGTTTATGCAGATTGGACTGCAAGTGGTAGATTGTATCGTCCAATAGAGGAAAAATTGTTGCATGAGTTTGGCCCATTTGTAGCCAATACCCATACCGAAACCTCTACAACAGGTGCGGCCATGACGTTGGCGTATCACGAAGCGCGGAATATTATAAAGCGCCATGTAAATGCCTCTGAAGATGACGTGCTAATCACTGCAGGATCGGGTATGACAGGTGTGGTGAACAAATTTCAGAGAATACTAGGGCTAAAGATAAATGAGAATTTAAAAGAGCACACAGTAATTCCTGAAGACAAAAGACCTATAGTTTTTGTTAGCCATATGGAACACCATTCTAACCAAACCTCTTGGATAGAAACCATAGCAGAAGTGGAAGTGATCCCCTGTGATGAAAAAGGATTGATTTGTACCAAAAGTTTTGAAAGACTACTACAAAAATATGCACATAAACCTCTGAAAATTGCTTCGATAACAGCAACTTCTAATGTAACAGGTATCAAGACCAATTATCATGAAATAGCTGGGATTGTGCATGCGCATAAGGGATTGTGTTTTGTAGATTTTGCATGTTCTGCACCATATATCGATATAGATATGCATCCGAAAAATGAAATGCAGTATTTGGATGCCATATTTTTTTCACCACATAAGTTTTTGGGAGGACCTGGCAGTTCGGGTGTATTAGTTTTTAACAAAAAACTCTACAAAAATACCATTCCAGACAATCCTGGTGGAGGAACAGTTACTTATACCAATCCATGGGGGGAGCATGATTATATTGATGATGTAGAAACAAGGGAAGATGGAGGAACCCCTAGTTTTTTGCAAACGATAAAAATTGCATTGTGTATTCAACTCAAAGATAAATTGAATACAAAAAAAATAAAAGAGCGAGAAGATACCATAAATCAGAAAGTTTTTGCAGTTTTAGAATCCTTGGATGGCGTAAAAATTTTAGCTCCAAATCACAAAGATAGACTTAGCATATTTTCCTTTTATTTTGAAAAACATCACTTTAATCTCGTGGTGAAATTGCTAAACGATCATTTTGGAATTCAAACCAGAGGTGGTTGCTCCTGTGCTGGTACTTATGGTCATTTTCTATTGAATGTAGATCAAGAAACATCTCATCATATAAAAGATCAAATAGCAGAAGGCTGCAGTACCGATAAGCCAGGCTGGGTGCGAATGTCTTTACATCCTACAACAAGCGATGAGGAACTACAATATATATGTGATTCCTTGGTATTATTGGCCAATAATATCGAACAATGGGCAGGGGATTACACCTATGATTTTGCAAAAAATGATTTTGTGCACAAGGAGATTGCACCTATAGAACAGGAATTGGTAAAAAGCTGGTTTTACAACTAGAGACAAGAAAGCTTTTTTCTGTTTTTTTGTCCGATACGGGTTATATCGGTATAGCTTTGTATTGGAAAAGAGAACAATTTCCAAGTTATTTTGCCCTTTTGGGAAGGGCAGGAGTTGCTGTATTCTACCCCAAGTTGTTGCATTTTATCTAAAATAATATTAGAAAAAACAATGTTTTTGGTAGTATATTCCTTACTTTTGTAAAGATGGAAAAACAAATGAAAAGAATAGTTGTTCTATTTGGGCTCATGTTTGTTTTGGCACTAATTCTTATCATTCTCTATGCCTATAAAGCGAAGGATATTACAGACATAGAAGCACAAAATATCTACAATCGCCAGGAGAAGAAGGAGCGGTTGGCTACTTACCGATCCAACAAATCACGTATTGTGAAATTGAGAAACGACAAAAAGGCTTTGGAAGGAGCAATTTCGTATTTGGAAGAAATCACACTTCATGAAGAGCCTTAGTTTAATTGAAATGGGATAGAGAGATGGATGCAAAAAAAGTAATAAGCATTTTGGTGTTGCTAAATCTGGTCATTATAGGTTTTATAGTGTACTTGTCGAGTTTTAAAACGGAAGTATTTGTAAATGATCATGAGGATATAGATGGGATTTCCAAAGAGGAGTTTGAAACAGTTCAGCAAGAGATGCATCTTTTGCAGTTGGAGGTCAACACCTTAGAGTCCGAAAAGAAAGATCGGGCTTCGATGCTTTTTAGGCATGGCCATCAGTATCCTTTGGATGCTAAGGATTTTGCGGTATTCTTTGAGCGATTGCGCACTGGGAATTACGATTTTTTTCCAACAAAGCGTGGTGGAGGTCGTTTTATTCTTAGCTGGTATTCCCAATACCAATTGGAGCAATTGCGATTGGAAGATATTGGATTTACTGCGGATTTGATGCGTACTCCAATAAACAAAAAACTTAGGGCTCCCTTGTATTTAAAGTACTTCTATTTTTTGATGAAACCTCGCTTTCAGCAGCATATCTCTAAAGCGCATTATCAAAATTTTTATGCCCTTTTTGTGGACAATCTGGTGCATAGTTACGAATATTTGCAGGATAGAGAAAACAAAGAAGTGTTTATGAGGCGATTGGTGAAACGATTCGAAAGTCCAGATTTGTATTATGGGGGCTATATGTCTATAGCCGGAGGTACATCTGCCGATGAAGATTTTACCGATGCACCTATGCAGGGAATGATTGATAATTTACATTTCAACAATTATGTAGATCAAGATTGGTTTGCCAGATTTATCATATCCTTTTGGCCTAGGAGGTATGCCGAAGGAAATATGGAGATAGTGTATCGTATTTTGAAAGATATAAAAAGTAGTTATGAGAATAAAATAGTGGAAAGCCCATGGGTAGAGGGGGACTATAGTTATTACAGAGGTAAATTAGATTCGTTAAAGTCATCCAATAGTACCTTTGCGTATAAAATATTGCAAGCAGGAAGCGAACAATTTGTGAGAAATGGAAAGATACGCTTGAAAAAAGATACATTTCAACTGGCTTTTTCTTTTTCCAAAGACATGGCAGTATATGCTTTGGCTACTCAGGATAAGGAGGTGTTTGCTACATATGCAAAAGGAAAGCAGATCAGTGGTCCTAGTCATTTTGTAGAGAATCCTGTGGAGGTTTCAAAAGCGGCTAAATCAAAGGCTTTGTTCTTGAGTAATGATAAAGCTAATATGTGGTACTATAGGGGGGCTAAAGACCATAATTTTGATATCGCACGACAAAGTACTTCGATTTTGTGTACCAAAAATATAAACAGTTTTCAGGTTTTGGATAATCCCAATCCATCTATAAAACATATGCATGAAATAGAAACCCCTTTGTATTTGGTGTTGGTGTGTTATCGTCCAGGATGGTCCAATTTGAGTGTGAGGGAATCACAGCGAATATGTCTTCAGATACTGTGGGATTAGTGCTTGGTTTGGAAGCATTTGTTGTTGCAAAAACAACAACCATTGGCTTTTTTGAAATGGTTTTTAGCCGCTTCTACGGCTTCTTTACAATTGCTAAATCTTCCTACTAAGGTCAGTTTGAATTTTTCGGGTAGCCATGGGCATTCTTCTTTATGCACTTCATGATCTTGGTTGTCAGAAGGAATCTTGTTTACGTAATAATTTGTCATTTTGTGTCCATTTAGTTCAATGCTTCAAAGTACAGTAAGAGTGGAAGAAATCCTTGAGGAAATCCGTAAATAGAGTTAAGTTTTTGGGTTTGTTTAGCGCGTGCTTACGATACCCGTCCAAATTTGTGTGTCTAGTTAAAAAAAAAAGGTTTCCAACAAATTAACAAGCTATAATTATTAACATAGCAAATTAAAAAGTTGAAAACCAATGGAATTAACAAAATTACAAACTTCAGTCAGTATTACAAAAATTTTTAAACAAAGAAAACGGTCTTAATGAAGTTTTAGAGCTATTTTTAAATAGTCTGATGCTCAGCGAGAGGAGCGATTATCTACAACACAGTGAGGCTAATAAAGGCAATGGCTACCGAAACGGTAGTGTTTTTGGTTATGGTCATCAAATAGAGTTAAAAATCCCAAGAGATCGTTTAAGTGAATTTACTCCAGTAATTCTAGCTTTGTTTAGAGAACAGGAGAGTTATCTAAAAGAAGTGTCATTTCAATTATATAGCAAGGGACTTACCACTAGAGACATCTCAGATGTAATGGATACCATTTATGGAAAACATTATAGTAAAAGCAGTATCAGTAATATTAGCCAAAGCTTTTATGAGCAAATGGCATCTTGGCGTAATAGAACCTTGGATACACACTATTTAGCCATTTATATAGATGGTTTATTTGTTAAGGTAAAACGCTCACAAAGCTATCAAAACGAATGTTTTTACATCATTTTAGGCCTTAGAGAAGATTATACTCGTGAAATCATAGGTGTTGTCAATTTCCCAACAGAATCTGCAACATCTTGGGATATTGTTCTTTCAGACTTGCAGGATCGTGGAGTTGAAAGTATTGGTTTAATTGTTTCTGATGGTATTAAAGGTCTTGAAAATTCGATTACAAAAAATTTTCCTAACACACCACATCAAAAATGTACGGTTCATCTAATGAGACATCTAATGAGTTATGTAAGACCAGAAGATAAACAAGAACTCGCAGCGGATATTAAAGCTGTTCTTGCACCTGATAGAGTTAATTATAATTTTACTCAAGCATATGAGGCACTTTTACAACTCGCAGATAAATGGAATCATAAGTATAAATCACTAAGAAATTATATTTACAAATTAGAGGCACAGCCATACTTTACATACCTAGATTATTCTATACATATAAGGCGTATGATATACACAACCAACTGGATAGAGCGTTTTAATAAAAGCTGTAGGAGAACTTTAAAAATCAGAGGAGCTTTTCCAAATCAAGATAGTGTATTAGCACTTATAACCAGTACGGCTATTGAAAAAACATCTAAACATTATTCATATCCAATTTATAATTTTAAATTTGATGACAAACTAAAAAGAAAATCGGGCTCATTAATTTATTGAAAACCTTTTTTT
>JAOXRU010000177.1 GCA_025800395.1 Flavobacteriaceae bacterium
AAACTAACTCGTACCTCGGGAAAATGTGCATCTATTGCCAACAAAAATTTGGGAATTACCTCCTGCATGGCGGAACCTACAAATCCTATTCGACACTCTCCTCTCTTACCAGAACCCATCAAACGTAAATTAGTCTCCAACTGCTCCATATGTAAAAACAATTGTTGTGCCTCTTGTTGCAAATATTTTCCTGCTGCCGTTAATTGCACTACCCTACTGGTGCGATCAAACAACTTTACACCTAACTCTTTCTCCATTTTTTGTATCTGACGACTTAATCCTGGCTGTGTAATAAACAAAGCGTTTGCAGCCTTCCGAAAATTCAAATGATTGGCTACTGCTATAAAATAGCGCAACTGTTTATAGCTTAATTGATGCTTTATAGGCATTATTTGTGTGTTAAATAAGTATTTATAGGTATCAAAAATAGAATATAATTTTGTAAACAAAGATTACTAGATGCAAAAACCAAGTTTTCATTACGGAAAAGACCATCTTAGCGTAAAAATTGCGCTAGAAATTGCTAGGGGTACCACCAAAGGTATTATAGATGCAGAAATACGAGAAAAAATAGCCAACAATAAAGCCATCGTAGACCAAATCGTAGCAGAGAAAAAAACGGTATATGGCATCAATACAGGATTTGGATCGCTTTGTACTACTACGATATCTGAAGAAGACACTAAAACTTTACAGTCGAATATTTTACAAAGCCATAGCGTGGGGGTAGGCGATCCTATTGCTACCGAAACCGCAAAACTCATGCTCATTCTCAAACTACAATCTTTGAGTCAGGGACATTCTGGTATTTCTCTCCATACCGTAGATCGTATTT
>JAOXRU010000182.1 GCA_025800395.1 Flavobacteriaceae bacterium
AAGGAGATCTCTAATTGCGAAAAACTGTGGAAATACCTAATTGGGATACAAATTGTGGAAATAGTATAATTTCTAGTAGTATTTTTAGTAGTATTTCTAGTACTATTTCTAATAGTATTTCAAATATTATTTCTAGTAGTATTTCTTCTAGTTTTTCTAGTAGTCCTCCACTCACAAATCTTCTTTGTCAACGCGTTGTCTTCAGGAATATTCTAAGTGCAAATAATTTGCAAAGATTACATAAGGAAATGTTATCAATACATGTGTTGTCTTTTTTGTTTTTCTGTCTCTTTGTCCGTCCGTCTGCCTGTCTCGCTGTATTTCTTTTTTTTCATGTTGCTTCTTTTCCAAGAATGGTACCTAATTACGAAACTACCTCACTATTTGCGAAAGGGAGATCTCTATATAATTGCCAAAAACTGTGGAAATACCTAATTGCGATACAAATTGTGGAAATAGTATTTCTAGTAGTATTTCTAGTAGTGTTTCTAGTACTATTTCTTTTAGTATTTCAAATATTATTTCTGGTACTATTTCTTTTAGTTTTTCTAGTAGTCCTCCACTCACAAAGCTTCTTTGTCAACGCGTTGTCTTCAGGAATATTCTAAGTGCAAATAATTTGCAAAGATTACATAA
The DNA here is from genome assembly GCA_025800395.1 of Flavobacteriaceae bacterium. Lineage (GTDB taxonomy): Bacteria > Bacteroidota > Bacteroidia > Flavobacteriales > Flavobacteriaceae > JAOXRU01. The sequence goes on from JAOXRU010000182.1 coordinate 637, forward strand.
GGACATGTTATCAATACATGTGTTGTCTTTTTTGTTTGTCTGTCTCTTTGTCCGTCCGTCTACGAAACTACCTTACTATTTGCGAAAGGGAGATCTAAAATTGCGAAAAACTGTGGAAATACCGAATTGCGATACAAATTGTGGAAAAAGTATTTCTAGTAGTATTTTTAGTAGTATTTCTAGTACTATTTCTAATAGTATTTCAAATATTATTTCTAGTAGTATTTCTAGATGGATCGACAAATAGATAGAAAGATATATCTAGATAGATAGATCCATAGACAAAAAGATCAATCCCGGGGCACCGGAATATTCTAAGTGCGAACATTTAGGTAGAACCCAGCTCCCTGGCCTCTGGAATATTCTAAGTGCGAACATTTGGGTAGAACCTAGCATTTTTGCACTGGGAATTTTTTCAAGGGTCAATATTCTAAGTGCGCGTCCGCCACTCTATGAGGTCCCATAATTTGGGAGATTGTTTTTTCCACAGAACACTAAGTACATCGCTGGCCAACAGCACTGGTACTTCTCTCTCTTCAAGTGCAGCACTATCCGGATTGTACACCTCCAACCATAGACTATGCAGTGGGAAAGCTGACCCGTAGAGGTATGGAATCATTCTATGCAGGTCTCTTTCCACATTGCCCATGTGCTTCCCCCCTGTTGCCAAAGATGACAAATCTTTTAGCGTAGCAAGGTCTAAGCCATCTGCACACGCAGCTTTTGCATACCTTTGAAGTGCACTGACATGTAGTTCCTTACTGGTAGAAGTTGGAAATAAGGTTGGTTTATACAACATCTCTTGGAACTTTATCATTTCCAAAAAAAATTCAAAAAAACAGAAAAACATGCTTCCCCATTTGAAACAGGCTTATAACTTTGTTTTGAAAAAAAAACAAAAGGTGTACCTACCCCCATACCATACTTGATTCAAAAATTCAAATGGGGCAGGGGTTCCAAGTGTTTTCCCAGCTTCTCCACGAGAAACATCATATAGCATCTCGTGAGCCAACGCGCTTTCCAGGTCCCCGTGACATTTTTGGCGCTTCGCAGGCCCGCCTGGCCGTGACAGCATCAACTGGTGACAAGGATGGTGTTTGACATGCCCGGTCCAAAGGTGCAGGTATTATTTTTTTTTGTGCATCTAAATGGTGTTGTATACAAATATAACATGTAAATCAATCATCATATATAAAAATATGTGATTAAGATTTGTGTATCTAATATCCACATATCGGAAAAGATGTTGAAATTTGAATATCAGTAAAACACCTCTAGCTCATTTTTCCAACTGTTTTCCAAGCGCAATCACCAGTGATGTTTTCAGCCTATGGCATGGCACTAACCCAAAAAGCAGTGACCCTAAGCCATGGCCGAAAAGACTTCTTCATCATTGCCATTCATGGCAGATATTTGCCAATCGCAAAATTTCCCCCTCCGACATGGAAGAGGTTCCGGATACTTTCAAAAGTACTGCATGTGCATGTAGCCCTTTAGCTGTGTTTGGAGAAGAAAAACATAGTGTCGATACAAAGACTTAAACAATTCAGTGTTTATTGTTTATTTTGGTTTTTGGTATGGAACTTCAGGACATAAAGGCAAAAAGAAAAACAGTGAAAC
>JAOXRU010000183.1 GCA_025800395.1 Flavobacteriaceae bacterium
ACAGTTTTCTACAAACTTTACTTGTACACCAAGCACTTCCGAAGCGGTATCTACAATATGTTTTAAAGACAATTCTGGTTTTACTTCTCCTTTTGGGCGCCCTAAATGACTCATGAGTACGGCACTTCCACCATCTTCCAACACTTTTAAAATGCTTGGCTTAGCTGCTTGTATTCTAGTGGTATCTGTTACTTCAAAGTTCTCGTTTAGGGGCACATTAAAGTCTACGCGTATGAGTGCTTTCTTATTGTTAAAATCAAAATCGTTTATCGTTGCCATAAAGAATAGTTTTATGCAAGCAAAAATAATACAACCTTTTTAAGATGGAAGCAATAAAAGAATAAAAGATTTGTTTTGGTGATGAATTGTTTTAAAATAGTTTTCTATCGGGAAAGTGTTGCCTTTTCTAACTGCATTTCAATTTGACTACTTTTGGATTTCCTGTGATAATTTGCATCCAAATCCGTTTGTTTTTGTACTTTTCAATAGTTTGTTAAGGGCTGGTTGTTGTGAATGTTTTTTAGTATGGTAGACATGGTAGCATTGAGGACTTCTAACTGTTTTGGGGTTAGTCCCCTTAAGGCTAAAAAGTGGTTGTGTTCCAATACTGGACGAATTTCTTTTATGATTTGGAGAGCCCTTGGTGTTGGTACATATTTAGATGTGTCCGAAAAAACCTGCTTTTCGTAGATCAGGTATTTTTCTAGAACCAAAAGATTTAATATTCTTCTGGTTGCTTGGGCATCTTTGAAGAGATAGGTGCCTAGATGGTGTATAGAAATATCGGGATTTTCGATAAGTTTTAGTAAAATGACCGCTTGGTTTAGCGACAAATTGCTAGAGACTTCTTTAAGGTTTTTTTCGGCAAATGAATGGTAAGACACAAGAACTCTTGCCAATTCAAAGACCAAATTATTGGACGTTAAACTGATCATGGGGTAATCGGTTTTCTTAAGTTTAATGTTTAGTTTAGAGCAATTTACATAATTTTCTATTGACCACCTACAAATAATGTTGAATTTTATCAACCAAATGTAGGATTTTGTTTTTGTTCGATATGTTTTTTTAACTTTTCCAAAATTTGGAGACAGTTACTGCTATACGCCAAAGTTGTTTTATCTTTACCCCTATGTTTTTTGACGAAATACTAGGACACCAACATTTGAAACAACATTTGAAGCATACTGCCAAAATGGGGCGTATACCACATGCACAATTGTTTGTAGGCCCAGAGGGCTCGGGGGTATTGCCGATGGCTATTGCCTATGCTGCTTATGTACTCTGTGAGCGCAAAGAAGATTTGGGGCAAAAAGAGGCATGTCGCCTAAAGATTACACACTTCAATCATCCCGATTTGCATTTTGTTTTTCCAGTAAACACCAATGATAGGGTAAAGAAAAATCCTTTGAGCAATGATTTTTTGGAAGAATGGCGTGCTTTTTTGAATGAACAAATACACGGAAACCTATTTGATTGGTATCGCAAGATTGGTATCGAAAAAAAACAAGGTCGTATTGGAGTAGACGAAGCCAAAGAAATATTGGCTAAGTTAAAGCTAAAATCGTTTGAAAGCGGTTATAAAATCATGCTGATATGGATGGCGGAGCGACTCAATCCGGAGGCTTCCAACAAATTGCTCAAACTTATTGAAGAACCTCAGGACAATACCCTAATATTGTTGTTGGCAGAAGACGAAAATCAAATACTGCCGACTATCAGATCGCGCTGTCAGGCGATCCATTTTCCGGCATTTACGCAGACACAGATCAAAAACGAATTGATCAATCGATTTAATATAGCGGAGAGTTTGGCTACCAATATTTCCCATAGAAGCAATGGCAATATCAATAAGGCATTGGATTTGATGAATGAAGACTCGGAAGACCTTACCTTTGAGCGATGGTTTGTGTATTGGGTGCGGGCTGCCTTTCGCGCCAAGGGAAACAAAGCTGTAGTAAACGATCTGCTGGGCTGGAGTGACGAGATTGCAAAAACAGGTAGAGAAACCCAAAAACACTTTTTGCAGTTTTGCATCCAATTATTTAGGCAAGCCATGTTGTGGAACTATGGGGTAAAGGATTTGGTATTTATGAAAATGCAGTACGACAATTTTCAGTTGGAAAAATTTGCCGCTTTTGTACATGAAGCCAATATTTTGGAGATCACCAAGTCTTTGGAAGATGCTATTTATCATATAGAACGCAATGGAAATGCCAAAGTGATACTTACAGATTTGTCTTTGAGTCTTACCCGATTGTTGCATAGCAAAGCGGTATAAGCAAAAAGTGGTTAGCCAAAAGGAAGACTTGTTTTTGATGATGCCATGGCAAAAGGTATTTAGGCACCAATCCATCTACCGAATAGGCCAAACACATTAGGAAAAAACACAGCCATGGCCATCACCAATATCACGACCAAAAAAAGGATGCTGATCAGTTTGCCACTCCATCCCATATTTCCGAAGGGAAGCAGGCTAGAAAGGGTAAATTTGCGTATATAGGCCTGAGGTGGTTCCCAATCGGGCAATATATTTTGAGGTGCTATGATGTCCCAACTTCCCACCACAAAAACCGGCATGAGAAACTTGTAGGTGACCTGATCGTGAAACTGATTGATGTCGAATATGCCCGATCGCCAAGTGCCCAAATTGTTGAAAAAAAGTTTGAAGTAATAAGGCTTGTTCCATATAAATTGTTCTTGCAATTGTTTTTTTTGTAAAAGTTGCGCTGCTGCTTGGTCTAGCTGTGGAGAGATACCATTGGGCTGATTGAGTTTTTGGTAAGTGTTTTGGTGGCGCAAATAGATGGGTTGGCCTTTTTGTATATTGGAGGAAATACGTTGTACTTGTGGCTCGTGTCCTATTTTCGCTTGTTCGCAATAGATGGCTCCTATGGCAAAATCGGCCTTGGTGTTTTGTCCCATGGCGCTCTGATAATAGATGGGAGAATGATCGGGAACGACCTTCAATATAAAAGACAAATCGCCATAGCGCATATCTTGATATTCTTTGCGCAAAGACCCTAAGGGAATGTGTTTTTGGCTACTGCCATACCAATAACCAGGATAAGTGGTCTGTAATTTCTCCGTTTTGCCAGGAGTCTGTATACAATCTTTATCTGGGGAGATGTCTACGGTGACATGAAATTCGGTGAGCCACAACTGCATGACTAAATATTGCCATTTTTTTCCCAAACTATCTAAGGGAATTCGCTTTTTGTACAGTTTGTGGGGCTGTTTGCTGGTTTTGCTGCTCAAAAAATTCCCCAATACAGATTGTTTTGGTTTTTGTAGGCGAACATCCTGTATGCGTATTTGCACATCTGGTAATCCGTAGCAAGGATGGTCTGGATCGAAATGGGCGGAAAGGCCATCGAAATGTTTGAGTTGTGCGTTTTCCGAATCAAATAATTGGTCGTGAAACTTAATGGCTTCTAAATGTACCTGTGGCCCTTCAAAATTTCCTGATGTGCCTTCGCTATTAGCAGCAGGAGATAGGCGGAACTGTTCACTAGTTTCTTTTTCTTGGAGAAATTTTTGTAATTGACTATCGATATGTTGTCGGTATTGTGAAATATACGCCTGGTATTCAGGATTGTCTATGGTGTGCTGCAATTGTTGTTGTCGGGCGATAAGCAAGCCTACATATACCAAAAGTAAGGCCACAAAGAAAAGGAGATACTTTTTTTGCATGATCCTATATTTTACCTAAAGGTAAGAAAAATCTTTCTTTTTTTAGAGTGGTGATGTTTTTCATCATTCCAATTGGGGGAGTATAGTGGAATGATGAATCGGATACAATTTTTGTATTTTAGACCCCAATAATTAAAAATCCTCCCATAATGTCGTTTATTACCGAAAGTATATTGTTGTTGTTTGTAGCTATCACTTTTTTGCAGAGTGGTTGGGACAAGATTACCGATTGGGGTGGGAATGTCGGTTGGCTCAAAGAACATTTTAACAAAACCTTTATTGCTAATATGGTGCCTATGTCGGTAGCCATTATTTTGGTTTTGGAACTCATAGTTGGTTTTTTGGCCATTATAGGATTGTATACGTTGCAAACCATTGGCAGCAAAGATTTTGCACTATACGCCACTATAATAGCAGCGATTTGTTTGCTGATGTTGTTATTTGGACAACGTGTCGCAAAAGATTACGATGGGGCAAGAACTATCGTTATTTACCTTATACCCACTGTTTTTCTGTTGCATTTGTTGGCATAATGTCAAAAGAGAAGCGCAGTATCCTTTGCTAAGTATGGATAAAAAAGTGCCACTTGCTTCTCTGTAAACAAAGGCAATGCAGTAGCTAAACCTTAAAAAGTGTGCTTCTACTACATTGGGCTATTGCCCCTGGGTAGCTTTTTCGGCTACGACTCGCAATGTATCGAAATGGCTGCGCACCAAATCTATAGCAGCTTGGCCGTAGTTGGATTTGTAATGATTGATTTGTGCATTTAATGCAGGCAACATCATTTCTTTGGTGGCCTTGTCGGCTTTCTTCATTTCTTTTTCATAAGCAATAAGCCCGATCAGACTGCTTATAAGCCCAACTTTTTTTGCATAATTGTTGTCCCAACCGTATTTTTTGATGGTTTTTTCTGCTTCTTTCTTCGCATTCAATGGGATGTTGTTGCCGTCTACTTCTTTTTCCAATCGTTTTCCCAGGGCATTCAAATCTTTGGTAAGGGGAACAAAAGTTTTGATAAACCGATCGATATCCGAGGCATCGATGTTTTGCGCTTGTAGGCTAGAAGTTGTCAAAAATGTTATGGTGACTATCGCTATCGAGATAAAGTTTTTCATCATGTTTTGGTTAGGATAGGTGAAAGTGTATTTTTTTTGTTCTATGATAAGAACGTTTTTATTTCATTTTGTTTTTGAAATTGGTCATAAAAATGCTGTCATTCTTTTTGTTGGCTGCGATGACTTCTTGTATGTTGTCGTTGGGAACTTCTACCGATAGCACATAGTGTTTGATTTTCCATCCTTCTTCTTTTTTTTGTAAAACTCCAGAGCCCCTGCAGGTTCCCATCCAAGTTTGGAGTAGCTCGTCAAACCAAGCAATATCGCCTGTATCGTTGGTATAAATATTTCGTTCTAGGGTTTTGAAATCCCAAGCTTTTCCGCGGTCGAAATACGGCTTGGCAAACCCCACAAAGGCTTCTTTCGACCAGTTTTCTGTAGCATCTGTACCTATATAAATAGAAATACTATCCATAGTACCAAAAAACACCTCGGCATTAGCATCGCTTGCAGCTTGGTGCCAAGCTACCATTAGGGTGTTAAGATTGTTTTTAATGGTTTCTTTTTCCTGTTGGTTTAAGACTTTAGGTGGAGTATTACAAGCCATAAATAGACTTATACAAAGCAGACTTAGCATAGTTTTTTGCATGATGTGATAATTTAGGCCTGAAATTACAGTTTTTTTTCTAACCCAGAAGGATCTACGATAAAGAGGAATTAGGCCCAGTAGGGAACATATTTCGCAAATTTTTTGGATGTACTATTTGTTTTTTTTCTTTAATTCCAAAACTGTTGTGAAGGCTTGTATTTGTCATTTCTTCCATACCGCCCCCAGATAGCCAAAAGCTTGCTCTTCAATACAAATGGTATTGGATAAATCGGGTATATTCTCCAATATTTTTAAAATGTTTACTTTGAATTCAAACCATTCTTTTTTAGAAGACTAAGATCGCAAATCGCTTATTATGGCTCTAATTTTTCCTTCTTTCTTAACAATCACATAAAACACACAAAAAGAATAGGTTGGATAATCCTCTTTATTTCCGTTACATAAAAGTCACATAAATAAATATACTTAAAATAGGGGTAACAGTTTTTTAAAGTGTTTTTTAATTGGAATAGAATTTTCTTATTGAAAATGATATTTTTGCTAGTCCAAAAAAGAATATACTATGATCGCATTCATACAGAAACAACTGCAATTACCAGAAAAATCTGTTGCCAATACGGTAAAGCTTTTAAATGAAGATGCTACCGTACCTTTTATTTCTCGTTATCGAAAAGAAATGACGGGCGGATTGGACGAAACGGAGATTTTGGCCATACAGCAATTGAAGCAGACGTATGAGGATTTGCAGAAGCGAAAAGAGAGCATCAAAAAGGCAATAGCCGAACAAGAAGCGCTAACGCCCGAATTGGAAAAGAAAATCGACAACTGTGCGGATATGGTAAGTTTGGAAGATCTGTACTTGCCATTCAAGAAAAAGAGAAAAACCCGTGCGACCAAGGCCAAAGAAAATGGTTTGGAGCCTTTGGCAAAAATCATCATGTCTCAGCAAGCCAAGGATTTGGAACATATAGCTGAGGCTTATTTGAATGATGCCGTGGTGGATGTAGAAGCCGCTTTGGCTGGGGCAAGGGATATCATCGCCGAATGGATAAACGAAAACCAATATATACGTACCAGACTGCGAAAATTATATAGCAGAAAGGCTGCTATAAGCACTACGGTGGTTAAAGACAAAAAAAATGAGGATGCAGCAAAGAAGTATTTGCAGTATTTTGATTGGAGCGAGCCTTTGCGGCCTTGCCCATCCCATAGGTTGTTGGCTATTCTACGAGCGGAGGCCGAGGGTTATATTCGTTTTAAGGTAGCTGTAGAAGAAGACGATGCCTTGGATATTATAGATGATACGGTAATTAAAAACGACAATCAAGATACTGCCGACCAACTATTTGATGCGATCAAAGATGCTTATAAGCGGCTATTGGCACCATCTATATCCAACGATGTGCTCAAAGAGGCCAAAGAGCAAGCAGATAGCACTGCCATACAGGTTTTTGCCAATAATTTGCGCCAACTCTTGTTGGGTGCACCTTTGGGAGAGAAACGAATTTTGGCTTTGGATCCGGGGTTTAGAAGTGGTTGTAAATTGGTTTGTTTAGACGAAAAAGGCGATTTAAAACACAACGAAAACATCTATCCACATCCGCCTCAAAACAAAATGACCGAGGCCATGAAGAAGGTTAGAAGCTTGGTAAGCGCTTATAAAATAGAAGCGATAGCCATTGGAAATGGTACTGCTTCTAGAGAAACCGAAGCCTTTATCAAGCGAATTGGTTTTGATAGAGATTTACAGGTGTTTGTGGTAAATGAAGCGGGTGCATCGGTATATTCTGCCAGCACTATAGCGCGCAAGGAATTTCCCAATTACGATGTTACCGTCCGGGGTGCCGTTTCTATTGGTAGGCGATTGGCCGATCCATTGGCGGAATTGGTAAAAATTGACCCCAAAAGCATAGGTGTGGGACAGTATCAACACGATGTGGACCAAGGGCAATTGAAGAAGCAGTTAGACGCAACGGTGATGAGTTGTGTGAATACTGTGGGTGTGAACATCAATACAGCCAGTGCTAGTTTGCTATCTTATGTAGCGGGTATCGGCCCAGCTTTGGCCGAAAACATCGTGAAATACCGATCCGAAAACAAAGGCATTCGAAGTCGCAAAGAATTGTTGGACGTGCCCCGATTGGGCAAAAAAGCCTATGAGCAGGCAGCTGGATTTATACGCGTAAGACAGGGCGAAAACCCCTTAGACGATTCGGCAGTGCATCCAGAGCGATATAAGTTGGTGGCCAAAATGGCAAAAGATGTAAAAACCCCGCTGACATCTTTGATTGGCAATAAAGAGGCTATTCAGAAAATTGACATAAAAAAATATTGTACAGAAGAGGTGGGTATACCGACGCTGGAAGATATCGTTGCCGAATTAGAAAAACCTGGCTTAGACCCTAGGGAGAAAGCCAAGGTCTTTTCTTTCGATCCACGTTTGCAAAATATCAGCGATGTAAAAGCCGGTATGCGTGTGCCCGGTATCGTAAATAATATCACCAACTTTGGTTGCTTTGTAGATATCGGCATCAAGGAAAGTGGTTTGGTACATATTTCCAAGCTTGCTAATACATATGTGAGCGATGTAAATGCCGTAGTACAGTTGCACCAGCACGTATCGGTAAAAGTAGTAGAGGTAGATTTGGATAGAAAACGCATACAATTATCTATGGTAGATTAGCCTATTTCCCATAGGGAACGCTACCTTCTATTGGCGCTCCTTTTTAAGAATGATCCAACAAACATTACATTCTAAGAAATCTCTTCAGGCTTTAGGAAATAGCTGTTTGTGTTACAAAATGATAGGAACAAAAAAAGCTGTCTTTTTACAGACAGCTTCTTTTTATATTGGGTGTAAGAACACTATTCTTTGAACTTTTTGATCACTACAAATTCCGAACGACGGTTTATATGGTGTTCCTCTCGAGTACATCGTACACCATCGCTACATTTGTTGAGTAAGTCAGATTCTCCGTATCCCACAGCTCCTTTGATGCGTGTAACATCTAGACCATTGGAAATCAAGTATTTTTTGGTACTATCCGCTCTTCGTTGTGAAAGCTTTTGGTTGTAGTCAACAGGACCTCGGGAGTCGGTATGCGATCGAATTTCGATTATCGCATCTGGGTAGGATTGCATAAATGCGAGAACCTTTGTCAATTCCGTTTTAGCCTGCGCGGTTATCGTGGCTTTGTCGAATGGGAATAAGATGCGGTTGAGGTTGATTACCTCTAGGCTATCTTTATTTTTCACCGTTTCCCTCTCAGCAAAAGATTCTGGTATGGTATCGATTACTACCACCGTTTGGTTTTCGGCATCCAATTCTTCTTGGGTTTTGTTTCTAAAGAAGTAGATATCGTCATTTCCACGACCACCTATTCTGTTTGAAGAGAAATACCCATTGTTTTCTTTTGGCTTGATGATCATTGCAAAATCGTCCATATTACTGTTAATCGGACGCTGCAAATTCACAGGTTCGCTATAACCATCTGTACTTAGGGTAGACTCAAAAAGATCCAATCCACCAAGACCAATATGGCCATCAGAGGCAAAGTAGAGTTTGTCTCCAACTACATAAGGAAACATTTCTTTTTTGGTTGTATTGATTTTGTCACCGAGGTTTTTTGGTGCAGAAAAACTACCATTAGCCAAGATGTCCACCACAAAAATATCGGTCTGTCCTATACTCCCTGGCATATTGGATACAAAATACATTTTGGAATTGTCTTTGCTGAGTACAGGATGGCCATAAGAGTATTCGTCGGTAACAAAGGGGAGGATCTCTGGCTTGCTCCAAGCGCCATCTTTTAGAGTAGTTTTTAGTATCATTAGGTGATTGATACCGTCTTTACCTCTACGCTCTTTCTTTTTGTGATTGTTTCGTGTAAAGTACATGGTTTTACCATCGTTGGTAAAGGTTACATCTGCTTCGTGATATTCGGTGTTTACCTTATCGGAGAATTTTTTTGGCTCTCCCAAATGGCCGTTTTTCTTGTCTTTGATGTCTGCTACATACAGATCGAGAAAAGGGTTACCATCCCAGCTATATATTTTTTTACCATATTTGTCATTGGCGCTATAAACTATCTTATCGCCGTAGTACATTGGTCCAAATTCGGACAAGCCGGTATTGGTTTTGATATTGATAATGCGGATGAGGTTGTTTCTGGCTGCAATCAGCGAATCTAGAGCCTCGTTGTTTTTCTTCTCCATTTTCTGGGCGCGCTCCTCATCTATTTTTTCCAAATATTCCGCGTCAATTTTTTTGGCTTTCGAATAGCGATTGTTTCCTTTTAGAGCGTGCATGTATTTAAATAAATAAGCAGAAGACATATTGTCTTTGTGCTCTACATACATTTTCTCATACCATTTGTGTGCTTCTTTCATTTCGGAATTGTAGTAGTAGCAGTCCGCTAGCTTTCCAATTACTTTTGGGTCGTTTGCAGTAGAAAGTGATACTGCTTCTTCATACTTTTTGGCAGCATCTACATACTTCAATCGTTTGTACATAAGATTGGCCTCTTCCAAAACACGTTGATAAAGCTTCTTATCAGCCTTATCTTTAAAAGTCGGTTGTTGTGCCATAATTAAAGATGAAAAAAGAAAACATCCCAAAAAAATAGCAATATTACCATACTTCAATAAATTAATTTTCATCATAATTTCGATTTGTCGGTCTATGAAATATAAAATTCAACTGCTCTAAATGAAGCGCAACAAAGATAGCCTAGCCCCAGTATTTAGAACAATTTATGTTGTGAAGTTGATAATACTATATGTAAAAGTTGAAGTGACTCTCCCTTAACAATACAAGTGTAAGAAATTATTTTCGAATAACGAAGAAATATAGACCTATTGCTTTTTATCTTCGATGGATGGATCATTATCTTCTTTGGAAGCATCTTTGAATTCTTTTATTCCGCTTCCGAGACCACGCATCAATTCTGGTATTTTCTTCCCTCCAAATAGCAATAAAATAAGTACCACGATAACTACTACTTGCCAAGGGCCTACCAATCCTAAAAATATACTATTTGCGATCATAATTCTTTGTTTGAATCGCAAATTTACGAATAAATATTTAGTATTGAGATATTGGATAAATTATAAGTTTTGAATTATTAATTTTAAATGATTTTTTTGCTAACAGCCAACAAATCAACGAAAGGAAATCGTTATGGAGATAAAGGATATATCCTTTCGATGGCAATCTCACTTGCAATGCATGATCGATGAATGGATAGCAATGAAATTGCAAGTTTGAAAATTAGATAATTTGAAAAACTATTCCCTATTCGCTAATACTTCCAATTTTACACTTATCACTCCAAATACTTATAACATTAAGAGCTAACAGATATAATAATATAAAGAATCCCTAATCTTAGAAATATTTCATCTTTTAATCTTTATATTTGTATTTCAATATGAAAAAAGAAAAAAAATCTAAAAAAATTAGGAAGAAATTATTGCATAAGTACCGTTTGGTGGTATTGAATGAGGGCACTTATGAAGAGAAGGTTTCTTTTAAGCTTAGTAGATTGAATGTGTTTGTGGCAGGTACGGTATTTGCCATATTGCTGATAGGGGTAACCACCTTAATCATTGCCTTTACTCCTTTGAGAGAATATATACCAGGATACGCCTCTACCAAACTAAAACAGCAAGCTATAGACCTCACCGATATGGCAGACTCTCTGGAATTGGCTCTGAAGAAAAACGATCTTTATGCCGAGAGTATTTCTAATATGCTCAGAGGAAAAGTGGAAGTACAAGATATTCCTTCCGATAGCGTATTCAAAAACCAACAACGCACCCTAAAGGATATCAACCTCGATCCAATAGAAGAAGATTTACAGCTGCGAGCTACTGTAGCTATGGAGGATAAATACAATTTGTTTGAAGACAAAACCAACAATATAACGGCTTCATTATTTGCTCCCCTAGAAGGTACTTTGTCCGATGTTTACGATATACAAAAAAAACATTTTGCGGTAGATGTAGTCGCGCCCTTTGGCACCCCAGTAAAGTCGGTGGCAGATGGCACGGTTATCTTTGCAGAATGGACTGTGGAAACGGGCTATGTCATCTTACTAGAACATCAGCAAGGATTATTGTCGGTGTATAAGCACAATGGTACGCTGATGAAAGAACAGGGAGACCTAGTGAAAGCAGGGGAAGTGATTGCTTCGGTTGGAAATACAGGAGAGTTCACTACCGGCCCACATTTACACTTTGAATTATGGAGTAATGGCTATCCTGTAAACCCAATGAATTATATTGATTTCGAATAAATTTATATGTCGTTAAAAGCATTTTTTGCAAAACAATTTGCATTTGCTGTAAGAAGAAAAATGCAGCGTTGGATGGCCCAACCAGAGGCTACACAAGAAAAGGTTTTTTTACAACTAATACGAGATGCCCAGCATACGAAGTTTGGTAAAGATCATGGTTTTGATCAAATACGTACAGCAAAAGATTTTGCCGAGAGAGTTCCTATAAGAGGCTATGAGGAGTTGCGCACTTATGTGGATGCGGTTGTGGAAGGAAAAACAGATGTACTCTGGCCAGGCAAACCACTGTATTTTGCCAAAACCTCTGGTACGACTTCTGGGGCAAAATACATTCCCATCAGCAAAGATTCCATACCCTTCCATATAGAAGCAGCTCGCAATGCCCTATTGTGCTATATAGCCGAAACAGGAAATACCGACTTTGTAGATGGAAAAATGATTTTTTTACAGGGAAGCCCCGTTTTGCAAGACAAAAATGGTATTGCCTTGGGGCGCCTTTCTGGGATCTCTGCCCACTATGTACCCAAATATTTGCAGCGCAATCGCATGCCAAGTTGGGAAACCAACTGTATAGAAGACTGGGAAACCAAAGTGAATGCCATAGTGGATGAAACCAGCAAGGAAGACATGCGACTCATAAGTGGTATTCCTTCTTGGGTACAGATGTATTTCGAAAAATTGGTCGCAACCACAGGCAAACCTGTTGGCAAATTGTTTCCAAACTTCAAACTTTTTGTCTATGGCGGGGTGAACTATGAACCCTATCGGGCAAAATTTGAACAACTGATCGGGCGCAGGGTAGACAGTATAGAACTCTTTCCGGCTAGTGAAGGATTCTTCGCTTTTCAGGATAAACAAGATCAAAAAGGAATGTTGTTGTTGCTCAATTCTGGAATTTTCTATGAATTTGTGAGAGCAGATGAATTTTTTGAAGCGAACCCCAAACGATATACTATTGGCGAGGTAGTATGCGATGTGAACTATGTGATGTTGGTAAGCACCAATGCTGGACTGTGGGCCTACAATGTGGGAGATACAGTACAGTTTACTTCTTTAAAGCCCCATAGAGTCATTGTAAGTGGGCGTATCAAGCATTTTATTTCGGCCTTTGGAGAACATGTTATTGCCAAGGAAGTAGAACAGGCAATGCAAAAAGCCATAAATACTAGCGGTGCTGTGGTAAACGAGTTTACAGTGGCTCCGCAAATTCAACCAGAAACCGGCTTGCCATATCACGAATGGTTGGTGGAATTTAAGGAAGAACCCCAAAATATGGAGAACTTTATCGATGTTTTGGATATGGAAATGCAAGCGCAAAACATTTATTATAAAGACTTAATAGATGGTAAAATCTTACAGAAATTAAAGGTGACCAGAATAAAAGAAAAAGGGTTTCATGCTTATATGAAACAAATTGGAAAATTGGGAGGGCAAAACAAGGTGCAAAGGTTGTCCAATGACCGAAAGCTGGCAGAAGGCCTTTGCTTACAAAAAAAATAATGGTAAAAAATAAATTATAGATTACTTTTGCTACAATGAAGATCATGACTAAAGGAAGAACAAGAGCACAAATTTCTACAGCCGCTATCGAACGTATGTATATCACGATGCGTCATTTGTTCAATAGGGGTTTTTATAAGCCTATGGGTGTTTCGGGAGAAACCCTCAGAGAGGCATTGCTAGAATTGCGCCCAGAAATATATGGTTCTATAGCCGAAGAAAAGACCGAACTCAATGGACTTACCTATGTATTGGAACGATTGCCAGAAGGCATAGAAGAATGTGTGTATATCAACCTTACCTCGGAAGAAGGATACGATAAGGCACATTTTGAACCTATCATACCAGAAAAAAGACGTCGCAATTGCTACCGCATAGATCAGGAGCAAATGAATATCGAAATTACCAGAGGACGATCGGAAATTTATGATATACTCACGCATTTGACCTTTTTGTATGTGGAATCCGAAAAAATTCGCTCCAAGGTGTTGATACCGCACAGCAAGAAAGTAATCCGTCCGTGGGAGAAAATAGAAGAAGCCATTTCCAAAACTAAGATATCGGTAAAAGAGCGGGAAACTACCTTGGTGTATGTTGCCAATATATTGGGTAGAAGTTTTGATGAAATCTACGAAACACATCAAAAGTTTGCAACCGATAAGAATCCGGATAAATTTATCAAGATTGTATATTGGTTGGGCAAATTGGCCATAAACGAGGTGGTAACTGGCAAAAAGAGGGCCATATCCTTTAGTCCCTTGTTGAGAGAGCGTCTCGGACACCATATACATGGCGAAATATGGGCCAATGACATCAAAAAAGTGCTGCAAGAAAACCAATTGCTCCAACGCCCCATACATATCATCAGTGCCAATATGCACTCGGTGATGAATACCCTATACGCTTCTAAGGCATTGCCAACAGAAAGCAAGAAAGCAAACAACCTTTACGAGTTGTACGAACAGCTCTCTGCTCCTGGCAATAAAACGATGCGAAACAAAGTAGAAAAAGTGGCCCTGAAAGAAGGAATGATTTATATACCAGATCATTCGGGGACCAATATCAATGTGCAAATTTTTGATACCGCCAAAGTTGACTGGCCCAAAACCCAATTTGCCATAGATGCCAAGCAAAAAGAGGAAGATATGCCAGTACTCTTTGTGATGGATTATGCTTTTGGAGAACAGGCTTATGAAACCATAGATGAGTTTTTGAAACCATATAAAGAAGACCAAGAGAAGACCTACTTAGATGTGGTGTCGGTCAATATTATGGGGAAAGCAGGAATATTAGAAGGCGGAAAAGGAGATTTGATGATCCCTTCTGCGCACATATATGAGGGCACAGCCGATAACTATCCGTTTAAAAACGAACTATGTGCCAAAGATTTTGAAGGAGAAGGATTGCAGGTGTTTGAAGGCGCTATGATATCGGTACTGGGCACCTCTTTGCAAAACAAAGACATTCTTCGGTTTTTCTACGAATCTACCTGGAATGTAATTGGGCTAGAAATGGAAGGCGCCCACTACCAAAAAGCAGTACAATCCGCCTCCAAAATAAGAAAGAGTATACGCGAAGATGTAAAAGTAAGTTACGCATACTATGCTTCGGACAATCCTTTGGAAACTGGAAGCACTTTGGCCTCCGGTGGATTGGGAATAACAGGTGTAAAACCAACTTATTTGATTACCGATCGAATTTTAAAACAAATATTTAACGTACAAAAAACATGAGTGAGCAAAAACCAAACCCCAATTCGGACGAATTAGACTTGGGTCAATTATTTAAAATCATTGGAGATTTTTTTAATAAAATCTTTCTCGTTTTTTTGAAGTTTTTATTATTGATTAAAAAAAACATAATCATTTTGCTGGTTTTGGGATTGGCAGGTGTTATCGGCGGTTATTTTCTAGGCAAACTCTCGGAAACCAAACTCAAAAATGAGGTGATTGTCTCTCCTAGCTTAGACGCCAAAGATTATCTGTACGATGTGGTGCAAGAAATACAGAGTAAAGTAGAAACCAAAGACAGTGCTTTTTTTAAGTCTATAGGGATTTCTATGTCTTCGCTAAAGGATTTTAAAGTTGAGATTACCCCTTTGAATGGAGATACAAACAAAGGACCAGACGAAGAACTGCTCAATATTCTTAAAGAGTATAAAGAGGAAAGCTTTGTACGACGTGCTATCGAAAATGAGGTGCGCAATTTTAGCCCAGTGATGCATCGGATTAGCTTTTATTTTGAGAATCAAGCACTTTTTGTGCCAAATATTCCAAAGCTGTTGGATTATATCAATTCGAGTGAGTACTACAATAAAATATTGAAACAAAAAAATATTAACCTCAACGAACGAATTGGAAAAAACGAATATCAAATTGTGCAAATAGACAGCCTGATAAAAAATTACTCCAAATCTCTTTTGGAAAAGCAAACGCTTGGGGCCAACACCATGTTGTACAACAAGGAGAATAGTCTGAATGTGACCGAGCTTATGAATATGCGCAATGGATTGATAAAAGACAATGAGAGTATACATATGCAGTTGTTAAACAATACCCATCCGATTCGCATCATCAATATAGGGAAAACCCAGCGAAACGAAAAGAGCTTGTACAATGGCATGATCCTCAAATTGCCTTTGTTTTTGTTTGGCTTGTATTTTGTGATACTCATCAGCTTGTATTTGGATAAGAAATCAGAGGAAGTACGTGCCTAATATAGAGAGAAACATATTGATAACTGGTGGAGCGGGATTTATAGGATCTCATCTGGTGCGCTTGTTTGTAAGGCGCTATCCCAATTATCGAATAGTGAATCTCGATGCACTTACCTATGCCGGAAATCTAGACAATCTTTCGGATGTTGCATCCCAATCCAATTATCTGTTTCGAAAAGGAGATATAACGGATGTTGCATTTTTGGAAGCCATATTTAAGGAATTTGATATAGATAGTGTCATTCATTTGGCAGCAGAGTCCCATGTAGACCGCTCAATTAGCGATCCGATGGCTTTTGTGCGCACCAATGTAATGGGCACGGCAAACCTGCTGCAAACCGCAACAAAGTATTGGAGAAATACCCAAAACAACTTGTTTTATCATATTAGTACAGATGAGGTATATGGTTCTTTAGGAAAAACGGGTTTGTTTACAGAAAAAACAGCCTATGACCCCAATTCGCCTTATGCTGCTTCCAAAGCAGCTTCGGATCATTTTGTAAGGGCCTATGCCCAAACCTATGATTTGCCAGTGGTGATTTCCAATTGTTCCAACAATTATGGCCCAAATCAGTTTCCGGAGAAGTTGATCCCACTGTTTATAAACAATATTAAAGAAAATGAAGAATTGCCTCTATATGGTGATGGACAGTATACAAGAGATTGGCTCTATGTATTGGATCATGTGGAAGCAATAGATACCGTGTTTCACCAAGGCAAATTGGGAGAAACCTATAATATAGGTGGTTTTAATGAGTGGAAAAACATCGATTTGGTGCGTGTATTGTGCCAATTGATGGAAGAGAAGCTCCAAAGGCCAAAAGGAAGCGCAGAAGCGCTCATATGCTTTGTAAAAGACCGCCCAGGGCACGACAGAAGATATGCGATAGACGCCAACAAAATAAAAAAAGAACTAGGGTGGGAACCTAGGGTGACTTTTGAAGAAGGTTTATCGAAGACCATAGACTGGTATTTGGCGAATGCTGCTTGGTTGGAAAATGTGGTATCTGGAGCGTATAAAAATTATTATAAAAAGCAATATTTGACTTAATTATGGTGATATGGGATTAGATTTTTCAAAAAACGATAACCGTAGTTGTAATACGGTATTTACGAATAAGGCCGCAATGTAGGGGCGTATAGCAATACGCCTTTTCGTGCCACCGAAACGAATATATGACACATAAAACATACGCCCATTGGTGACACGGTGATATGGTGATGAGGTTAGATAGGGAATAAGATGAAATCGCATAAAGATTTAAAGGTTTGGAAAGAATCTATGGATTTGGTGATTTTGATTTATGAATTAATGAATAAGATGCCTTTAGAAGAACAATATGGTTTAACTTCGCAGATTAGAAGAGCAGTAGTCTCTGTTCCCTCTAATATTGCAGAAGGTGCGGCGAGAAAAGGCGCTAAAGAATTTTGTAGATTTTTAGATATCTCGCTGGATTCCTTATCAGAGCTAGAGACACAAATAGAAATAGGAATTCGCTTGAAGTATTTATCTCATGTAGATGAAGCAATGGCTAAGATTTTTTATAGAAAGAAAATGTTAAGCAGTTTAATTAAAAGTTTGTCTTGATGATAAGAAAGATAACCATATACCAATGTAACAAGATATCAATTTATCAATTTGAAGATTTGATAATGTTCCAAAATAACCATATAACCGAATAATCGTATAAATTTGAAAGGAATTGTATTAGCAGGAGGAAGTGGCACACGTTTACACCCGATTACCATTGCGGTGAGCAAACAGCTATTGCCTGTATACAACAAGCCGATGATTTACTATCCGTTAGCTACGCTAAAATCTGCTGGTATTACCGAAATACTCCTCATTACTACCCCACACGATCAACCGCTATTTGAAAAATTGCTTGGAAATGGGAGCGATTTTGGTTGTCGTTTTAGTTACGCTATACAAGAAGCTCCAAACGGCTTGGCAGAAGCTTTTATTATTGGGGAAGAATTTATAGGAGAAGATAAAGTAGCCCTGATATTGGGCGACAATATATTTTATGGCAATGGACTAGCAAAACAATTGGCGGCAAATACCGATCCCGATGGGGGTATCGTATACGGCTATCATGTGCAGGATCCGGAGCGCTACGGTGTAGTGGAATTTGACAGCCAAGGCAAAGCCATTTCTATAGAAGAAAAGCCCGCGACACCCAAATCCAATTATGCGGTGCCAGGGATTTATTTTTATGACAATGAGGTCATAGAAATAGCAAAAAATATCAAGCCTTCCAAAAGGGGAGAATTAGAAATAACAGACGTCAACAATGCCTATTTGGCCAAGGGGAAACTGCAAGTATCCGTAATGGATAGCGGTATCGCCTGGTTGGATACCGGAACTTTTGATTCCCTGATGCAAGCCTCACAATTTGTAGAGGTATTGGAAAAACGACAGGGGTTGAAGATTGGGGATATTAAAGAATAAAAATGAATAAAATAATAGCGCTTTTACCAATGAAAGGGAACTCGGAAAGAGTTCCAAATAAGAATCTCAAAGATTTTGCTGGCACACCACTGTATCACAAGGTAATGAATACATTACTGGATTCTAAGTATATCGACTGTGTGATTGTAAACACAGATAGTAGTAGTATTAAAGAGGATATTGCCAAGAATTTCGACAAAAATAAAGTTATAATTCACGAACGACCAGCAGAGATTCAAGGAGATTTTGTGTCCATGAACAAGGTAATTGAATATGATTTAAACCTTTCGGAAGGGGATATTTATATTCAAACACATAGCACCAATCCATTGTTAAAAACAGCGACTTTGGATGGAGCAATTGAGAAAATGTTAAGTTTAGCCGAAGAAGGAGCTTATGATTCTATTTTTTCAGTAACCAAAATTCAAACTAGGTTGTATAATTCAGAAGGAGAGCCATTTAATCACGATCCCACAGTACTTTTGCGAACGCAAGATTTACCTCCTTTATATGAGGAAAATTCCAATTTCTTTATTTTCACAAAATCTTCCTTTCAAAACAATGATCAAAAACGAATAGGAAAAAAAGCAATGATGTGTGAAATAGATAAAATTGAAGCTGTAGACATTGATGAACCTCAGGATTTTGTTATTGCTGAAACATTATATAAACTCCTCAGAGAATGATTTTTGATAAGATAGAATACTGGAATTATTATTTTAAACACCCAATATTTAAAGAAATATTTGAAAAATTAACTACTCTTTCTGAAGAGACTTTGGATGGCATTTATTACAAAAATGAAGACTACTATTTTAAAGTTTTATCTTATAAAACGAAGCGCATTGCAGACATTGTAGAAAACCACCAGAAAGAAGTAGATATTCAAATTGTTTTAAAAGGAAAAGAACAAATAGATGTATATGATGAAAATGCGGTAAAGAGCATAAGACCTTATGAAGAAAAAGAAGATTGTGAATTCTATGAAATTATTGGAGAAGCGCATTCTAAGTTAATTTTGGAAAAAGGATTTATGAGTGTGTTTTTTCAACAAGACATTCACAACCCGCAAATATGTATAAATCAGAAGGAAGAAATAATAAAGAAAATTGTAATAAAAGTCAATGAAAAATTTTTCACACAGCCATAGCAACCTAAAAAACAAACTTAGAAACAACCAATTAACATTAGGCTCTTGGTTGACCATTCCCCATCAAGCGGTAGTTGAAATTTTGGGAACAGCCGGATTTGAATGGCTTACCATAGATACAGAACATTCCGCAGTTGATATTGAAACTGTAATGAACCTAATAGGACATATTCAAGGGAATCAAATGCAGGCTTTGGTACGAGTAAGTAAGAACGAAGAGGTGATAATAAAGAGAGTGATGGATGCTGGTGCAGATGGCGTCATAGTTCCAATGATAAAGAACAAGGAAGAAGCCATTCAGGCAGTGAGCTTTGTAAAATATCCACCTATAGGAAAAAGAGGAGTGGGTTTATCTAGAGCACAAAAGTATGGCACCTCCTTCCCTTCTTATATCAATTGGACAAATGAAGAATCCGTTGTAATTGCACAAATCGAGCATATAGAGGCTGTAAATAATTTGGAAGAAATTTTAAATGTTGAAGGAATAGATGGCATTATAGTTGGTCCATACGATCTATCTGCTTCTATGGGATATCCGGGAGAATATGAACGGGAAGATGTGAAAAATGCACTCTCTAGAGTAGAACAAGTGGCAAAAGAAATGAATAAACCTTTGGGTTTTCATGTTATAGATTCTGACCATTCGAAAACAATGGAAAAAATAGATCAAGGACACACATTTTTAGCGTTTAGTCTCGATTTCTTTTTCTTAGGAGATAAAGCTAGAGATGAAATGAATAAAATGAAACAAAAAATACAGAAATGAAAAATGTATTAGTTTTTGGAGGTTGTGGCTTCTTAGGACATTATTTGGTTCAGGAATTACTAAGAAGAGATTACAAGGTTACTATAGCCGATATTTCAGATCATTCGGAATTTTTGGAGCAGATTACTTTCGAATTCTGTGATATATCAAATCGTGAAAATGTAGATCGAGTATTTAGTACTGGAAATTTTGAAGTGGTTTATAACTTGGCGGGATTTGCAAATTTGGATGATGCAATTAAGAATCCGATTAAAACCCTTGAACTAAATGTTATAGGGAATATGTATGTTTTGGAGAATTGCATCAAAAATAATACCGCAAAATTTGTTTATGCTAGTAGTGCCTATGCTATGAGTAATAAAGGATCTTTTTATGGTATAAGTAAATTGGCTTCGGAAAAAATTATTGAACAATATCATAAAAAACACGGTCTTGATTTTGTCATATTAAGATATGGATCTGTTTATTCCGAACGGCCTTATGAAAACAATTATATTTTTAATTTGGTAAAAGAGGCCATACTATCAAAAGAAATCAATCACAGCGGAGATGGCAATGAAATACGAGAGTACATACATGCAGCTGACGCAGCAAAATTATCTGTAGATGTTATCGAATCGAATGAGTTTTTGAATTATCATATGATTCTAACAGGTACAGAAAGAATGAAGCGCAAAGAACTATTTGAAATGATAAAAGAAATATTGAATGGTGATGTGCATATCAAATGCAATGAATCGGGGTATCATAATCATTATAAATTCACACCTTATTCTTTTGAGGCCAGTGTAAGTAAAAAAATCATTGCCAATCCACATATAGATATGGGACAAGGGATTTTAGAATGTATAAGAGCAGTTCACCATGATTTGTAGCAACCACAAGCTGTTTTCGGTAGATGAAAAAGAATTTGTGAATTTCGTCACCAATAAAATAAAGGACTATTTAACAGAAAATGCCGAAAAAGATAAAATAAATATTGCTTTGTCTGGCGGTAGTACGCCGATTCCTATTTATAAAGAATTGAGCAAGCTAAACATAGATTGGTCTAAGATTAATTTTTTTTTGGTAGACGAAAGATGTGTTTCTATTTCACATAGAGATAGTAACTATAAAAATATTAATGAGGTTTTGTTTCAACATGTAAAAGCCAATTCATTTCAAATGTATTTTGAAGAAAAGGGAGGGACATGCTCAGCGGAAATTTACAATAGCTTTGTAGAAAAACACGTACAACCCAATATAAACCAGATTCCAGAATTTGATTTAATGATACTGGGTATGGGAGAAGACGGGCATACAGCCTCTTTGTTTCCTTTTTCCGAGGCACTTATGGAAGAAGATAAATGGGTAGTAGAAAACATTATGGAAACTAAGACTAGGTTAACCTTAACCTATAAGATAATTTTAAATGCAAAGAAATGCTTTGTATTATTAAAAGGGAAGAAAAAGGAAAATGTATTTAATATGTTGAATTTAAAAGCAGACAAGAGTTTTGAACAGTATCCTATATTAAAGGTTATGAAAGAAGGAAAGAATGTTGAATGGATAAAAACCTACACCAGATGAAAATAAAACACATTTTTTTCGATTTTGATGGTGTTTTAGCAGAATCGGTATCTGCAAAAACCGAGGCATTTAGAGATATGTATGCACCCTTTGGTGAAGATATTTCAAGGCAAGTCGTGGCGCATCATATCCAGCATGGTGGGGTTTCTCGATATGAGAAATTTAAAATTTACCACGAACAATTTTTGGGAGAAACAATAAACAATGACAAAGTAGATGCATTGGCAAAACAATTCTCTAGTTTAGTCCTAGACAAGGTAATTTGCTCCAAGGAAGTTCCTGGTGCAAAGTGGTTTTTAGAGAAATACTACGGCAAACTTAACTATTGGATCATCACAGGAACACCAACTAAAGAAATTGAGATTATTGCACAGAAGAGAGAATTAGCTTCCTTTTTTAAAGGGTTGCATGGTTCTCCTAAAAACAAGAAATACTGGACAGAATATTTGATTAAACAACACCGATTAGATAGAAATGAAATTATCTTTTTAGGAGATGCTACCACCGATTTGGAGGCTGCAGAGCATTCTGGTTTGCATTTTGCTTTAAGAGACAATGAAGAAAACGAAGAATTATTTAAAAACTATAATGGACTTCGGTTTGCCAACTTTGAGGAATTAGATCATTTATTACAAACTAAAAAATTAATTTAAAATGAAAATATTACTCACTTCAACTTCTTTTCAAGATACACCAGGAAGGCATCAAGATCTATTGTACAGTCAGGGGTTTGATATAGACACGCTCCGAGGACCAATTTGGGAGGAAGAGCTCTTGCAAATAATAGCGGACTACGATGCAGTAATTTGTGGAGATGATGACTATACTGAAGCGGTTATTAAAAAAGGCGTTTCGGGCAAGCTCAAGTATATTTCGAAATATGGGGTTGGGCTGGATAGAATAGATTTGAAGGCCGCAGAAAAGTATGGTATTCCTGTTACTAATTGCCCAGGGGTTAATCAGGTTTCAGTAGCAGAACATGTGTTGGCTTTGTTGTTTACTTTTGAAAAAAATATTCACGTACAACACATTTCTACTCAGAGTGGTAGTTGGAAAAGGTGGGTCGGTAACGAGGTAGCAGGAAAAACATTGGGCATTATTGGTTTGGGGGCAATTGGCAAAGAATTGGCAAAAAAGGCCGCTGCTCTAGGACTACATATTATTGCTTTTGATGTGTATAAAGATCAAGCGTTTTTGGACCAAAATAAAGAGGTTCAGTTCAAAGAAGATGTTGTAGATATTTATAAGACCGCCGATATTATTAGTTTGCATGTGCCGCATACAGAGTCAACCGACAAAATGATTGATGAAAAAGTTCTTTTTGAAAGTTTGGGTAAACAACCTATAATTATAAATACATCTAGAGGAAAACTCGTGGATTCTAACGCTATTAAAAATGCTTTGATTGCAGGCAAAATTCGTGGATATTTGGCAGATGTATTGGCAACAGAGCCCATGGCCGAAGATGAAATACTTAGGGGAGTTGAAAATGTAATTATCACACCCCATGTAGGTTCTAGAACCTATCAGAGTGTAGTGAGACAAGGAACTATGGCGGTGGAGAATTTGTTAAACTTAATAAATGAAAGTAAATAGTGTTTCGGCTAAAGTTTTTTCTAACTTAGTTTTACAGTTGTTTCCAATAATTATTTCTCTTGTTTTTATCCCATTATCTATTCAATTATTGGGAAAATCGAATTGGGCAAAACTAACATTGGGTATATCTGTAATATTTTTATCAAATTATGTTTCCTTTGGAATAGGCCCTACTTTAACGCGAAGAATTTCTTCTTTATGGAAAAACAAACAAAAATTGTTTAGGAAAGAGTTTGAATTTGCATTTTACGGGGTTAAAATGCTTTCATCAATTGTGTTTACAATTGTATTGGTTGTTTTGGTGACACTATTTTTAACTGAAAAGTACTCTCTAATAAAGAATTATGCAGATTTACTATTTTTTATACAATGCTTAATATGTTTTATCATTACTTTTTTAATTATACCCTATAGATCGGGTCTCGAAGGACTAGGAGATTTTCATTTTTTGGGCATTTACAGGAGTATAATTACCTCCTTATTAGTTTTGCTTCCCTATATCACTTTTTTGGTTTTAGACGCCAGTTTGCTAGTAGTTGGTTTTATGCTTATACTAACCTATATACTTGCATTTTTTGTTCTTAAAAAGAGGTTGAGATCTCAAATCGGTATTCGTCTTAAACAAGAAAGAAAAAATAAGATTTCTCTAAAAAATAGTTTTTTTAGAGAATCGGTGCAATTTGGTGTTTTCTCTTTGCTTAACTACATAATAGTTTTTTCACCTAGAATAATTTATCCATTCAACTATTCTTCAATTATTGTATCGGATTTTGTAACACTCGAAGATTTGTTTAATAGAATAACCATATTAACGGGAACGATTTCTTTAATTTATTTTCAAGTATTCTCAGAATATGATTTAATTAAAAGTGAAACTAAAAAAAAAGTGAAACGTTTATTAAAGCGAAAAATATTTTTAATTTTTTCAATTTTAATTGTAATTGTTTCTTCAAAACGGATTGTTGGTTGGTTTATTTCGATATGGTTGGGTACAGATTATTCTGTTTTTATGGAAGACAATTACTACCTTCTGATGGTAGGCTTAGTATGCTTTAATTTAAATATTTTATTAATGAGACCTTTACAAGCAATGGGTTATGAGAAAATTGTAAATTATATTGTAGGGGTAGCAGCATTGTTGTTTTTGATTGGCGTTATTGTAATGATGTATTTTCAACTGATTAATTACCATTATTTGTTATTAATGTTTATCTCTTTAGGCATATTTTCTAGTTTAATTTGGTATACAATAAAGCAAAAATTGATTTAGATTTATACCATGGAAAAAGAGTACAAAGGTTTTTTAAAGATAAATTTATTTAGTGTTATTTCTTTTTTAATTGTCGAGAATAGTATTATCGCAGTAATGTTGTCCGATAAATCATATAGTCTTGTTTCCCATGCTATTTTGTTTGTCTTTTTATTATCCTTTTTATTCGTCAAAAAAATCAATATAAATTACTTTAAGTATTTTATTGGAACTTTCTTGTTTCTGAGTTTAGGAATTTTTATTCATTTTATTCATTATAGAGATTATACATTTTTATATTTATTTACCATACCACAGTCTCTGTTAATCGGTTTTGTCTTTTTTCTAAATTTCAAGAATTTTCCTAGTCGATTTTTGTTTTATTTTAACCTTGTTTTATTCTTATTGTTTGTTTTTATCTTTACAGAGGATGGAAACACAGAAACTTTTAAAAGAACCACATATACTACCATTCTGTGTCATTTTTGGTTTCTAGAGGTTTTTCAACAATATTTAAAACACAAGAAAGTTGGGTTACTTTCTACATACTGTTTTTTTATAATTTCTGTTGTCTCTTACTCTAGAATAGGGATAAGTGTATCTCTTCTGGTATTGGTAGCGTCTCAGTTTACGAACATTAGAAAAAACATAAAGAAATTTGTAACCCTATCTATTATAGGCGCTATAATTGTCTTACTTTTTGTTATTTTATTTGATTTTAAGGACGTGCCAGCTTTCGAAAGGTTTCAAAGACGAGGCCTAGGTACAGGTAGATACGAATTTTGGGAATGGTACATTACCAAACAAAATATAAAGGAGTTCTTAATTGGCAGTGATCAGTTTGAAGTTTGGTCCAATTTGAATCGAATTCTTAAAAACCCAGATCCCAAATATACATTACACAACTCTTTTTTGCAGTTTCATTCATTCGTAGGTGCTTTTGCGATTGTTATTTTTTTAATGTTTTTTACATCGGCGTTTATGTGGTTTCGAAAGAATAGGGATTTAGTTCTTTTTACTGTTTTTATAGGCTATATGGGTATTGCTTTTTTTTCAACCATCATGTTGCCGCAAAGATACGATTATGTGTTTTTTGCATTATTATTTTTATTCAAGTTTAACAGGTCGCGTACTTCCTATTTGAATAATAATTATTGAATTTTAGTTGATATGAATAAATATATCTTTTTTGAAATTATCGATTATTCTTTAATGAGATTCCCAAAATGGGTTTCTTTAGCAATCGAAAAAGTAGACAACAATGCAGCGTTTATATTTGTGTACATGTATAAGTATAAAAAGAGCACTGCAGATTTAAGTTGGTTACCAGAGAACGCTACAGTTATAAATTTGTATGGAAATGTAACTAATGTAAAAGATGTTTTTCAAAACAATAAAGATGCAAAATTGATTTCCTTTGCCATCCGCCCGCCCGAATTTTATATCGTAAATCAGGCCAATTCTTTTGGAATAAAATCATACGTTGTACAACATGGTATTTTTATTCCATTTATGAAGAGGGAATGGAACTATTTTTTTATGGAAGCCAGGAAGATGTTTTATTACTTTAAAAGTATATTCGCATTGTCTCATACCAATAAAGAAATTGGCGCATTCCACCTGTTTAAAGAATTGTATCGAATCTATATAGCTGGTAATAAAAGAATATCAGAGAGTATATTTAGAGAGTTTGATATTTTACCTCAAAGGGCATTTGTTTATTCAAATTATTGGGCCGATTATTTCAAAGAAAATTATGGGTTTAAAAAAGAACAGTTTTCTTTAGTTGGTATGCCAGATTTGGAAGGTTTTAATGAAATTATATCTAACACCAAAGAAGAAGCGGTTTGCTATATTTGTCAAACCTTGGTAGAAGATGGAAGACTCGCTAAAAAGGAATTCATCAGTTTTATATCGGTATTATCTGGTTTGTTGGATGCATCTGTAAAAGTATATATTAAATTGCATCCTCGTACAGACATTAAGTTATATAAGGAATTGACAAAGCGTAAAAAAACAGTTATAATAAAGGACAAATTACCAAATTGCACAAAATATATTGGACACTATAGCACCTTATTATCTTTGCCTTTAAATATTACAGGAAATGTATTCTTGTGGTCGTTTCAAGGTCATGTAATACCTAATTATTTTAAAGAAACAGCTAGGATAGAAAGTGGCGAAAAAGAAGATCTTGAAGCCTTTTTAAATCTCCGTGAAGCGTGTCCACCAGAGAAAGATATTTTAGAATATTATTTTAATAAACCAGGTTTAAAACCATTTGAACAAATAGCATTATTAATAAACGAATAATTTATGAAAGTAGGAGTAATAGGATTGGGTTATGTAGGGCTTACATTATCTATAGCATCGGCATTGCGAGGAATTAAGATTTATGGTATTGAAAATAATTCAGCTACCTTAGAATCTATACAAGGTGGAAAGGCTCATTTTTATGAACCATTTATAGACGAATTATTGCAATTATGCATCGATAGGAATTTTTTCGTAAGTAAAACTTTCGAGAAAGGACAGGATTTAGATGCATTTATTATAACTATAGGCACCCCATTAATTGGGGACGATAAAAAGGTGAATTATCAATTTTTATTGTCCTCTTTAGATGCTTTGGCAGCGTGTTATACGGGTAAAGAAGTTGTAATTCTAAGAAGTACAATTAGTGTTGGAACTACAAGAAAAATTGTATTGCCTTACTTGTCTAAGATTTCGGGATTGCCAGAGTCAAAAATAAAAGTTGCTTTTTGCCCAGAACGAACAATAGAAGGTAAAGCAATAGAGGAGTTGTATTCTCTGCCTCAAGTAATAGGAGCAAATAATAGCGAATCTTTCGAAATGGCTTCATTGTTTTTTAAAACACTTACAGATTCTATCATTCAGGTTCCTTCATTAGAAATGGCAGAACTGGTAAAGTTGTTTAACAATACGTATAGAGATGTTCATTTTGCAATGGGCAATGCTTTTAATGAAATTGCACAATCTTTTGGAATAGACGGATATTCTGCAATAGAAGCCGCTAATAAAGGGTATAAAAGGTCGAATATTGGGCTACCAGGCTATGTAGGCGGACCTTGTTTGGAAAAAGATCCTTACATTTTGTCTGAAAATATGCCAAATCATAATGGAAAAAACTTCATTATTAACTCTAGAAAATATAACGAATCTCTTGAAGATAGTACGCTAAATTGGGTGAAAAGTAATTATTCGCCTAAGGCAATAATTGGTATTTCGGGCCTTGCCTTTAAAGGAATTCCAGAAACTTCGGACCTTAGAGGTTCTGTGGCGGTAAATATTGCAAGAAAAATTGTGCTTGCTGGTTTTAAAGTGGCTTTACACGATTTTACTGCAAAAAATGAAGAGCTGGCAGACTTGAATCTAGGGG
Source organism: Flavobacteriaceae bacterium (assembly GCA_025800395.1). GTDB lineage: Bacteria > Bacteroidota > Bacteroidia > Flavobacteriales > Flavobacteriaceae > JAOXRU01. The sequence continues at coordinate 28,050 of JAOXRU010000183.1, forward strand.
AAGTATCTACAGATTTCTTTGAGCTTGTAGAGAAAGCGGAAACTGTACTTATAATGAATAATAGTAAGCGTTACTTAAATATAGATAAATCAAAGCTAGAGAAGGTAATTGGCTCGGCTAAATATACTATTTTTGATTCTTGGAATATTTTACCACAAGAAATTAAGAACATTGAGGCTTTAGATATTAAAACATTGGGTAATTATAAAATTTTAGAACATGATGAATAAACAATATGTGTTGATTACTGGAGGAGCCGGATTCATTGGATCTCATATGGCCGAATGGTATGTCAATAATAATTATCAAGTAGTTATTATTGATAATTTGTTTAGAGGAAAATTAGAAAATATTCAACACCTTATAGATCAAGGAAATGCTGTTTTTGAAAAACTAGACTTAACGGAATATGATGATATTAAACAAATAGCAGAATTAATTGTAAAATATAAGCCGTTTCAGATTTTGCATTATGCCGCTATAAATGGAACACAGTATTTTTATGATACACCAGAAAAAGTAGTAGAAGTTAATTCTCTTGGTACTTTGTATCTAATGAAAGCCATTGTAGCAGCAAAGAAAACAGTTTCTAATTACAAACCATTAGTCCTCTTTGCTTCAACTTCAGAAAATTATTGCGAACCATTTAATGTTCCAACTAAAGAAGAGGACCTAACCTATTTTAGGTTAGAACAAGATAGAGACAGCTATGCGGTGGCTAAAATGGTGAGTGAGTTTTATGTCAAATTGTATTGTCAGAAAATAGATCTAGATTGGATCGTTCTTAGAATATTTAATGTCTACGGGCCAAAAATGGTGGGAACTAAATACGGACAAGTAATTCCTGAGTTTTTCAATAGAATAGAAAATGGGGAATATCCATTGAAGATTTTTGGTAATGGAAGGCATACAAGATCTTTTATTCATATAAACGATCATGTGGAAATGACTACCAGATTAGTTTTTTCGGACAAACTTGTTACCAATACTGTGTATAATTTAGGAAATGACTATGAAATCTCAATTAAGGAATTGGGAGAAAGAATAATGAAGAAGTTTAATAAAGTTCCTAAGTTCGAATTTCTCGAGGAGAGAGAAGGCGATCATCTAAGAAGATCTCCCGATATAAGCAAATTACTAAGTATAATTGGGGAATATGAGTTTATAAGTTTGGAAGATGGATTGGATACATTAATTAAAAAATAACTCAATGAAAGTTGCTGTAATTTGTAATTCAAGTAATGCTTTTTTTTTGAATTATTATTCTTCTCTGCTTGAAAATGTAAATGATGAAAGAATTGTGTTTTTGGGCAATAGGGTGTTTAAAAATAAGGGCAACAATACCTTTAAAACGATTTCTTATACAAAGAATGCTTTTTTAGATTTTTACTCCATTTTTGATTTGTTTTTGAGTTTTTTTGTGGCAATTTATTTAAAAACACAAAAAGTTTCTATTATTCATTTTGTTTCGGCGCATTCTTCTAATATCTTTTTAAGTTTTTTTGCGAAAATATTGAATATTAAGATAGCATTCACAATTCATGATCTCATACCACATCCAGATAAAAAGTCTTCCTTTGTAGATTTGTACAATAAAAGCATAAGATCGTTTTTTGGAAATTATTTTGTAGTGCACAATAGAGAGTACGAAGAAGCATTCGAAAAAGACGTTTTTTATATCCCTTTATCGGGATATAAATCTGATTCTCTACCAAGAAACCTGCCCAAAACTATTTTGTTCTTTGGAAGAATAGAACCTTATAAAGGAATAAAGAATTTATACGCATTAGGGGAGTTGTTTTTGAAAGAAAAAATGGATTGGAATATTATTATTGCTGGAAAAGGAAAGTTGCCCGTCTATGATAAATCAATACCTTCTAATATTGAGATAATTAACGATTTTATTTCAGATGAATTATTAAGGTCTTTGCATCTAAAAAGTGCGTTTACAATACTTCCGTATGATTCCGCTTCGCAAAGTGCTGTAATTATTCACGCTTATGCATATGGCACACCAGTAATTGTTTATGATGTTGGTTCCTTAGGAGAATACGTTATTCAAAAGGAGACAGGGATTATTGTAAAACACAATGATTATAATGCAATTTTAAAGTATTTAAAAGAAATAACAGTTAATGATTATAAAAAACTTCAGTTGAATATTGCGAATCATTTTAGTGAAACCTATAGCGATAAAGCTTTTGCTAAAGATAGTATTCAATTGTACGAAAAATGGCTTTCGTGAAGAAAAAAACAAAAATATTTTCTTTTGACGGAAATACAAAAGATTTGTATTGGGACTATTGGTTCTCTACGATTCTTACTATATCGCTAGTGGTTGGTTTTGTTTCATTAAAATTGTCTGTGTTTGGAATTATTGCCTTCACTAGCTCTTGGTTATTGTACATTTATGGTCACCGAGAAGCAAGAACAAGAATTGTAAGAAATTATAAGAATACCATACTTCTCGGGCTTTTGTTTGTGCTTGCGCTTATAGGTATTTCAAATACAAGTCACGAAAACATCCATATTGGTTTTCGAAGTATAGAAGCGCAATTTGGTTTGTTTTTGTTTCCACTAGTTCTATCGGCCTTACCTATAAACAAACCTTTCATCCTAAGAATAATTAAAGGAAGCTTTGTAGGTCTTTTGGTTTATATTGTATTTGTTTTACTTATTAATTTTCAAGACAGTAATAATGCTTCTTTTTTTCTTTCTATTATAGATATTCTTAAAAGAGAAGTGCATAGAACATATTTGTCCTTATACTTAGTTTTTTTCTCTAGTGTTTTAACTGTACATTATTTTAATAAAGGAAAAACGATACAGAAAATAAAAGGTTTATCTATTTTAATAACCAGTTTAGCTGTAATATTGTTAGTGGAAAGCAGAATAGCTTTAGTCGCATTTGTAATTCTTACACTTTTTTTTTTAAGACTTCTTAAGAACAAATATCACAAAGTAGTGCTATTATTGTTTTCTTTAGGCTTTTTATTGGTGTTCTCCTTTGCTATAATGCCAAACACTTCCAGAGGAAAGATCTTCATTGAAAAGTATAAAAAAGTATTTAATCATGATGAACATTACAAACCGTATCATTTTGACCACCGTTTAGGCGTATGGGAAAGTGCGACAGATGTTTTTTTGAATAATTTTTTGTTTGGAGTTGGTACCGGAGATTTAAGTCAAGAATTAGTAATGGCTTGTAAGAAAGACAAGCTTCCCAAATCATTACATTTTACAGACCCTCATAATCAGTACTTCAATGTATTGCTGAAACATGGCGTTTTAGGATTCGTTTTTTGGAGTTTTAGCTTAGGTGTTTTTATATTTAATGCAATAAAAACCAAATATTTATATTATCAGTTGTTTTTAGTCACAATTCTAGTTTACTTCACCATAGAATCCATTTTAATTCGTCAAATTGGAGTTGTGTTTTACGCTATATTTAATTCCCTATTTTATATAGAGATAATAAATAACAAAACCATAGAGAACAAATGAAGAACAATAGGCTTATACTGAATTTAATAGAACGCAAGGGAGTGGTGTTTATTGGGGATTTGTTGTTAATTATTCTTTCATTACGAATGTTTTTAAATAATGCATTAGACGAACCGTTTAGAACGGTTAAAAATGACATTATTGTTTATTCCTTTGGTATCTTTTTGTTTTTCTTCTTAGCATATGTATTGGATTTTTATAATTTGGAGAAAAATAGAATTCGAGAGGTTATTTCCAAATCTATATTTGTTACGGCAATCTTTAGTCTTGTTGTTTTTTTGTTTACAATGTTTTTGTTTGATGCTAGCTATTGGAGAGGAGCTTTGTTAATTTTTATTTTTTTCACACCATTACAAATTTTATTATGGAGACTCTTTTTTCACAACATTTTCAAGTTGATCCCAACTACAAAAAAAGTCCTTCACATATTTGATGATGTAAAAATTAGTGAAAATGCTAGAGAAATTATCAATGGAAAAGAAAAAGAATCCTTCTATCAAGTGAAAATTAGTTTCGATATCCACAAAGATAATTATCGCCCTTTGCTAGAAGATGTCTTCGACAAAATAGACGCAATTATTCTCAATGTTACAGATTATGACGTGATTCCGTCCAAATTGTCCAAGTCTATTGTGCACGCTATAGAACAAGGAAAAGAAGTCTTATCGTATACTTCTTTTTATGAAAATGTGTATGAAGCTTTGCCTATACAGACGCATACGCATAGTTTTTATGAGTTATTACAATTAAAAAACAAAAGAATACGCTTTGTATATCGTATTTTTAGTTTTATAGTTAATTTTTTACTCTCACTAGGGATTGGAATTGTGTTTTTTGTTTGTATTCCTTTTGTGTGGTTTTTTAATTTGTTTTTAAATAGGGGGCCTTTATTCTATAAACAAAAACGAGTGGGCCAGTTTGGAAAAGAATTCGAGGTGTATAAGTTTCGGTCCATGGTAACCAATGCGGAGAAAGACGGAGCCAAAATGGCGACCAAAAACGATGCGAGAATTACGGTGTTTGGTAAATTTTTGAGAAAATTTAGAGTAGATGAATTACCGCAAATAGTATCTGTGATGCAAGGCAATATGGTGTTTATAGGTCCAAGACCAGAACGCAAGGTGTTTGCGGATCAGCTTATAGAAATTACCCCTTTTTACAATGTAAGACATTTGGTAAAACCCGGAATTACCGGTTGGGCACAAGTAAAATATAAATACGGAGAGAATTTGGAAGATTCCGTAAAGAAGTTAGAATACGATTTGTACTACATCAAAAACAGATCGGTGACTTTAGATTTAAGAATAATATTTAAAACCATTACAACAGTCCTCTTTTCGAGGGGACAATAAAATTGCAATATGAAAATATCCGTCATAGGAACTGGCTATGTAGGCCTCGTAACAGGAACCTGTTTAGCAGAAACAGGAAATGAAGTAGTATGTGTAGATATCGATGCCGCCAAAGTTGCCAAAATGCAAGCCGGGGAAGTACCCATATACGAACCCCATCTGGATGTGCTCTTCGAAAGAAATATAAAGGCCAACCGCCTTAGCTTTACCACTTCCCTCAAAGAAGGATTGGATCATGGAGAAATCATCTTCTTGGCCCTGCCCACACCAGAGGATGAAGATGGCTCTGCCGATCTCAAATATGTACTTGGTGTAGCCGATGATATCGGAAACCTCATGGAAAGCTATAAAGTAATTGTAGACAAAAGCACCGTGCCGGTTGGTACTGCAGATAAGGTTGCAGAAACCATCGCCAAAAATGCCAGGGTAGACTTCGACGTAGTCTCCAATCCGGAGTTCCTCAGAGAAGGATTTGCCGTGGATGATTTTCTCAAACCCGAACGCATCGTGGTAGGTTCGAGTTCGGATCGCGCCACCAAGCTCATGGAGAAACTCTACAAGCCTTTTGTGCGCTCCGGAAACCCTATCATCATTATGGATGAGAAGTCCGCAGAACTCACCAAATACGCCGCCAATTCGTTTCTAGCAACCAAAATTACTTTTATGAACGAAATTGCCAATTTTTGCGAAAAAGTTGGTGCCAATGTAGATAAAGTACGCATCGGTATGGGAACCGATAGCCGTATCGGAAAACGATTCCTCTTTCCAGGTATCGGTTATGGTGGATCTTGCTTCCCAAAAGATGTAAAAGCATTGCACAAATCCGGAAAAGATCAAGGATATGACTTCCAGATTCTAGATGCCGTTGTACGTGTCAATACCGCCCAAAAAACCACTCTGATTCCCAAAATAAAAACCTATTTTAAAAACGACCTGAAAGGAAAAAAAATAGGCCTCTGGGGATTGGCATTCAAACCAGAAACAGACGATATACGAGAAGCACCAGCACTCTACAATATCCAATTGTTGCTAGAAGCAGGCGCGCAAATCGTAGCCTTCGATCCGGAAGCCATGCCCAATGTGAAAAACAAAATTGGAGACCAAATTGCATATGCAGACAGTATGTATGAAGCACTACAAGATGTAGATGCCTTGCTTATCGCTACAGAATGGAGCATGTTTAGAAACCCGAGTTTTGATAAAATGAAGCAGGCGATGCATGGCAACGCCATTTTTGACGGTAGAAACCTCTTCGACCTAGATGAAATGGAAGAAGCAGGGTTTTTCTACGTTTCTATTGGGCGATAGCGTGTGCGCGCAAATCACAGCTTAAAATAGAAACAACATTGTTTAAAAAGTGCTATAAAGAAAGAATCTGGTTTTTTCTTTATAGCACTTTGTGTACTTTTGTGAAATACCCATAAAAACAAGATTTTGAAGAGAATTCTTATTACTGGGGCAGCTGGTTTTTTGGGCTCCCATTTGTGCGATCGATTTATAGCGGAAGGCTATCACGTTATTGGAATGGATAACCTTATTACAGGAGATCTAAAAAATATTGAGCACTTATTTCCCTTGGAGAATTTTGAATTCTGCCATCACGATGTCACCAAATTTGTTCACGTGCCAGGAAAATTGGACTATATCCTACATTTTGCTTCTCCCGCTAGTCCTATCGATTATTTGAAAATTCCAATTCAAACACTCAAAGTTGGATCTCTAGGAACCCATAATCTATTGGGATTGGCAAGGGTAAAAAATGCTAGAATTCTTATCGCTTCTACCTCAGAAGTCTATGGCGATCCGCTTGTACATCCGCAAACGGAAGAATATTATGGCAATGTAAATACCATTGGACCACGCGGGGTATATGATGAAGCCAAACGATTCCAAGAATCGATTACTATGGCATATCACACCTATCATGGCTTAGAGACACGTATAGTGCGAATATTTAATACTTACGGGCCTAGAATGCGCCTAAACGATGGTAGGGTAGTGCCTGCCTTTATGGGACAAGCGCTTCGAGGAGAAGACCTCACTGTGTTTGGTGATGGTTTGCAAACCCGATCGTTTTGTTTTGTAGACGATCAGGTAGAAGGTATATACCGACTCCTACTTAGCGATTATCATTTGCCGGTAAATATTGGTAACCCTCACGAAATTACCATCAAAGATTTTGCAGAAGAAATCATAAAACTAACCGGAACCGAGCAAAAAATCATCTATAAGGATTTGCCCATAAATGATCCTTTACAAAGACAACCAGATATTTCCAAAGCCAAAGAAATATTGGATTGGGAACCACAAGTAGATCGGGCTGAAGGCATGAGAAAAACCTTTGATTATTTTAAATCTCTTTCCCCAGAAGAACTCGCCAAAAAAGAACACCGCTCTTTTGAGTAGGGTTGTAGTTCTGAGTATTGTCAATATAACAATATAACAATTTGAAAATAACTTTTGCGAAACGGCAACAGTTCTTTCGATACGATATCTACGAATAATTTCCAATAGTAGGGGCGTATAGCAATACGCCCTCAGCCCCAACCATAGCTGTACATCCCAATATGGATAAGCCTATGTTCTTTGGGTGCTGTTCTTGTTATACCAATTTAAGTTGGTAAAGTCGTTTTTTTTGATTATCTTTAAGGATGGCAAAACCAAGAGAATTTACAATAAAAGAAAGCGCATCAGAGATAAAATCCTTACGCAAGCAACAGTCTAGTTTTAAGTTTGAAAAACG
>JAOXRU010000184.1 GCA_025800395.1 Flavobacteriaceae bacterium
AAAAGTATGCTAGCTAGGGAGTATTGTTAAACATCAGTGAATACATTGAACATTTATTTTTCGCTATGTATAACATAATGTCGATTATGCGATAAAATATTGATGATAGGCGGCGAAAACAAAAACCTTCATTTGCAGGAGGATAGGGACACCTGCAGGAGAATAGGGACAGACGTGAGGGAGAGTTGGGACATGTTCAAGACGTATCATCCATCTTATTGCATTAAAGTTTGTGCTCATTTGGGCAGGAATGTTTCTTTGGAAGGCATTAGCTCTGGAAAAAATATATTTGAGATGAAAAAGAAGCTTTTTACAGCGTGAAATCGACGTATATTTTTTCAGGTCTAAATAACGCCATTCACTTTTGGCTGAATACAAGAATGGCCGTTTTTAGGCAATATATGACCTTTGGCAATGCCGACTGCCTTAGCACTAACTAAATAGGCAGCTAGGTCAGCTTTTTTAGTGCATGAGTCGATTGCATAAGCTTAACAAGGTGC
>JAOXRU010000186.1 GCA_025800395.1 Flavobacteriaceae bacterium
CAACTAAATGCAGTAGTACTGCAAGGCAGCGCAAGGTTTGCGCAAGGTTTTGATAGTTCAGCTAGGCAGGTGCTGGAAACCGGAGAGCAGATGATTTTGGCAAACCAGGGGCAAAATTGTGCGCAAGCTTCGCGCAAGCTCGCGCAAGCTCATGCGCAAGCTCGGCCTTCCAGAGCCACCACGTGCCCATGCGCCACCACATGTCCTTTTTGACTCTCAACACTACTCTACTCTGAGCTACTCTTTTCTGGGCAGCTACTTTTCTTTCCTTTTCTTCACTTTCCTCAGACAGTTCAACCTCATGTGCCTCCAGCTCAAAAGTGCACCGCGCAAGCGACATTGATTGGTTTTGAGATAAAAGAAGAACTGCTTATCATTTTGTCTTGATGAGACACATGCATTAGAAATGTATTGAATAAGAAGCGGGCCCCCATCAGAAAGTCCCAAACGATCAAATCTGGGAAAAGACATTTCGGAAAAAACCCATATCATATCTATTAAAAATATAATATGTATAAATATATTATTCTAATTTTGGACCGATCTTAATTAATTTTATATTAAATTATATATTTTTTTTGTTTTCC
>JAOXRU010000188.1 GCA_025800395.1 Flavobacteriaceae bacterium
AGAAGTTCGTGGACAAAACGGCACCTACTCCGGTTGGGGCTTTATTACAGTTCCCTATCTGGCGGATACCAAAATAAAAGTGGGCTTTGAAAACGTCCAAATCAATACCGATTTTCAGCTGATTGCTGGAGTGGTGGAAACTAGTTATGATGCAAGTAAATTTCCGGAACAAAGAAATATTGCTGATGAAATATCCCAAAACACTAACCAAATAGAAGGCCTGTTAAATAATTGGGAAGGTACTCCAGAACAAATTGAGGCTTTATCTAATTTAAAAAAGCAATATAACGAGTTGGTAAGCATTATCGAAAATTCCAGTTCGGTACCAGAGAAATTAAAGTCAAAACTAGCACAAAGTGCTTCCAATTTTAATAGTGCCGTTGACAATTTAGAGAAAAATAAAGAAAATGCTACAAAGGATCAAGTAGAACAAACCAAAGCTACGGCACAAAAACTTAACGAGGATTTAAAAGAGGCTGAAAACAGCAAATCGATGCAAGCAGATAGTGATACTTCAATAGCATCGGACAGCTACTTCGATGGGGTTATTGCATACAAGGATCTTGATCAAAAAATCGAAAGTTTTGGAGAGAATGAAAAACTGGTAAATCTAGATGATCTAAAAACAAAAGAAGCGGATACTACAACAGTTAAAGAGGTATCCATAAAGAACAACAAAAAGGTATATATCTCCTATACCACTAAAGAAAGTATCATTGGAGACGAAAAAATAGATAAAATCAAACAAGATTTTAGTAATGTTGGAAGCAATCAATTTTATCTATGGTTACATTATGACACAAAGCATAAGCAGGTAAAGTACAAAATTAATTTTGGCGCTACGTACTTTAATGATCCTTCTATAGAGCGAGATGCTCTTTCGCAATTATATAATGAAGTACTTAGTTTTAGATTAAAGGAATACATTGGCTCTACTATAGTGTCGTTAACTGAAGCAACAGAGACTTTTATAAAAGAATATAAAACCCAACTACCGCTATTAGATAAGGAATTAATTCATGGCATTACGGTTTTTGATGCCTTAAAATTTGCGCTAACATTTACAAAAAACTGTGGAAAGAGCTTTCAGATACAAGAAGGCGGGATCGTACCACGGTGTCTATGGGATGATAAAATAGCAGGAATACCACTACCACCCCAAAATGCATATAGTGCAGGAATGATAGATGGACTTTGGGAAGGTGTAGAATTTGGTGTAGATGCCTTCAAGTTTTTTGCAGCCTGGGACTTTACTTCTTCGTTCTATTCTACAGCTCAGGCTATAGACATTAGAAATAAAACTATTGAAGTAGTGCTACTATTAGAGCAATTATACAACCAAGGGGAACTGTATACAACCATAAAAGAGCTTATAGAAGAGGAACTTAGTAATTATTTAGAAGAAACCCTAGCACTAGATGCCCAGGCCAGATATAATCAGGGGAAACTAATTTTTGATATTGCCTCTTTGTTTTTTGGTTATGGAGAAGTAAAAGCAGCCTTAAAAACAGGAAAAATCACCTCTACTACTTTAAACACACTACGCAATTTTCCCCAGAACCTTAATTCCCTTATTAAAAACATAGGTAAGTTTAGTAAAAATCTGGCAATACGAGTAAACAGAGCTACAGGAGACATTCTAATAGAAGGGCAAAAGATAGCTAGGATAATGAAAGATGCCGATAAAAGAATTATCTTAGCAAAAGAGGTGTTCTTTGAAAGTCTAGATGACAATTGGCAACCTATTGGGGAGTTAGTTACCCCAGAGGGCTATCGGTTTGCTATGCACGATGATCGGAGTATCTCCGAAAGGGTTCTTAGTATTGTAAAAGATGCTCAAGGCAAGTATAGGGCTGGTGTGAAGAAGTTGGCTGAGGGAGTAGATGATTTATTGGAAACTACTTTATCTGTTTTAAAAAAAGAATTTCCCAATAAATGGAGGTACAATAAAATTGGGAATGATGCTTATGAAATAATAGATGCAAATGGACAAAAATGGGGTACGCTTTATAGTGACCGTATTGTAGCTAATGGTAGAACGTTAAAAGGAGCTAAAGGAAACCCAATATTGAACAAAGTGCCACTTTTGAAAAATATGCGTTATGAAGTGGATGGTTTTGTGTATCTAACAGATGATTTAGGAAGAGTAGTAAAAACCAATGCAGATTTAGACGATATAGCCAGGGTAAGAC
>JAOXRU010000201.1 GCA_025800395.1 Flavobacteriaceae bacterium
TTCGTGTATATAGCAAAGCAAAGCATTTCTGGCAGCCTCTACCTGATACCGAATCGATTGTTTTGTAATAGGAATAAACTTGGCTCCAGAGGTGGTTCCAGAGGTTTTGGCAAAGTACAAAGGTTTTTCTGGCCATAAAACATCCGACTCGCCCGCTACAACAGCATCTACATAAGGCCGCAATTCTTCATAGGTGCGAATAGGCACCTTATTGGCAAAATCGGTATAGGAAGTAATCTTATCAAAACCATGATCTTTGCCAAACTTTGTGTTTTTAGCTTGCTCAATTAATTGTTTAAACACCCGCTCCTGTGTCTGTTCTGGCTGTTGTACCCAGCGTTGCATCTTTTGTACAACAGTACGTGCAAATTGCTTTGCAAAAAACGATTTTATCGACATAAAAAACTATTCGAAATCTATATAATTCGTTGGATTTACCGGATAGCCATTGCTCCACAATTCAAAATGTAAATGCGGTCCAGTTGTAAACTCTCCCGTATTTCCTACCGAGGCAATTACTTCTCCTGCTTTTACCAGTTCTCCTTGTTCTTTCATAAGCGAACCATTGTGCTTATACACCGAAATAAGCCCTTGCTGATGCTCCAATATCATCACATAACCAGTCTCCACGGTCCATTCTGCAAAAATTACCGTGCCGTCTGCAACCGCTTTAATAGGACTTCCAATAGGCGCAACCACATCTACCGCATAATGCTTGGTTTGCATATTATACACATCCGACAAGCTGCCTTTTAAAGGAGCGTATAAAGATGCAGAAATATTGTTATCTGTTCCCTCAAAAAAATTGTATTTATCCTCTAAAGCAACGGTTTCTCTAAGTTGTAAATCTTCTTCAATAGGGCTAAGGTCTATGTCGCCCAAATTCATCTGCTGCTTCTCAAAAACACTATCCGAACTAATTTCTTGCGGCTTCACTTCGCCACGCAAAACTTTTGTAATACTCCCAATATACGCATCGGTTTTTCGAATTACAGCTTCTAAAGAATCTGTCTTATACGTAAGCTCTGCTGCCTGGCGTTTTAGAGCCGTAGAAGCATAGCCAGGTATATATTCTCGTAAAGGTGTAAAGGCAATAATTACTGTGGTAATTGCCACTAAGAAAAAGGCAAAAATAGTTCCAGCAACAAACACATTTAACCGACTTAATTTAAAAGAAATCTTCTCTTCATAAGTCCCTTCATTCAATACCACCAAACGGTATTTATGCAGTAATTTCTTTTTAATTTTTTTAGACTTCTTCTCTTTTTTCATCTAGGTACAAATATAGTGCACCTTTGCAAGATAAAAAGCTTTGGTTTAAAAATTTAATTTAGACCCTTAAAAATCTCTTAAATCGAATTGTTTTATGGTGCCCCCCGCTTAAGAGCGAGGCCAGGCTCTACATTCCTAGTTTTTGCTATTGCTTATAACTTTACTAAGCAGTACGTGGGCTCATTGCCAATCGCCTCCGCCTGCAAGTGCAGTAAATAAACACTAACAAAAAGCTATCCTTTACTATCCTTGGCACAAAAGATAAGATTCTCTCAAAATTATCCGTATATTTTATCTTTTTCTTCCAAAGCAATACCTCAGAAAGCCCGTAATTCTATCCGCATTACAAATCTTAAAGGCACTTGCTTTTAAAAATCAACCATTTTAAATGGTACTCTATCGAATAATTCGTAAATTTGCACATTCAAACACTTAACTATGATAGCGAATAGTATTTTTTTAGGTTTAGTTG
>JAOXRU010000202.1 GCA_025800395.1 Flavobacteriaceae bacterium
TACCAGTGACGACCGCTTCATCCAAAACTAACCCCTCTGAATTCTCATTAGTATCATTATAACAATCCCACCCTTCTGGGCAACCACCAGAATTTGTATTAGCAATTGGCTTAATGGGGTTGTACCAAAAGTTATCAGAATTAGATTTAGATTCCTTATATCGGTCCCACCAAGAACTTCGAAAAGATGTTTCATTTCCTAATGGAGTTAATTCATCTAACCCTAAATCTTTCTTTTGAACTTTCTTTGAATCAGCCCCGCTAGGATCTGCCCAATACACTGGATTATTATCAAACGCATTATAAGTCGATAAGGAATGATGTACAACTGGATCTATAGAGGTAAACCTACCCAATGTAGGGTCGTATTGCCTAAAATTCATCTCGTAAAGATCCACCCCTAAACCTTCTTCCAACTCTATCCCATTATACCCAAACTTCTTAGCCGTAGCATTCCCTAGCGGTGAGTTTGCAAAATTATACCCCCTATGCTGCAACCCAAAAGGATAATAATTCTTTTCATCTAGTATCCCCACATCAACAGGCTGGTTATCCTCATTTTGATTTGCATCTTGGTAGGACAGTCGTATATTTCCTAAATGGTTCTTATACTGGTATGCAAAAAGCTTTTCAAAGAACTGTGGTTAAAAATAGGGAATTTATTGGGATTGGTAGTAAGATAGCTGTTAGCTTTAAAGTTATAAGTATTTAAAGTTGGAAGTGAATAGATGATAGATCGTTATTAGTTAGATCTTTCAAAAAACACCAACAATCATTTCTATACAGTACAGAAAAATAACACCCCAATGTAGGGGCGTATAGCAATACGCCCTCAGCCCCAACCATAGCTTCCAGTAGGCGCCATAATCACCATTACCACTTCCAAAAAAAACAAAGACCAAGATGAAAGAAGGGGAATGGGATGAGAGGAGGCCCAAGGGATCGATCCCCTAAAGTGGCTAACCCAAACCTTAGAACAAATCCCCAACCATAAAGCTAACCCCCTAGAAGAACCCCTCCCTGGATACTCTCGAAAAAAATAAGGTGTGGTTCGTTGGGTGGATACTACCGTATTGCGAGAAATACACAATGTTTTAGCTATCGAACGGTTGCTATGACCATCAACATGTAATGAAATAATCTGTTTTAAATCCATAGGATCAAGTTTGTTTGCCATATCGCT
>JAOXRU010000223.1 GCA_025800395.1 Flavobacteriaceae bacterium
TGCCAATTAAGGCTTCTACTTGTTTTTCTAATTCTGGTTTCATAATATAAAAAAATTAAAGGTAATTTTTTTGCCTATGAATTTCAAAATCAGTTTTCAACTAAATTTTAGCAAAAACACAAAATATTACACAGTCCCTAATTTTTTCTTATTCAGCTATTTTTTGTTTTTTCTCATCCGTTGTTGTTGTTCCAATTATTGTTTTGATTGCTAACAAATGTAAAAAAAGCCAACTTTTATTTGTTTTATTATCATTATTAGCCTCTTTCTTAGTAATGTTAATATTACCATTCCTATTGTTTGGATTTTCTCCTTCTAATATGGGATTGTATGTTTATATCCATGCGTCGATAATCAGTGTAATTTTTAGTTTAATTTATCTAAGATTTAACACTAAAATAGTAAACCCAGAATGAAAACTCATTTTAAGAAAATCAATTTCTATGTTACCAATATCTATAAAATTTTAGGCATTTATACCTAATTCACTGGGCAGACCTTTATTGAGTTACTTTAAAAATACAAAATATTACACAGTCCCTTAGCAGGCTAAAAAGAAAATCCTATACGCTACGAAATTTTTTTATTGGCACAAGTTACTGCCTGCAATTACAAAACGTTTTCCGCCTATATAAATTTGGTCGTTGGCATAGTCTTCCACCGCATGATACTCTATTTCTCCATCTTCAAAAGCTAATCGGAATACAGGAGTGTTTGCAATATTCATAAGTACCCAAAGCCCTTTGTTTTGGTCTTTACTTCTATCGGTGCCACCCATACCGCCACTCATACTCATGCTAGAATTCGATTGGTTGGCAATAGAAAACCAACCGTTGCTACATAAATGTACTTCGGTTCTAGAGCTAGAAGAAACCGAGTTTTCGCCTCCGTATCCACCATTGGTAGTAGTGCTTGTGCTATAACTTTCTATGTTTACCAATTTCCGTCCCTTTACTAGTGTGGCCCATTGTTGTGCCTGGGTATCCATAAATGGGCGGTATTGTATAGAATTGGCTAAATTGGTTACCAAGGTTTCGTAGGAGTTGTTATACAGGTCGCTTCGTACCATGGTCATTACCATTACGCCTCCAATTTGCCATAATTTGCTTAAAGAAGTCACAGCCGCAGCCTTGGTGGGTTGTCCTTGTACTTGCCCCTGGTAAGTGGCAAAATACGCATTATTGTTTAATGGTCTAACCCCACTGTTGGCCTGAAGCAAAATACCGTCGCTATTAATCCCTGCTGCCAATTCGGTAAGTACCTTTTCACGTCCATTATACGCATGTTCTTGTAACAGGATTAATCCAGGAATGGTCTTATGCCCCAATAAAATGCTTCCATATTCTTCCTGCATTACTTGCCAACCACTGGGTAGGGTATAGGTAATGGCAATACCTTTGGCTTGTTGCTGACCCAATATGGTGCTTACAGACAAAATAATAAATAGAAAAGATAGTTTAAGTTTCATTTTACGGTGTTTTTGCTATGCAAAATACATTTTTCTGTTATTAGGAAAAGTACTTTTTTGATATAAAATGCAGATCTTTTAAAAGCGGTAATATAATCCTACAGCGCATGTTGATATTCACCGAATTTGTTGTAATACCATTTCTAGTTCTTCTTCTTCTTCTTCTTCTTCTTGGATTTGGTAAATTTTACCGGATGCGGTACTTGTTGGCCTTTCCATTTGTATTGGAGGTTGAAATAATCGAAGTCTAGTGCGGTTTCTTGTGGTTGCAATACCCCATCGGCAAAGGCACGTTGCAAGATGCCTTCGATGAGGTAGTCTTCGTGATTGCTTGTAGGGTCGTATTCTTTTTTTAGGGAAATTTTAAATAGCTTGGCGGTATTGTTGTACCAAAAGGCTTTCCAGCCACTACGGAGGTCTTTTACCAGATTAAAAACCGTTAGCCCGTTTTGGCGGTACATGAGTTTTACCAGTATCTGCCCTTCGGTGCGGGTGAGTTTCTTTAGCTCTTCGGTAAACTCTTCTTCGATGTATTTCTGCACTTTTTTGGTGTAACGTTTTTTGGCACGCTTGCTTTTTAAAGATGCCAATCGCTGGTTGAGTTTTACCAAGCGTTCGGCGGCTAGTTTGGCATACGGATATACTTTAAGGGTCTTGCGCTTGAGTACCCGATACCGCACCCGGTCTTTATAATTGTCGAATTGTAAGTTTTTAAAAATAACCACTTCCTCTAAGGCAATAGTAGGCGAAAATAGAGAGTCGCCTTCGAACTTAACCAATGGTGTTTCTAGGCTATCGATGGGCTCGGTTGTTTGTGCGTATGTAGAGAGAAACAAACCGCTAAAAAATAGAATGAAAAGATTTTTCACCAAAGCGAATTTTTATTCAAATTTACGATTTATTGTGTAAAATGGTTTATGTAATGTGAATTTAAATGCGATGCAAAAAGCCCAAGCGGAGCAGCTAGCTCCACAAAACAAAAAGCTGGTGCGGGGGCGGACAAGGGATGGGAGGAAATACCCCGCAGGGAACCCCGGTAGAGACGAACGGCCGTTCGTCTCAATTATAGAGAAGCCGTTCGTCTCTACCGCGGAGACCGAGGAGTATGGGGGAGAGCCCGGTGCCGAACGACTAAGTGAGGCATGGCCCATAGAAATTATAATTTTTAGGAAACGGGAGTAGGATTATTTCGTTTCAAATTCTTACATTCGTAACACAATTATGTATTTATGGGAAAATCTATTTTAAACAAGAAGTCGCTAGACTTTCTGGAGAAATATTTAAATAATGCGGCACCAACTGGCTACGAATGGGAAGGTCAAAAAATTTGGATGGAGTATCTAGAGCCGTATGTAGATACTTTTATTACAGATACTTATGGTACTGCGGTGGGGGTAATAAACCCCGATGCACCTTATAAGGTGGTAATAGAGGGGCATAGCGATGAGATTTCGTGGTATGTAAATTATATTTCGGATAATGGCTTGCTATATGTGATTAGAAACGGGGGTAGTGACCACCAGATTGCACCATCGAAATGGGTGGATATACATACCAAAAAAGGCATCGTAAAAGGGGTGTTTGGCTGGCCTGCTATACATACGCGCAACCGAGCGAAAGAAGAGCCGCCAAAGCTAGATAATATTTGTATAGATATAGGTGCTAAAGATAAAGAAGAGGTGGAAAAGATGGGGGTACACGTGGGTTGTGTGATTACCTACCCAGATAGGTTTCAGGTACTTAATAAAGACAAATTTGTATGCCGCGCTATAGATAACCGCGCTGGTGGTTTTATGATAGCCGAGGTAGCGCGTTTGTTGCACGAAAACAAAGACAAACTGCCATTTGGATTGTATATAACTAATAGCGTACAAGAAGAAATTGGTTTGCGTGGGGCGGAAATGATAACACAGACCATTAAGCCCAATGTGGCTATAGTTACTGATGTGTGCCACGATACTACCACGCCTATGATAGACAAGAAAAAACAAGGCCATACCGAAATTGGCGCTGGTCCGGTGATTTCGTATGCACCAGCAGTGCAGAATAAGTTGCGCGAACGTATTATAGATACGGCGGAGGCGAAGGAGATTCCGTTCCAACGTATGGCAAGCTCACGCAGTACTGGTACCGATACCGATGCTTTTGCGTATAGCAATGGGGGCGTGGCTTCTGCACTTATATCTTTACCACTTCGCTATATGCACACTACGGTGGAAATGGTGCATAAGGCAGATGTAGAAAATGTAATTAAACTCATCTACGAAACGGTAAAAAATATCAAAGATGGAGAAACTTTTAGTTATTTCGACTAGATACTTATAAAGGTAAACAATCGTTTATCTCTGCTCGCAATTCCTCGAGACAATAGCAACCAAGGGTCATTTTCGTTTTAGAAGATGACTCTTTTTTATTTGGGCGTGCCCCCGCTACAAGCCCAGGGTACTATAGCAAGCCAGTGGGCGGGGTCGGGTTATTCGGTTGTAGTTTTTACCCCTAGGAAAGCTTTACTAGCAGTTCGTGGGCTTCCTATTGGTCGCCTCCGTCTGCAAGTGCAGCTATTCCCTAGCTGTAATACCATTTCTAGTTTAAAATAACCCCAATAAATAGTCCTTTTTTCCTTTCTATTTCAATAAATCCCAAATAATGCATTAGAAAATCTTTTAGGTATGGAAATTGCTTCAAAATCAAGAAGCTGCGCTGCTTTTTGCTTTAACCATAGCGGTGCTATGCTGAAAGACAATAAAGCACTTGTTTTTATTGCACTTACCACCCTCATAACGAAGTTCTAATACATTATTCGGGATAAAAAGAAACCGTAGCTAGGTCTATGCTTGATTTTTCTTCTTTATATAAAGAAAAAAATCATCTATTTCTTTTAAGGGCATTTCAAACTAGAAATGGTATAACTATAGATTGTTTGTACTTACTGCCAAAGTCTATAGATACCCCCTCGGTGGCTTCTCCTG
>JAOXRU010000252.1 GCA_025800395.1 Flavobacteriaceae bacterium
ACACCTGTAGTGACTGCTTCGACTAAAGATGCCATTGCTTTCTTGCAAAAAGAAAATATTTCTATTTACGCAGCAGCATTACAAAATGCCACTAACTATAATGTAGAATCCTTCACTAATGCTACAGCTATAGCAGTAGGAACCGAAGCTACAGGTTTAAGTAAACCTTGGCGAGATGCGGCTACTAAAATTATTCAAATCCCCATGCAAGGAAAAATAGATAGCATGAATGTATCTGTAGCTGCCGCCATATTAATTTTTGAAGCAAAAAGACAACGAAACTTTACGCAATGACCAACCTCTTTTTTTACGGTATCTTATTTATCCTTATTGCACAATATCTATTAGACACCTATATCGATTATTGTAACGCAAAGCAGTTTTCCGACCCTATACCAGATACTTTAGATGGTATTTACAACAAGGAAGAATACCGAAAATCGCAAGCTTATAAAAAAACGAATTATAATTTCGGAGTACTTTCTAGTAGTTTTTCTTTAGTGGTGCTTTTAGCGTTCTTACTTCTAGGCGGATTTGAATGGACAGATGCAATTGCCAGAAGCTATTCGAACAACAATATTGTAGTTGGTCTTTTGTTTTTTGGTATTTTAATGTTCGGAAATAGTATCTTAGGTATCCCATTTTCCTATTATCATACTTTTGTTATAGAAGCGCAATTTGGTTTTAACAAAACCTCTAAAGTTACATTTTGGTTAGACAAATTAAAGTCTTTATTGTTAATGGGAATCATAGGTGGTGTAATTTTAGCAGCTATTATTTGGTTTTATGAAGAAAGTGGCACCAATTTCTGGTGGTATGCCTGGTTGCTCATCTTTGTGTTTTCTGTTTTAGCCAATTTATTATACACAAAATGGATTGTACCATTATTTAACAAACAATCTCCTTTGGAAGATGGCCCGTTAAAAAATGCCATAAAAAACTATGCCCAAAAAACAGGATTTTCTCTTCATAAAATAATGGTCATAGACGGGTCTAAACGATCTAGTAAAGCCAATGCGTATTTCTCTGGGTTTGGAAAAACAAAACAGGTAACACTCTACGACACCCTATTAACGGATTTAAACACCGAAGAAATTGTGGCGGTGCTTGCACATGAAATTGGACACTACAAACACAAGCACATACTATATAATTTAGTTTTGGGGAGTTTGCAGACAGGATTAAGTTTATATATACTTTCCCTTCTTATTCAATTGGAAGGTGTTGCACTAGCTATAGGTATTCAAACACCAAGTTTTCATGCCGCCTTGGTAACATTTAGCTTGCTTTACAGCCCTTTATCTACGCTTACAAGTTTTGGAATGCACGCCTTGTCCCGAAAATTTGAATACCAAGCAGATGCCTATGCAAAAAACACATATAATGCCAACGCCTTAATAAGTGCCTTAAAAAAGCTAAGTAAAAATAATTTAAGCAACCTAACACCACACCCTTGGTATG
>JAOXRU010000253.1 GCA_025800395.1 Flavobacteriaceae bacterium
CAATAAATGCATGCATTTGGCAGCCACAGCTTATAATATTAAGAAATACCTGAAATTTACAAACAAACTGGCACAAGGAGCTAGTGGGCAAAGCTTTCTTTATTTTTCTGCCCTAAAAGGAGTTTTAAAAAGTGTTTTAAAGCTTTTTATAGGTAAAAATAGCCTTTACCAATATACTTAAACTAAAAACGTTCTAGCGCTAAAAGCTTCACAAAACCTGCTTTTCTTAGGGGTTAGAAGGGCTTGTGCAACGGTTACCATTGTTGCCAACAGTATTTTAATTCGTTAATGTCAATTCAATTGCTAACTGATTATATTTATTTCTATCTTTTTTAAAAGATTTATTATTGTTTTTCCAGACTTTTCGCCATTTACCTTGAATTAATCGCCAACTATTTTCATTAGTTTCAGCAGGAACAGTGCCGATTGCAGGTTCGTAAAAAGTTTCAACTAATTTTTTTCTTAAACCTTGCTGTGTATAATTATACTCGTATTTATTTTCTTCAATTATCAGCCACTCAATCGCAACAAAAAAACCTTTTTTGGGAAATTCTATATTTAATTTTGAAAGTTCAATTTCCGTTGTTTTTTTTCCTTTCTTAGCTATTCCAATTATATTTTCATTATATATGTAATTTTCAGGTTCTCCCTTTTCATCTACTCCATAAAGTCTAATATTAAACTTTGAATTTTTTACGTCACTCTTTGTCAATATTCTTAGCTTTTTAAGATAAGGTGTTTTTTCATATTCTTCTTTATAATTAAAAAATTTAGCTGAAATCCAAGGTTGTGTTTTGCAAGCAAAATAACTATTGATTTTTGATTTTTTAAATTCTCCAATTGTCAATTCTTGAGATATTTTTTTAGAACTGATAATTATTTCATCTAATTCAATTATTAATGGGTGTAACTCTAAAAAAAAATTTATAGAATCAGAAGACACCTTTTTTGTTTGAAACCCAATTGCAGAAAATAAAATAGTTTTCGGGCTATCTATTTGTAATTCAAATTCTCCTTTTTTATTTGAGGTTGTTCCAATATTTTCGTTTTCCACCCAAATATTTACGTAAGGTATCTTTTCTTTCGTTTCGCTGTCAATTATAACTGATTTTAATTGACTATAACAAAGATTTGAAACTAGTAAAATTGTTATAGCAAGTAGTTTTTTCATATTGGTGGCAACGGTCTCGGCTATGCGCAGTGCAGGGTCTGATAAGCGTTTACTAGTTGCCAAATGCACCTTACCTAGCGAGCAATTTTGTCGCTTTTATGTTTTAAAATACCAATTTACAAAATTGTGAGCGATAATGACAGCCTTTAAACTTTGGTTTGCTCCTAAAACCTGCATTGCATATAGCCATTTGTTACATGCAGTTTTTTTCTGTTAGAACTGTTTTTGCTGTTTTCTCCTTTAAAGCTTCGAACAAAAGGTTTTTTTCTTCTCAGCTGGTTTTTCGCATTACACTATTTCAATCAATGTTTTTTGCTGTACGCTCTATTTCAAAATCAGTATGTTCCACTTCGCTATATCCGCTTGGCTAATCAGTCGTCAAATTATCCACTCTGCTTAGCCAATCAATATTATGACTTTCAAAAACTTTCGGCTTTACACCTGCCAAAACAAACAGGAATCAAGCTTTTTTTAAATTGCACACAACGGTCTCGGCTATGCGCAGTGTGCTGCGTTTCGCCTTCGGCAGGCATATTGCGTATGAGCCATTGTTGGCATTTCGTTGTTTCTTTAGTTGATAATTTTTCGCCATTTACTTATATAATCATATTCTCTCCAATACTTCTCTAAAACAGAATGTCCTAGAGAAATTGGATTTTCTTCAAAACTCCATAATTCAGAAAACTTTTCTTTGGCGACCTTAAGAGGTCTGTGAAATACGTCCGAAGACCGAATCTCAAATTTACTTTCCTTATTATGGTAAGCCCTCCACTTTGCAGCATCTTCTTTTTCCCAATCTTCTTTTTTACCTGCGACAAGAATAAATCTAAACTTATTTACAGCTCCAAAAATTCTTGATTTTTCAGCTGGGTACGTATTGAAATATCTATCCCAAGATTTAACCTGTTCAACTGCATGATTTAATTCAGCAGATGGTTCTCCATTCTGATTAAACAATTTCATATGAGGCTTTTCAACTTCTAAAAGGACCCATTCAGGACCATCCGAATTATCATTCAACCAAGCAAAATCACAACGAAATTTATTTCCAAAGGCAACCTCTTTGAAATTTGGTTGAATTCCCCATTTCCTAGAATACAATTCATATAGCAAAAATGAATTGTCTTTCAATATTTTTAATAATTCTACTTCGGAATTATTTTCATATGCTGCTTTAAGTTCTTTTTCAACTTCTATAATATTCCAAGTACTCATTTGTCAAATCTAGTTAGTATTTTATTTTTCTTTCGATTTGCATGGTTTTCCATAAACTGTATCAAACGCATGTTCTGCTTGTTCTCGCATAATTTGTTTGCTATCTATCATTTTATGTACTACAACCATCCATTTCCAATTAGAATATGGTTTTTCATCTATATTAATGCCTCCTTTATCACCATCCTTAATCTTTATACAAACAGTATACTCAGGTTCGTTTGGCTTTCGTAAACTATTATACCTTTCATTTGAAAGGTGACTTAAAATACGTTTTTTGACTGAATATGAGTGACCTCTGTAAATAGCTGTTTGATTATGAAGTTTGAAACTACAATTGTTGTCAGAAAATTTATGTTGCGTTAGAATTATATAAAATCCTCTACCTGTATAAACCTTATCAATATCGATTTCTTTATTTATCAGTGTAATTTGGGTTTCTTTATTTGCATTTTCATAGTCTGAGTTTTTAAAATAGTCAACAAGGCTTTCTTTAAAACTCGCTTCAAGCTTGTCTATTTTCTCCTTAAAATTCTTTATTAATTCTTTCACAACTGAATTTTGTATTTAAATGCAAGCTAATTTAATTATAAGTAGAACCCTTTGGTTTTTATATACCGCCCAATATAGCCTAAATAATAGATGTACGCAATTCCTAGCCAAACTATGCCTTATGCCTAGTGGCTAATAACGCTATAAGCACATAAACTCACAGCTGTACCATGGAGAAAAGCAAGCTTCAGAAAAGGATTTGGCAGCCGATGCCCGCACGCATCCTTTGTTTTGGGGGAATCTGCGTCTAACGATCGGGCTTTTGTATTTGTAAAATACTGCTCTGTAAAACAAAATTGCCATGGCTTATGATCTCCTTAGCCATGATATCACAATTATTTCCTGTTTATCCTTTGGGTTGCTGTTGTTATATTCGTATTTTAGTGTCTAATTTCTATAGAGACTAAACATGAGTAAACTAATTATAGCATCCAATCGGCTTCCAATACGTATTGATAAAGAAGACAACGAGATAAAGGTTACTCCAAGTGCGGGAGGTTTGGCAACTGGTCTAAAGTCTTACCATAGAGAAAACGATAGTCTCTGGATTGGATGGCCTGGTATTATGCCCGAGACAGATAAAGAGGCTGCAACCATAGAAGCATTACTAAAAAAGGAACATTGTTTGCCGGTCTATCTCGAAGCGGATTTGGTGAGCAATTTTTACGACGGTTTTAGCAATGCTACCTTGTGGCCATTATTCCATTATTTTACAGAATTTACCCAATTCAACGAAACTTACTGGGATGCCTATTGCCAAGTAAATGCCCTTTTTGCGGAAGCAATTATCCAACAAGCGGAAGAAAACGATACCATCTGGGTGCACGATTATCAGCTGTTGCTTTTGCCCAATATGTTGCGGGAAAAAAGACCGGATTTGACCATTGGTTTTTTTCTTCATATTCCTTTTCCATCTTATGAGATTATGCGCATATTGCCTTGGCGGGAGGAAATCGTAGCAGGTCTCTTGGGTGCAGATTTAATAGGTTTTCATACCTACGACTATGCCAGACATTTCAAAAGTTCTGTAAAACGCTTATTGGGATTCGATGTAGAGTTTAATCAGATATTGCTAGACAATAGACAGGTTTTTATAGATGTGTTCCCCATGGGAATCGACTACAAGAAATTTGAAAAATACGCCCAAAAAATACAAAGTACCCCCATACAGGAGCGGTCTAAGGAACACCAAGATATCGATAGGTTCTTGATGAGTGTGCCAGATCGCAAACTGATATTATCTATAGATCGTTTGGACTATACCAAGGGGATTCCACAGCGATTGAAGGCCTTTAGATATTTCCTAGAAAAATATCCGGAGTACAAAGAAAAGGTTTCTTTGGTGATGCTTACCGTGCCCTCGCGTACCGATGTAGAGCAGTATCAGAATTTAAAAAATGAAGTGGATATACATGTGGGAAACATCAATGGCGAATTTGGTACTATAAATTGGAATCCGGTCATCTATTTTTACCGATCGGTACCTTTTGAAAATCTCATCGAATTGTATAGTTCGGCAGATGTGGCATTGTTGACCCCATTGAGAGACGGGATGAATCTGGTGGCAAAAGAATATTTGGCTTCTAAGGTAAATCATACGGGAAGTATTATTCTGAGCGAAATGGCTGGTGCTTCCAAAGAGCTGGGCGAGGCGATTTCGGTAAATCCCAACAATATCTACGACACAGCAGAGGCTATTTATAAGGCCTTAACCATGCCCGAAGAGGAAAAGAAAAAATCGGTAATCAGCATGCAAAAGCGCATCAAACGATACGATGTGTACAAATGGGCATCGGAGTTTATGACTGCCCTTGGCAATACGGTGGAGAAACAATCGGATTATCATGCACGAAAAATCTCATCAGAAATAAAATCCAAGATTGTAAATGATTTTGCACAGTCCAAGTCTAAGGTGTTTTTTCTAGACTACGACGGTACCTTGCAAGGTTTTTTCGACGATCCGCAGGCTGCGTATCCCGATGAGGCACTGTATGCCTTGCTAGATGATGTGGCAGCATTGCAAAACTTGCATCTGGTACTGGTGAGTGGTAGAGATAAGGAAACTTTCGATAAGTGGTTTGGAAACAAACCCTATACACTTATAGCCGAGCATGGTGCTTGGTTGAAACCACTAGGGGAGCAATGGATAGAGAGAAAAGCAGTACAATCGGATTGGAAAGAGAATATCAGACCAGTATTGGAATCTTATGTAGATCGTACCCCGGGTAGCCTTACCGAAGAAAAAACATACTCCTTGGCTTGGCATTATCGCAAAACAGAAATCGAATTGGGTGCCCTTAGAGCTATGGAATTGGTAACCTATATTTCTAATTTGATCATCAACCAAGACCTCGAAATTTTGGAGGGTAAAAAGGTGGTAGAAATCAAAGTGTCTGGCATCAACAAAGGCATTGCGGCTTCCGAATATTTGCATGCCAATCCTTCCGAATTTGTATTGGCCATAGGGGATGACTGGACAGACGAATACTTGTTTAAAGAACTACCAGAAAATGCCAATACCATCAAAGTAGGTACCGAAAACTCGGTAGCTAAGTATTATTTGAATAATTATAAGGAGGTCAGGACATTTTTGAAAGACATTATTGCTTTTAAGAATAAATAATTGGTTAATTTAGTATTTTGTTCCCAAAATTTTATTAAAAAAACAACTCGTATTGCATGGATAATTTAAACTATTCGGTTATTGGTAATTGCCGAAGCGCTGCCCTCATTTCAGAGAAGGGTTCTATAGATTGGTGCTGCTTGCCAGATTTTGATTCCTCATCGGTATTTGCAAAACTACTAGATGAAAACAAAGGGGGAAGTTTCGAATTCTTGGTCGACGATAGTTACCAAATAAAACAGCAATACATGCGAACGACCAATATCGTCTCTACTCGCTTTCAGAATGAAAAAGGTTGTTTTGAAGTGGTCGATTTTATGCCGCGTTACAAAACCGATGATTTTGGATATTTTACACCACCAGAGATTATACGGTTTATAAAGCTCAAATGGGGAAATCCAGAGTTTAGGATTAAGTACAATCCCAAGTTGGAATATGCACGTTTTAATTCTTATCTAAAAATACAAGAGGAGAATATTAAATGCTATAGTACAGAAGGAAATTACGACTCCCTGTATCTATACACCAATCTAAATAAGGAAGCTATTCTTAAAGAAGAAACTATTCGACTACAAGAAAACGCATTTATATTGGTGTCCTACGACCAAAAAATACTAAACCAAACCCTAGATAGGCAATACCTAAAGCTGCAAAAAACAAAAGTATATTGGCTCGAATGGGCAAACAGACTCACCTCTTTTACCATGTACAACAAAGAAATAGTGCGTAGTGCCTTGGCCTTAAAATTGTTGAGTTACGACAAATCTGGTGCGGTATTGGCTGCGGCAACCACCTCCTTGCCAGAAACAATTGGCGAAGAGAGAAACTGGGACTATCGGTTTTGCTGGATAAGAGATGCTTCTATGGTGATAAAGGTGATGTCTAGTCTGGGGCAACGAAGTTCTGTAAAACGATTTATGCGATTTATTATTGATATTATACCCGACAAGGACGAGAAAATACAAATTATGTATGGTATCAATCGAGAAAAAAAACTTTCGGAGCATATCTTAGAACATTTGAGTGGCTATGAAAACTCCTACCCAGTTCGTATTGGTAACGCAGCTTATCTGCAAAAACAACACGATATATACGGCATTTTGATGGATGTTATTTATCAGCAATTTACCGAGTTTAAAATCTCTATAGAGGACAGCGAGTCGCTCTGGACCATAGTGAGAGGTATTGTAAAAACTGTTGAAGAAAATTGGGAAAAGCCAGACAAGGGAATATGGGAAATTCGAACAGAAGAAAAACACTTTACCTTTTCTAAGGTGCTTTGCTGGGTGGCTATAGATAGGGCAATTAAAATTGCACATTTTATACACAAAAAACAATATGTAGCGGCATGGCAACCCCTAGCAGCTATAATAAAAGATGATATTCTAAAAAATGCATGGAACGAAAAGGTAGGCGCATTTACCCAATTTTATGGATCGGAAGACCTAGATGCAGCTACGCTTTTGATGGAACCTTATGGCTTTCTAGATGCGAATAACAAGCAATATGTTCAGACGGTAAAAGTAACCGAACGCGAACTTTGTGAAAATGGCCTGATGTATCGCTACAAAAATAAAGATGATTTTGGCTTACCGAGTTCGTCCTTTACCATTTGTACGTTTTGGCTTATCAATTCGCTACATGCCATAGGAGAACGCAAAAAAGCAAAACAATTGTTCGATCAATTGCTTTCTTATAGCAACCATGTTGGTCTTTTTAGCGAAGACATCGATTTTAAAACAAAACGACTACTTGGTAATTTTCCACAAGCCTACTCCCATTTGGCTTTGATTGAAACGGCGATGAATATCGCAAAAGGGGAAGTTACAGAGGAGGAGCAAATATTGGATGCTTTGAAATAAGCAAAACATACTATATGGTTTGTAGCTTTGTACATCCACTGCCATCCATAGGCAGATAGAGAAATAGATTATTGCTAAAAACAGAAGGGAATAGGGGGAGACATAGAATATAGCAGCATTTATAAACAAAAACCAACCAAAGCTAAAAAAATGGGCGTACCTAGTATGCCTAGAAGATAATCGTTGCATGCTTTTCAAAAAGCTAAGGCTGTTTTTCAAAAATGTAAGGCTGTTTTTCAAAAATGTAGGGTCGTTTTTCAAAAATACAAGCACGTTTTTTAGAAATGTAAGGACGTTTTTCAGAAATGTAAGCACGTTTTTGGCGGTTAGTTAGCCGAATTATAGGCAGTAGCGTATTTTTTTGCACAAAAAAAAAGCCCACAAAGGGCAAAAAAAAAAGGAGTAGCACCGAGGTACTACCCATTTTTCTACAAGCTAATTCCAAATTTGTATTATTTCTTCTGTTTGGCAGATTTCTTTCGCGTAGCAGGTGCTTTGGGAAGCGGGTCTACTCGCTTGTACTTTAGAAAAGGAAGCTGCTTTTTGAGTTCTTCACCCTCGCTGAGCTTTACCCTTTGGTTTTTTATCATACCTACATGAAATTCCTCTGGGGTATCCGCACCTTCCGATCCGAAACGAATTTGCAATTGTCCCAACTTGCCAATTTCCACCTTGCGCCCTTCGGCTAGTTCGTCGTTGATAATGTTTATCGCACCATAGAGTACGGCATATACATCGCCTATGCTTACGGTACTTTCTCGGCTAAGCTTTTCGGCTATGGTGCCCAGATTGGTATAACCAGTTATACGCGGTGTGGCATACCATTTTTTTTGACTACGGTTTTGGGGATTCGATCTAAGATTTAATGAGTATGTTAACATATTTTAAAGTTTTTTAATGAATACTTCAACAAACGTAAGAAAAAGACTACCAAAAAAACAACTAAATGTTGTGAAACAGTTATATTTCGTTGTGAGAGAGATTTTTATAGGTGGTGAAGGTGTTTTTTTTGTTACAAATGGTGTTATTAGACAGCTGACTTTCCTAGTTTTTATCTGCATAATGCCTACCAAACATGCAATTTTGTTCTTTTTTGCTTGCGATATATGTGCTATTTTTCTTATATTTGAAACACCTTCCCGATCTTCCTTTATTTTTTAAAACCGAATGCGATGAGAACATCGTCTAGAGGGTGGAAAGTGAAATAAATAATTGATGGGCTTTCCTTGTAGAAATGCTATGGGGAGCGCAAATAGCAGTATCGCTTTTTGCTTTTGGAGTCCTTTCAAGACCTTATAGATTTTCTAATAGCATTCGGAAAAAAGTTACGCCTATGCAGTATTCCTTATTTCATTTGCCCGATGTGCAATCGGAGATAGACAGTGCCTTACGATCTAGTATGAGCGAAATCAACCAAAGCAAGAGCACCTCCAAAGCCCAGGTGGAAAGCGCCCTAAAATGGAATTTGCGCCGGACCATGCAATCTTATGTACAAAGGATGCAAACCGGTGGGGGTATGGCACAAGCAGGCCCAGGCGATCCACCTGGTACTGGATTTAGGGTTACTTTTGGCCTACAATTATTGGTGTCTTACAAATTGCGATTTAAAGCCAATGTAAACCTAGGTTATGGCAAACGATTTGGCGCTGTAGCAGGCAATACCTCCATGCATTTTTCGGTATACAATAGCGGATTGGGCACCCCTGTTGGTAGCAGTAAACCATCTATAGACATTAGTGTTGCTGCCAATTTAATTGTAGGCGGCGGAGAAGGCATGCCCCTGCAATCGTATGCACTTAATTACGATACGCCCATACCCATGCTAAACAATTTCGACTACTCCCTTCGGTACGGACAATTATATACCTGGAACGCTGCGCTACACAACAATCAGTTTTCCTTAGACAGATTACAGCGCGAAGGCCTCATCGGCTTCCGATTGGGCAATGTAAACGTAAGTAGTAATAACGACACCAAACGTGCTTATTTTGGTGGCGGAACCGACAAGGGTTGGACAGGCGGTATTTCTATAGTAACCCCCATGTTTGAAGTAGGCTTCCAGGACTTTAGTGGGGATTATTTGAGGGAGTTAAGAGGCGGGGGCATAATACCTGAGGTCGAAATACGAGATTTGAAAAAGGAAATGAAAGAATTACTCAAAAAAAATAGTTTTAATAACCAGAAAGTAAAGGAGATTAAAAGAGAATATGATGAGAAAATAAGAAAAATCACCAATAGTAAATATCATACCCAAACCCCTAGTCAAAAAAGGTTGAACAAAGCCTCTACCTATTTGAGGTTTAATTTACAAAATGGTAATTTCACCCAAGTAGATATAGAGGGTGCGGCTTGGTTGCAAAACTTTATTCATAGACGCATCAACGATTTGCGCTTTGAATACGATTATCATAACATACAATTTTATGGAGGGAAAAGATTTTAAGAAAATATGAATTGTAGATATTTCTTTTATTTGGTTTTATTATTTTTTTTTGGCAGTTGCTATAATTATATAGAATATGAAACTGGCACCTATTTGCCAAAGCATAAAAAATTCAAATATCAGGATGCTCCTTATACTTTAAAATCAACTGATTTTATTAATACAGAAGCCATTTACGTTTCTATGGATACGTTTAAATACGGAGATAACCAAGAATATCAAAAACTACATTTTTATAAATTCTATTCAAATGGCAGATACCACGAAGGTACTGTAAATGCATTTGAAAATGATTCAATTAAACAGTTTAATAAAAAAACCATTTTGGGTTATTATCGTATAGATAAGGACACTTTAAAATTAGAAGGTTTTTTTGTTCGCGAAAAAGAAAGGGGTGATTTTATATTTGGATTAGCCCTGATAAAAGAAAAGGAGTTAAGTTTTATTAGTCAAGAGAATAAGGGTTTTGTTAAATATGCCTCTAAGAAAACTAAAGGTCTAAATCAGAAAGCAGATTGGTAACATGGAAAGGGATTATGATTCAAGGATTCGGTCAATTACTAATAGTAATTATCATACCCAAACCCCCAGCCAAAAAAGACTAAACAAAGCCTCTACCTATTTGAGGTTTAATCTGCAGAATGGTAATTTTACCCAAGTAGATATCGAGGGTGCGGCATGGTTGCAGAATTTTATTCATAGACGCATCAACGATTTGCGTTTTGAGTACGATTATCATAATATACAATTTTATGGAGGGAAACGTTTTTAGTTCAATTTGGATGGTTATAAAACGATTTTTATGGATGGCTTCTCTTTTTTTATTAATGGTGGGCTGTTATAATTATGTCATATTAGATAAAGGGGGCTATGCTCCAAAGCGAATCAAATATGAATTTCAGGATAATCCATATCAGTTAAAAAAGGAGGATCCTATTAAAACGAATGTCGTATATGTAACTATAGACACATTTAAATATGGAAAAAAGAATAAATATCAGGACTTACATTTTTATAAGTTCTATGAAAATGGAAGGTATCATAAAGGTTTTATAGATGCATTTAAAGAGAATTCCGCAGCTGATTTTAATGATTTGTTTTTACTAGGTTATTATAGAATATTTAATGATAATATCGATATGGAGTATTTCTTCATTAATCTAAAAGAACGTGGGGATATGAGAATTGAAAAAGCATACATAAAGAATGACACTCTCTTTTTTCCAACAAACTATAGAACTAAATCTGGAAAATATCACTTAAGGTATGTTCCTCGAAGGTATGAAGGTTTAAGGCAAAACACCCATTGGTAGCATTATGGTTGCAGAATTATACCAGGTATTGTTTGAAATTACTGGAAAAGAAATAGAAGATTTTTTTCTTTATAACTAAATGAATATAAAATGCCACCACACGAAAGGATTCGTGCGGGAACCTTAGTAGATTTTAAAAGTAAAAAGACAAAGTTCGAGACAAAAATTTGTAGCATAACCTTTTTTTAGGTTGAAAATTTTTAACGATGAAATTTGTTTTTTTACGCAAAAGATACCTGGTGTTTTTTGACCTGAAATAGAAAGAAAAAAGGGCTATTTATTACAGTAATTTCAAATGGTAAATGGTATTCTATTCATAGACGCATCAACGATTTGCGCTTTGAATACGATTATCATAATATACAGTTCTATGGAGGGAAACGATTTTAGTGTTTTATGAAAAGAATTTATAACATAAGTTTATTTGTTTGTTTTTTATTTTTAATAAGCTGTTATAATTATATAGATGTGGAAGGTGGTGGCTATTTGCCAAAACGGATG
>JAOXRU010000259.1 GCA_025800395.1 Flavobacteriaceae bacterium
ATGGCAGTATACATATTAACAATAATTTGGAAGCTAGTGCGTATAAAGGCGATATTCCACGAATTGGAATGCGCATGCAAGTCCCAAAAGCTTTCGATCGGTTAACTTATTTCGGACGAGGGCCTTGGGAGAATTATTCCGATCGAAAGACATCAGCCCTTGTCGGCTTATACCAAACTACGGTAAAGAAGCAGTATGTGCCCTATATCCGACCACAAGAAAACGGATACAAAACCGATGTACGCTGGCTCGCATTGTACCAAGCAAATGGAAATGGTTTGCTAGTGGTTAGCGGAGAACAATTAAAACCACTTAGTTTTAGCGCCTTGCACATGCCCAACGAAGACTTCGATGCTACCATTGGTTTGGATTATGGACAAGAACAGCTAAACGAATCCTATCGCATTGCTGGCGAAAGCCTAAATCTGCGTAAGCATACCACAGATATAAAAGAGCAAGATTTGGTACAACTCAATATCGATTTTGCCCAAAGGGGACTAGGAGGAGACGATAGCTGGTGGTCCAAACCACAACAGCATTATTTATTGCAACCAAATCGACCATATGCGTATAGTTTCTACCTCATACCTTTTGTTCGGGGGAATAAGGAACAATGGATTAATACAGCAAAAATGCGCTAAGAGAATTATTGGTCTACTTCGGAATCTGTGATAAAGTAATTGTTTATGCTATTCCAATGTTTTGGTCTTCTTCTTGAATAAGCAACGGAATTTTGTTTATTGCAATTCGCTATACAAGACCGCTGCAAAACGTTTTTAACTTTAGATTTTATTGTTATAATACATTAATTCTTTTTCTTAAAAATGATTTACAGCGGTATCGATTACTGTTATAATCTTAAACCAATTTGGACGTTATATATAAAAAGCATTTATTTTGTAAGATAAAGACCTTTAAAGAATGTTGTTCCCAGTAATTTCATCTATTTATAAGGATTTATTTATTTTTTAACGCTTTTGTATAGCGTTTTTTTAATTTCTCGAATGGAGTGTAATGGAAGGGCGAATATTTTTTTAAAATTTAATACGGATAAATAATAGAATATATAAT
>JAOXRU010000279.1 GCA_025800395.1 Flavobacteriaceae bacterium
AATAGTGAGATTTGGATTAAAAAGGCGCAGGTTAAACCCTTAATTCAAGGCTTTTTGGAACAAAGATTGCTGTTTATAAGGCTTTCTATAGATTTATTTTGTCTTTCCTTATGCGTCGTTGTGATCTTTTCGAGCTATAAACAGCCCTTCAAAGCCACGCCTAGCCTAAGAAAATCAAAATAAACTGTGTGCGTAAGTTATATCGAACTCAGGTTATAGTTGCACTTGGGTGAGGAGGCGGACGCTAGGGAGCCACCGCAGCCCTAGTAAAACATATATCGCCGAGAAAACTATAGCGGATCAGCCCGACCCACTGTAGCTTTATATCCTAAGCGTAAGTGTAGCTCCATATTTTGAAGTCTCTCTTGCTTTGGAAGCGTAAAGCAAAGGGTAGCGGAAGTGGGGTACGCCCAAAAAAAGAAAACTCAGGGCATTGTACTCTATCTGGATAATAGCTGCCCTGGGCTGTGGATTATTCGGTTCGTTTGGGGATGTCTCTGAGGATGGCTTTGGTGTATTCCCAAAATTTGGCTACGGATTTGATTTCGACCTTTTCGTCTGGGCTATGGGCGCCTCGGATGTTGGGCCCAAAGGAGATCATATCCATATTGGGATAATTTTGTCCGAGTATGCCACATTCCAATCCGGCATGGCAGGCTACTACTCTTGGTTGGCTGTTGTATAGTTGCACATATTTTTGCTGTAGAACTTTGAGTATGGCGCTATCTGGATTGGGGTTCCAACCGGGATAGCTTCCGCTAAATGCTACTTCGCATCCGATGAGCTCAAAGGCGGAACGCAG
The DNA here is from genome assembly GCA_025800395.1 of Flavobacteriaceae bacterium. Lineage (GTDB taxonomy): Bacteria > Bacteroidota > Bacteroidia > Flavobacteriales > Flavobacteriaceae > JAOXRU01. Next base: position 803 of record JAOXRU010000279.1, read on the forward strand.
GGCATTGGCGCAGTCCATTTTGCGGCTTTCTACCGAGGATCGGCATAGGCATAGGATACGGATCTGCCCATCTCCTACAGTCACCTTGGCGATATTGTTGGAGGTTTCTACCAGGTTTTGCATGGCATAGCTCATGCTCCACACCCCATTGTGTGCGGTGTAAATGGATTTGATGAGTCCTTCTTGGAGTCCTAGTTCGACTACGCTTGCTGGCATATGGGTGGCTTGTGCGCGTATAGACAAATGGGGCTCTACGGTGGCATATTCGGTTTGTATTTCTTGGGCTTTTTGTTGCCATTCGGTTTCAAATGCTTGTGCATGGGCAGTATCTACAACCACTATGGCAGTGCTTTCTCTAGGGATGGCATTGCGCAGTCCTCCCCCATCTATACTGGCAATGCGCATACCAAAGTCGGTGAAGCCGTCTAGCATCATTCGGTTCATTATTTTGTTGGCATTGCCTAGGTCTTTGTGTATATCCATACCGCTATGACCTCCTTGTAGGCCATTGACAGACAACTGATATGCTACGGTATGCTCTGGGACTGCTTCTTCTTGGTAACTGCGGGTGGCAGTAATGTCTACCCCTCCGGCACAGCCGATATCTATTTCGTCATCTTCTTCGGTATCGAAATTGAGCAGGATGGTACCTTCTAGTAGTCCCCCTACTAGACCTTGTGCTCCGGTCATGCCGGTTTCTTCATCTATGGTAAAGAGGGCTTCCAATGCTGGATGGGGGATATCGTCGGATGCCAATATGGCCATGATGGTGGCTACGCCTATGCCATTGTCGGCGCCCAAAGTGGTGCCTCGGGCTTTTACCCATCCGTCTTCTACATACATATCGATGCCCTGGGTATTAAAATCGAATTGGGTGTCTTTGTTTTTTTGATGTACCATATCCAAGTGCGATTGCAATACTACGGTCTGACGCGCTTCCATACCTGGGCTTGCTGGCTTGGTAATAATGACGTTGCCAACGGCATCTTTTTTGGTGGGCAGCCCCAATTGCTGTCCAAAGTCCATCATAAACTGTATGACTTGTTCTTCTTTCTTTGATGCTCGTGGCACGGCATTGAGGGCTTCAAAATTGCGCCAAATTCTCTTGGGCTTCAATTGGCTGATCTCCTTTTTCATATTCTTTCAAATTTGTGTAAATATAGGGAATCTGGAGAATTGTTATTGGATATTATTCACTAGTGATTAGTGAATGGTGATTAGTGATTAATGCATCAGTTTTTCAAAATAAAACGATAACAGTTGTTGCACTGCGGTATTTTTGGAAAATCCCACCATGTGGGGGCGTATGCAATACGCCTTTACGGTATTTCATTTTTTTATATAAGGTTTATTTATAGGTTGTTGGTATTGTATGAAATATAATCGGTAATGGTTGCTATCCGTTTACAGAATGGGGGCGTATTGCTATACGCCCCTACAGCATTACATATTTTTATATATAGGGTTTAATTACAAACTGTTGCGGTTGGCATCTAGTGCAGAAAGTGATTAGTGAATAGTGCATCAGTTTTTCAAAATAAAACGACAACAGTTGTCGCACTGCGGTATTTATGGAAAACCCCACCATGTAAGGGCGTATAGCAATACGCCCTTACGGCATGGCATTTTTTTTATATATAAGGCTTAATTACAAACTGTTGCGGTTGGCATCTAGTGCAGAAAGTGATTAGTGAATAGTGAATAGTGCATCAGTTTGTCAAAATAAAACGACAACAGTTGTCGCACTCCGGTATTTATGGTAAATCCCACCATGTAGGGGCGTATAGCAATACGCCTTTTCGTAACACCCAAACGAATATATGACACATAAAACAGACGCCTATTGGTGACACCGAAACGAATATATGGCGCATAAAGTCGTAATGTAAGGGCGTATGCAATACGCCTCCATTCGTAACACCGAAACGAATATGACACATAAAACATACGCCCATTGGTGACAACGAAACGAATATATGGCGCATAAAGTCGTAATGTAAGGGCGTATTGCTATACGCCCCTACTCCGGTATTTATGGAAAATCCCGCAATGTAGGGGCGTATTGCAATACGTCTTTTCGTAACACCCAAACGAATATATGACGCATAAAACAGACGCCTATTGGTGACATGGTGATATAGAATTAGATTTTCCAAAAGCGATGGAAGCAGTTTCCTTATGGTGTTTACCAATAAGGGCGCAATGTAGGGGCGTATGCAATACGCCCTTACGGTATGGCATTTTTTTATATATAAGACTTAATTACAAACCGTTGCGGTTGGCATCTAGTGCAGAAAGTGAATAGTGAATAGTGCATCAGTTTTTCAAAATAAAACGACAACAGTTGTCGCACTGCGGTATTTATGGAAAATCCCGCAATGTAGGGGCGTATTGCAATACGCCTTTTCGTAACACCCAAACGAATATATGACACATAAAACAGACGCCTATTGGTGACATGGTGATATGAAATTAGATTTTCCAAAAGCGATGGCAGCAGTTTCCTTATGGTGTTTACCAATAAGG
>JAOXRU010000282.1 GCA_025800395.1 Flavobacteriaceae bacterium
AAGATGTTCCTGTAGAAGATATGCAGCGTAGAGATATGGTGTTTGCGGGAGTGGTATTGGCTCCTGCTGCTGTAGTTGCCGTTTCTACTGTAGGTGTAAAGGCAACAGCGACTTGGCTATTTCAAGAGGTTGCTGAGTATGCATTTGAAAAACTCACTGGAATACCCATCTTGTTTGGTGTAGACGATATCCTACAATATTCTGGTAAAAAAAGCGATTACGACAGGGAGTAGGGTTGCCAAAGCTGGGGATGACTTTGTAGCTCCTGCAATTACTAAGAATAAACAAGGTTTTTGGACAAATGGGAAATATAGATTGGATACAGAGGGTCAAATTCCTCATACTAAAGGGAACTATGCCTCAGGAAAAAGCCAGTTTAAACATGGAATAAATGCAGATAAAGCTGTTTTAGATGCAGCTGCATATGCTGACAAATATGGGTTATGGAACGGAAATAAAGCAAAAGTTTTTGTCAAAGATGGGGTGGTCGGTTACTCCAATGGTAAGCCAACCCAGTGGCTAAATATTTATCGTACAGATAAAGGAATGGTGCATGGGTCGCCAACTGCAACTCCAGGGATGGTAAAATAATTCTATTATGGATTTAACTAAAAGTATTTTGGAAGCTAAAAGCTATTTGAAAGATGTGCAGATGGAGCAGCTGATATTCAAGATAGTGAAGCTTTCTGATGAACTAAACTGTTTTGTAGATTGGGACGAAGAAGATGGAGAGCAATGGGGACGTTTAATGCTAAATAAAAGAATGGTGGTGCTTTACCACGTGAAAATTCCTTTGATTTTTGTGGATGATAATTTTCATAAAAAGGCTATCAAGTATTTGGAAGACGGCAAATTGGGAAAGATAGTAGTTTTGAATGTTGATTCATGGGATAGAACTGATTATTCCGCAGATTTTTCTGTGATTTCAAATATTGTTGATTGGCATTCTTCATCTATATCAAAAAAAATGTTTTCTATAAATGAACTTTGGTTTGCTACAGTTTAGGTGGCATCCATTTTGTATAGGATTTTTAGTTGTATGAAACAGGATTTGATTATTTCTTATGATAGGAGTTTCTCAAACAAAGTAAGTATTTCCATTTTAGCAAAGAAATACCCCAAGGGAGTCTAGTTTAATGTTTCGGTTTTTCCAGATTTTAGTCCATATTCAAGAAAAACTATAGATATTGGAGGGCTCAATAATAGTATATCAACGGATTTTTCGCAAGCGAATAAATTAGCTGGTTATTCTAAAACGCCTGAAAATTTCACTTGGCATCACGTGGAGAATTCAACAATCCTGCAATTGGTGCCAACAGATTTACATAATACTGTCCGCGATACAGGAGGAAGAGCAACAAACGCAGCTAAATGATAATCTTTATGAAACTAAAAGAAACGTTTGAAAGTATTTCGGAAAACCAACTAATAGTGTTAGAAAAGGAGATTGGAAAATCGCTACCTAATGATTACAAATCATTTTTATTAAAGAATAATGGCGGAAGACCCAATCCAAATAATTTTAGGACTTTGAATGGAGATTATGAAACAACTATTCATTTTTTTTGTGGTATAACTCAAGGCGTTTATAGTATCCTAGATAATTTAATTCTATTAAAATCAAGGCTTTCTAAAAGTATGCTACCGATAGCAAATGATAATGGCAGGAATTTTGTTTTACTGAACACAAATACTAGTCAAATATTTTTCTTTGATCATGAAACAGAAGAAATATTTTTGGTTTCAGAAAGCTTTACGGATTTTGTGAATAGTCTTTTTAATATTGATGTGGAATAACTGAACTGGATAGAGCTATAGCGTCTCAAAATATGGAGTTTTTTAAATCTATTATTGTTTCAGGAGCTAATACAAACCATATTACCGATGAGTTTAATCAGTCGGTATTTATCGCTGTTTGTTTACGTGGCAAATTGAAATTAGTTAAATTTTTTGTAGAATATGGTGTTAGTATTGATGGCGCTCTTTTTGCATCAAGTTCAAATGGTCATGTCAATATAGTTAATTACTTGCTTCAAATAGGTGGTAACCCAAATGAGAGAGATGCTACTCAGAACAATGATACGGCATTGATACAGGCAAGCATATGAGGGCATTTGGAAGTGGTAAAGCTCCTTATATCTAAAGGTGCAGATATAGAGGCTACGGATGATTATGGGCAAACAGCATTGAATAAATCTTACTGGTCCAATAATCAGGAGTTAATAGATTATTTTGAGAAAGAAGTTTATTAAAAGTATTTATTTGTTATTTCGGCTCAAACTCTGCCACTATAACGGTTTGATTTGTGCCACTCTGAAAATATTAAAGCGATAATGGTTAATAGGATGAAATTGCCCGAATATGGTTCCTCAAATGCCCTAAAAGAAGCAAAAGACCATTGGCTGAAAATCTACCAACCAGTCGGTCCACAAACCTGTTCTATCTAACAGCATTTTTAGCTATATTAAGTGCGACAATATTGAGGGAAATTTCTTAATTTAGTACTACGTTCTTTTAGAGGCTGGATATAAGCTATTGGAGAGGCAGGGCTTATATACGGCGGTTTAAAAACTTTGGCGAAGCAGTCTGCGAAGATTGCCAGTGTGGCAGCTAAAAAGCCAAA
>JAOXRU010000296.1 GCA_025800395.1 Flavobacteriaceae bacterium
AGCTAGTCGTATTACATTGTTCTATATCTGAACCTGCATTTGCTGTGGTTGGTAATGCATGGTTGGTGAGTACTACATCGTCTGTGCTTGCAGTACAGTTCCCATTGCTGATGGTCCAGCGCAAGGTAGCTGTGTCTCCTGCCGCTACGGTAACTGATGTATTATTGGAATTGGCATTAGCTATTGTTGCTGTTCCGCTTACTAGCGTCCAAACTCCTGTGCCTACCGTTGGTGCATTCCCTGCCATGGTAAAGCCTGTAGTGTTACATTGTTCTATATCGGATCCTGCATTTGCTGTGGTTGGTAACGCATGGTTGGTGAGGACTACATCGTCTGTGCTCGCTGTACAGCTCCCATTGCTGATACTCCAGCGAAGGGTGGCTGTGTCTCCTGCCGCTACGGTAACCGATGTGGTATTGGAATTGGCATTAGCTATTGTAGCTGTTCCGCTTACTAGCGTCCAAACTCCTGTGCCTACCGTTGGTGCATTCCCTGCCATGGTAAAGCTAGTCGTATTACATTGTTCTATATCTGAACCTGCATTTGCTGTGGTTGGTAATGCATGGTTGGTGAGTACTACATCGTCTGTGCTTGCAGTACAGTTCCCATTGCTGATGGTCCAACGTAGGGTGGTTGTGTCTCCTGCCGCTACGGTAACTGATGTGGTATTGGAATTGGCATTAGCTATTGTTGCTGTTCCGCTTACTAGCGTCCAAACTCCTGTGCCTACCGTTGGTGCATTCGCAGCCATGGTAAAGCTAGTCGTATTACATTGTTCTATATCTGAACCAGCTGCGGATACCGTTGGGTTAGCAGAAACAGTTAATACCGCTCCATTGCTAATTACATCACATGTTCTGTTATTGCTATATACTACTGCTCTATACCTATAGTTATTAAAGGATTCTGGCACATTAGTAAGATTTAATGTAGCTGCGGTAACTCCACTGTAAACACCTCCAATAGGAATATCGTTAAAAGTTCCGCTACCCGTATTTACTTGCCATTGATAATTTAATGTAGAACTGGCAGTAGCCGCTACCGTAAAGCTCGCATTGGTATTCTCACAAATTTCTATATTTTGTGGATGTGTGCTTATAGTAACCGTATCTGATAGTAATACTGCAGTTGTACTCCCCTGTGGTGAACCAGCTATGGTTGGCACCCCATTTGCATTTACATTACCAAGCAAACGATCGCTACTAGAAAGATCGGCATCGGTAAAACTTCCAGCACCTTCTATAGCATCGGGACAACCATCGTTATCGGTATCGGTATCCATAGAATTAGGTATGCCATCGTTATCTATATCTGCGCATACGTATAAATTGGCAGTAGCCTGCACGCCATTTATTCCAGAAGGACCAAAAGCGTTGGTATTTTCTATTTCTGCCACTACTCCAGTAAGACAGTTGAAGGCAATGCCTTGGCTACGCACCCAGTCGGCCTTACTCGCATCCATGTGTTGTAAAGCATCTTCTCTTCCTCCAGATCGAGTATCTACCATAAGGCTAACACCACTATTTCTAACAACTACGACAGGATTTCCTTCGCCAACCCAAGGTTCCCAAGAACCATTATTATTCACATCAAATCTACCGCCGGGATCAAATTCTGTGGTGGATGCGCCACGATCGGCGTCCCAATTATCTTGATTAAAACTTAAAACTACGGTACCATCTATGGTAACTTGTAGGCCATCGTCGATTCCACCTACTTGGAATTCCACTTCACAACGGTCCATTATATTGCCTGGGAAAATGCTACCATTGATATTAAAGGTAGACTTTACACCATTACTATTTCCAGAATTTCCGTTAGCAGAAGCCGATACTGGATATCCACCAGTAACTCTTGTGGTATTACCGCCAATTTCTATAGCAATGCTAGATGTATTAATTCCACATTCTACCGTATTGAGTATACCATCGTTATCGATATCATCGTCGCAATGATCTGCTAAATCATCCCCATCTAGGTCTGGTGCACCCGAAGCGGCAGGATCGCAAAGACAATCGGTACCGATAGAAGCATTATAAGCCTCTCCTGCGCCTTGGCCATTGCCTGCGGCAACAGGAATACCTGTTGCAGACACCGCACCATTTATAGAAGTGTCGGCTTTTAGTGCAGGAAACAAAATACTTGCTGCGCCTTCTATAGCATCTGGACAACCATCGGCATCGGAATCGAGGTCTAAGTGATCTGGAATACCATCGCTGTCTGTATCTCTTTCGCAAAGCACGCGTATATCATCAAAGCCAATAAAACTATTGTTACCATCTATAGATATAATTATTTGGTCGTAGGTCTGTAGTGCTACAAACTTAATGCTAAACAATTCCCAAGCAGCGGTATTATCTACCAAATCAGAAACACCTAACAAATCTACATTAGCAATAGCTGCAATAGTTGTTGGGTTTGCTTGGTTAGCACCATTAAAGGTTGGATTAGTTCCTTCTCTAACCCCAAAAAAGTGTATTCTACCAGGGTTGGTAAACGGATATGGAGGACTTGGCAAATTCATTTGGTAGGCCGCAAAGCTAATTTCATAGGATCTACCAGAATTTATATTGCTTACAAGGTTGTTTCTAAACACCTCGTTTGCTGCACCACCTTGGGAATGAAATCCCATATACCCATTCCCATTATGGGGCGACAAATAATTTGTAGCTAGTGCTGTACCTTGTGCATTAAAATACCCCGCAGTACCATTAGAATTTTGCCAAGCAGAGTTTGCTGGAAAAACGGTGCCAAAATTATCATATCCACTACCAGCACCAGCGTTGGCGCCTTCGAAGCCAGGATCTCCAAAAATACCACAGGCATCTTTTTCGTCTGTATCTAGTATACCATCGTTATCGCTATCGAGATCGCAAAAGTCGGAAATATCGTCTCCATCTTGGTCCGGCGCACCAGAAGTAGCAGGATCGCAAAGACAATCGGTACCAATGGAAGCATTATAAGCCTCTCCTGCGCCTTGGCCATTACCTGCTGCATTAGGAATACCAGTTGCAGACACCGAACCATCTATAGAGGTGTCGGCTTTTAGTGCTGGATATAAAATATTTGCTGCGCCTTCTAAGGCATCGGCACAGCCATCGTTATCGGAATCGAGGTCTCTTGCGTTGGGGATACCATCGTTGTCTGTATCTCCGCATACGTATAAATTGGCAAAGCCTTGCACGCCATTTATAGCCGTATAACCTGTAAAGTTGGCATTTTCTATTTCTGCCACTACGCCAGAAACACAGTTGTATGCAATGGTTTTGCTACGCACCCAGTTGGCCTTACTCGAATCCATGTGATCTAAGACATTTTCTCTTCCACCAGATTTCGTATCTACCATGAGGCTAACACCATTGTTGTTAACAACTACAACGAGATTTCCTTCGCCAGCCCAAGGTTCCCAAATACCATTATTATTTGTATCAAATTTACCATTGGCATTAAAGGCTGTGGTGGATGCACCAAGATTAGTAGCATCCCAATGCGACTGGTCGAAATTTAAAACTACAGTACCATCTATGGTTACTTTTAGTCCATCGTCGAAATTGCCCACTCGGAATTCTACTTCACATCGGTCTAACACATCGCCAGAGGCTATGGTAGCATTGATATTGAAGGTAGATTTTATAACATTACTATTTCCGGAAACACCATTAGCAGACGCCGATACTGGATACCCACCAGTATCGCTGTTTGTTGTACCGCCAATTTGTATAGAAACGCTAGAAGTATTACTTGCACATTCTACTGTATCTAGTATACCATCGTTATCGTTGTCGAGATCGCAAAGGTCGGAAACATCATCGCCATCTATATCGGGTACATTATAGGTAGATGGGTCACAAAGGCAATCGCTACCGTTAGCAGCATTGTGCGCCTCTCCTGCACCTTGGCCATTACCTACTGCAACAGGAATACCAGTTGCAGACACTGCACCATTTATAGAGGTGTCGGCTTTTAGTGCTGGATATAAAATATTTGCTGCGCCTTCTAGGGCATCTGGACAATTATCGGCATCGGAATCGAGGTCTAAATGATCTGGGATACCATCGCTGTCTGTATCTCTTTCGCAAAGTACTCGTATATCGTCAAAACCAATAAAACTATCGGTACCATCTATAGATATAATTACTCGGTCGTAATTTTGACTTGCCGTAAACTTAATGCTATACAACTCCCAAGCAGCGGTATTATCTACCAATTCGGAAACGCCTAGCAAGTCTACACCCGGAATAGCTGCAATAGTTGTTACGCTTGCTTGGGTATTCCCATCCAGTGTTGGATTGCTTCCTTGTCTTATCCCATAAAAGTGTATTCTACCGGGGTTGGAAAAAGGATAAGCACTTGGCAAATTCATTTGGTAGGCCGCAAAATTAATTTCGTAAGTACTACCAGAAGTCATATTGCTCGTAAGGTTATTTCTAAAAACCTCATTTGATGCACCCCCTTGGGAATGAAAACCAACATAGCCATTGCCACTATAGGGCGACAAATAGTTGGTAACAATGTTATTGTTTTGTGTAGAAAAATACCCCGCAGAACCATTAGAGTTTTGCCAGGGTGAGGCTGCTGGAAAGACAGCACTAAAATTATCATATGCACTAGTAGCACCAGCGTTGGCACCATCGAAGTTAGGATCGCCAAAAATACCACAAGCATCTTTTTCGGCTGCATCTAGGATACCATCGTTATCGTTGTCGAGATCGCAAAAGTCGGAAATATTATCCCCATCTACATCGGGTACATTATAGGTAGCTGGGTTACAAAGGCAATCGCCACCGTTAGCGGCGTTGTATGCCTGCCCAACCCCTTGTCCAGCACCTGCTGCAGTAGGTATACCTGTAGCAGAAACAGCTCCGGCTATAGCCGTACTCGCACTTAGGGCAGGATAGTTAATACTTCCATCACCTTCTAAGGCATCTGGGCAACCATCGCCATCGGAATCTAAATCGAGATGGTTAGGAATATTATCGCCATCGGTATCTCTACCCCAGTCTCCTTCTAAAAAAGTTCGTACCGTATAAGGACCACCACCATCACTTACTGCTAGCCATCTAAAACTAAAAGAAGTAATCCCCTTTGCAGCATTTATACCAGTAGATTCTGATGGGAAGGTAATTATACCACTTCCTTGCGGAACATTTCCTCCAGAATCTCTAACATAGTGTATCCCACCAGCATTTCTTTTATCTAAAGTTCCAGTATTAACTGGTGAACCTTTAAAATTAAAACCAGCAGGTAAATTAGATAAGGTAAAGTTAACATTGCTGGAAGTATTACCATCTGCTGTGGTTACACTAAAATCTCCCATATCGCCTGTGACCAAACCATCTATATAGAACTTTAGGTTGTACATAGGTTTTTCGAAGCTAATGGTAATTATACCGCCTACTTGACCAGGATTGACACCAGCATTTCTACTTTCTGCTAAAGCTATAGCGTTACCTACACCAGTAACACGTGCTCCCTGAGAACCCCGAATGGTTACCGTATTGGTCTCGCCGTTTTCTTCAAAAACTGCAGTACTGGTCGTATTGTTACCGATATTTTCATTCACCGCTCTTGCAAAGCCTAAACTACTGTTTACTTCGTTTGTATCTAGGATACCGTCGTTATCGTCGTCTAGGTCGGTTGCTGCGTTAACACCATCGTTGTCTACAAAAAACAAGGATTGCCAAGCATAAGGCTCGGCTTTTTTAGAAAGTGATTTGTTGCGACTTGTTGTCGTAGGTTTGGTTGGCGGATCTGCCAAATCTCTACTACGATTGTTGGGCAGCATATTGGAAGTACCAACAAGCAAGTCTAGCTTAGCGGTAGTTTTCTCTACCCCCGCAAAGCGAGGCGAAAACTTTTCTGCTGCTGCCTTGTTAGAATGCATTGCAAAGTAAGTCTTAAGACTCTCTCCTTCATAAAGCCATTCTACCATAAAGTTAGAAAGATACACAGCGCCCAATACAAACACAAGGGCTGCTACCATAGTTCTGAATAGTTGTTTTTTCATCACAAACAAATTACTTTTCTATTTGCGACCTGTTCAGAATCTACTCGTTATGTGGTAATACTAAGTACCCCCAAATATCATTTAGGACTATACATTTTAACGCCTACTAAATAACAATAATAAAGAAAGGATTTAATTAGGACAGTTAGGATGTTCTTGTATTTATAAGAATACAATTTGTTAGTTTACGCAATCATAGGTTGTAGGTTCATTAGTTAGGTCCAGATTTAAGATTTAGTTAAATTTTCAAATCAAGTACAAATATTTCTTAGAATACTCGATTTTCCAATTTTATGTTACAAAAGCACGAAGTTTGTAGGTTAAACCATCTTTTTCTGTGGTGAAGATTCGTTTAAAGCAGATATATAGTCGGTAAACGGTTTTTTCTTGCAGCTATCTCCCTGAAAACAAACATAGAAAATACCAAATAACCATGGAGTGAATCCTACAAAAAAGTGGATACCTAAAGGTATAATGGGTTATAAAAGACAAACTAACAGCCTATTAGCTCCAATGCAAAGTGGTGGTTTTTGTACATTCTTATAGGGACAAAAAAAAACTCCTTAAAAGGAGTTTTTAAAATATTGATTTTAATTTTTTTTCTAGAATATCTCTCTTCCTGAGAAGTGAAATGCTCCTTCGATAGCAGCATTTTCGTCAGAATCCGAACCGTGTATCGCATTTTCTCCAATAGAAGTAGCATACAGCTTTCGGATGGTTCCTTCTGCAGCTTCGGCAGGATTGGTAGCTCCTATAAGTGCTCTAAAATCTTCTACTGCATTGTCTTTTTCTAAGATGGCAGCTACTATAGGTCCGCGTGTCATGAATGCTACCAATTCTCCAAAGAAAGGACGCTCGCTATGGATGGCATAAAATGCTTCTGCATCTCTCTTGCTTAATTGGGTGTACTTCATGGCTACAATTTTAAATCCAGCAGCGGTTATTTTTTCTAAGATTGGCCCAATGTATCCGTTTTCAACGGCATCGGGTTTGATCATGGTAAACGTTCTGTTTGTTATCATTTGAAGTTTAAATTTTGTGCAAAAATAAGAAACTATTGCGAATACGCAATTACAATTGGGAATAAGGGTATAAACCTAAGCTGCACTATGGCGCTATTATTGTTTTGGTTGTTTTCTACTGCTGTCTCTGGCTTTTGCCAATAGCAAGGGGGGGGTTATTGGTATTGTATTTCTAACTGCTGATACGTTTGCTGTTGGTTGCCACGCATGAGGAACTGCACCTTTTTGGTCTCCATATGGATACGAACCAGACCGTAGCTTAGTTTGTTTACCACCTCACCAGTGCGGTACCTATTGGGTTCTCCGCTAAAAGACTGGTATACATGGGTGAGACCACTGGAAGTGAAATCGATAAGTGGGTAGCCTAGGTCTGGTAGGTTTTTTTGGGAAAATTCGGAGATATGTCTATCTCCGCTCAATATCATTGCATTGGGAATTTGGTATTTGGTGAGCAATTGTTCCAATCGTTCCATTTCGTGGGGCATAGTGGCCCATCTCTCAAAACCGTGTTCACCAGACAAGAACTGTATACTACTTATAAACACATGAAAAGTAGCATTGGAGTTTTTCAATTCTTGTTCCAACCATTTCCACTGGGCGGCGCCCAGCATGGTATCTGATTTGTTGGTACTGGGTTGGTATCGGCGATTGGGTGCAGGATCTGGAGTGAGTTTGCTTCGAAAATATCGGGTATCCAACACATAGATACTCACTTTTCCTTTGGGATGAGCGATATCATAGGCGGTGTACACCCCAGGTATTTGTCGGTAGGCATCTGATTTATCTATACCAATAAAGTCATGAAACAATTGTTGTGCTTCTACTCGTTTGGGGTATTCTTCTCCCCCATCGTTTAGGCCATAATCATGATCGTCCCAAGTACCAATAACTGGGATATTCTTTATCATATTGGCGTAGCCCGGATCTGCCAATTGGTCTTGATACATTTGCTGCATCTTGTTCATGTTTTCGGTATCGGCATAAATAACATCCCCTCCCCAGATCCATACATCGGGTTGATCTTGCAGGATATCGTCCCACAAATTGTTGGGCAAGTCGGTGCGATTGCATGAGCCAAATGCGAGTACTATCTCTGCTGGAGATTTGTCTTGGGTGTCGATTTTTTGGTTGGTAAGCGATTGTTGGCTTGTACAAGCTAGCAGCGCTATAGTGATAGCCGAAAGGAGGATATATTTTTTCATCATCATGGTGATTTAAGTCGCGGTGTTAAAGATAGTACAAATACGCATTTGCTTCCAAAATAATACCATTTCTAATTTAAAATCTACTATGGCATTTTATATTCATTTCGCTATAAAGAAAAAAATCATCTATTTCTTTTAAGGGCATTTTAAAATAGAAATGGTATCATATTGGGAATTGTAAGCAGGGATACGCTCTTAGAATGGAATATATTGCGGTATGGTGTGAGGCGTTTGTTTTGGATATGTTCGAGGATGCAGCTTGCATATTGGGTTTTGCTTCGGATTTGCCTTCCATATGGGCAAAGAGGGAACTACTGTTTGTTGTAATGATTTTGCAGCAGTAGGGCCACAAAGCCATTGTAGGATAATATCCCTTGTGTCTGTGCATTGGCTTTGAGAAAGGCGTCGTAGGAAGATTTGAAAAGGGGTTCTAAGGGGTTTTGGTACGCTTCCCAAAAGGCATTGGATTTTTTAAAATCTTGGAGGATACCGGGGCGCAATTGTTGAATTTGTTTTTTATAGGCGAGACTATCGATGGTATACACACTACCGAGGATATAGCTAGCGGCGGCCATTTTGGCACCGTATTGGATGTATTTGTTGGGATGGGAGCTGGCGGCTAGGTATCCAATATAGTTGGCTTCGTTTTCGGCGGCATATCCCAATTGGTGTGCTTGCTCGTGTGCAGCGGTAAAGGCGAGTTTGTACATGGGCATGATGCCATTGGATTGGGCTTCTCCGGTAAAGGGATTGAGATATCCACTATATCCCATATAGCTGAGCATCTTGCTGTACACGGATAGTTTGTTGCTCATGGGCTGTAGGCTTTCTAGCCTACCGTTGGGCAATTGGATGTGGTACTGCTGCTGATATAGTTGTAGCAATTGCTTGCGATCATATGGCAGTTTTACCCCTTTGGCGCTATCTGCTTGAACGGCAGCATGTTTTTGATTGAGTTCGGCAAGCAGTTGTTGGCTGTAGTCTAGTAGTTGTTTTTGGCTAATGTTGGGAGTATTTCCAAACTGCTCTTGCAATGGCGTTCTATAATAATTGAACCCCCACAGTATATGAAACAGGGCGTATACCATGGCTAGGCTAGCTAGACTGCTCCATATGAGGTTGGCCCAATGGCGCCATCGGATTTGGCGATATACAAATCGTATGATAAGTAGGGAGGCTATGGTATATAAAACATCTCCGACGGAAAATGGGAAGTATCCGAAACTGTATCGCATGGCTGTACTGATATAAGGATATATGCCTTGGCTATAATACTGTTCTACCCATGCAGGATATTGGCCAATGGTTTTTACCAGCCATATTTGTGGGAGGATGCTAAGTGCGAGTAGTTTTTTGTAGTGTCCGTAAAACAAGTTGTGAATTTTGTTGTAAAAATAGGTTTTTTTTGCTTTTGCTTGTTTGCTGTTTTGCGTAAGGGATGGCAGCGGCAGCTTTTCTTGGCGAAATATTTAACCTGAGTTCGATATAAATTATCTTCACAGAAGCCTTATAAATAGTGAGATTTGGATTAAAAAGGCGCAGGTTAAACCCTTAATTCAAGGCTTTTTGGAACAAAGATTGCTGTTTATAAGGCTTTCTATAGATTTATTTTGTCTTTCCTTATGCGTCGTTGTGACCTTTTCGAGCTATAAATAGCCCTTCAAAGCCACGCCTAGCCTAAGAAAATTAAAATAAACTGTGTGCGTAAGTTATATCGAACTCACGTTA
>JAOXRU010000319.1 GCA_025800395.1 Flavobacteriaceae bacterium
AAACGTCCGCATGGTTCACTAAAAAATATGAAACCTGTGGAATTTGAAAATTTTGTTCAAGGGCTAGCCCTTGAACAAAAGCCAATATTTAGAATAAATTATTAACTAGAAAAAAGGCAACCATATTCAGGCAAGGTCAAACCAATCACCAATAACCAATAACCAATAACCAATAACCAACAACAATCTTGTAGGAAATTAGCTATTTATTTTGTACCTTGTTGGCTCTACCAAGCTTTATGTAATTTAAAACTTTGTTGTACATGAAAGCTTTTTTAGAATATATAGTTCTCCGAGAGGAAGTATTATTAAGCGAAATAGAATTTTACCGCCATATAAAATGGCATGGGAGACCGGCAACTAGGGTGCTGGGCGGAAAATTGCGAGTGGGGATGTCTGCAAGTCAGCATAGTGGTTTGTTTGTAGAAGAATTGCTAAAAATAGATCCGCAGGTTCGAGATCCAGAGCAAGAAGACCCAGCTTATTCCGAATGGTTTAAAGAGGTGCTTTTAAAGATTTACCAAGACGATGGGCAGGCTTTTAGAACCTATCGCCTTTTGGATGGACATATAAAAAACTATAGAGCGCTCTTTAGTTCTTTCTACCCCATACAGGATGACAATAATCATATCATTTATATCGAATTTGCCTCTGCTACCCAAATTATAAACGATAGCACCAAAAACCAATTCGAGTGGTATATTACCCCCTTTAAACCCAAAGAATACCAACCAGCAGTAAAGGCTTTTGAGGGGGAGGATAGAAAGCTTGTTGATTATTATTTAACCAATGTAGATGGAGAAAGAATAACCGAAGCATGCATAGGAGATAAAGTAGTTTTAAATATACAAACACAAAACTATACTGGCGGCAAGTTAAATATTAACCTAAACCATGATAATGTAGACTTTAAATATAATGGTAAAATTGTGAAAAATGATATCCTTCAAAATCAAATTATCGATAACGACCATATTAAAATAGAATTAACTGTTTATGCCTAAAATCTGATAATTATGGAAAATCAATTTAAATTAACACTAGATGACCTTCATAAAAGCTTAAGTTTACCAATAAAAGAAACTAATTTAGTAATCTATGGAAGTGGTTTTTTAGCACCTGATGTTCCAGTTTCTCATAATACAGGAGATGCCTTTAAAAAAGTTGCGGAAGCTAGACATAGAATAAACGAAAAAAACGCTCCTTCACTAGATAACAAAATCTCCTACTGCCCAACAGACATAGAATTTTTTAAAACGATTAATAATTCGCATAAAATTAATAGATTAGATGTATATTGTCATGGTTGGGTTCATGGTCTTAATTTAGGAGGGTTTAAAGGAATTAGAAAAATTGGAAACAAAACTATGGACAGTAGTAAAATTGATTGGCAAAGTGAAAATCAAGATGGCGGCAAAGACTTAAGGCGAGTTGAAACCGCTGAAAGCTTGTACATGAATAGTCAAGAGTTATCCGAACTTCCTAAATTGCATCCAAAAGCATTTTCGAACAGTCCAAAAATATTTTTTTGGGGTTGTAATATTGGCGGACAATTAGATAGAAATGGTACACACGTAGCCGTTAGTAATTCTCCATATTTTAAAGATCCTAAAAAAACATTCGCCCAATTATTTGCTGAGAGAATAGGACGAGGATCTGTTTTTGCTTTAGTGGGCAAGGGAAGTGCTGGTGGTTCTATGTTTAAAACCGATCTATCTGGCAACCCAGATTATTCGGATGGTGAATTGCTTCCTGCAAACATTGCTTTAAATCATGGTCCAAATGGTTCTAATAGAATTGATGCAACAAAGCATTTAAAGAAATTTCCACTATGAAAACAACAATTAGTGTTTTACTTATTCTAGCATGTAGTTTTTGTTCTTGTGTGGCTCAAAAAGAAACCAACAGCAACGAACTTTTACCCATACTAGAAGGAATAAAGAAACTTCCTGAAGAAAACTTTTACCCTAATGGTGGCACCAATTTTCAAAAAATTATGGAGGTGGAAGAAGACCTAACTTTCTTCTTAATAGAAAATATAAACAATGTATCTCCCAGTAGCTTAGAAATACCTTTTATACAATCTACCTTTGGAGATGTAGCATTAATACTATTAAAGTACTTGCCAGAAAACCAAGACTTGCCTTTAAAAAACATCATTTCCAAACAGTTCTATGCAGGTAAACCTACAGAAGACTTTACTTTGTTTGACTTTATAAAAAACTATTTTCATAGCCCGAATAAGACAACAAATAGCAACAATAGATTACAACTACAATACAGCTTGCAAAAATGGTATACCAACAAAGGAAAACTACTAACAAAAATCCTGGAGATAGATACCATCTCTATAGAACACAGAAAAGAAAATAAGACTTATAAAAATCTATTGCGAAAAGGTAAGGAAATTACGCCAAACCTAATTAGCCTCATTAGTCATTCACAAACAACTGCAATGCAATACGACCAATATTTGTATTGTGCTGTAGGAGATGTTGCATTTTTGCTACTTAGAGATATCCATAAAAACAACAACCAATTCCAAATTGAAAATATATTATGCCAAGAAATGAAAATTCAGAATAAAAACCTTTGTACCACTACTTCCTATGATTTTTTGTATCACAAGCTATTTTTTATGAATTCAAAAACCGAAAATTTAAAAAACCGTATGAATCTTAAAAAGGTTTTAAAGCAATACTACACCAAATAAACCAATAACCAATAACTTTCAGCACTAGATGCCACTACAACAGTTTGTAATTAAGCCTTATATATAAAAAATGCCATGCCGTAAGGGCGTATTGCATACGCCCCTACATTACGACTTTATGCGCCATATATTCGTTTCGTTGTCACCAATGGGCGTATGTTTTATGTGTCATATTCGTTTCGTTGTCACCAATGGGGGCGTATAGCAATACGCCCCTACACTGTAAACGGATAGCAACCATTACCAGTTATATTTCATACAACGCCAACAGTTTGTAATTAAACCTTATATATAAAAAAATGCAATACCGTAAGGGCGTATTGCATACGCCCTTGCATTACGACTTTATGTGTCATATTCGTTTCGTTGTTACGAATGGGGGCGTATTGCTATACGCCCCTACATTGGGGCTTTATTCGTAAATGCCATAAGTGCGACAATTGTTGTCGTTTTTTTTTGAAACCCTAATAAACAACAACGTGTTTGTAGGAATTTGGCTATTTTTTTTCGTATCTTGTAGGCACTCCCAAGCTTTATGTAAATTAAAACTTTGTTGTACATGAAAGCTTTTATAGAATATATAGGTCTCCGAGAGGAAGTATTATTAAGCGAAATAGAATTTTA
>JAOXRU010000325.1 GCA_025800395.1 Flavobacteriaceae bacterium
AAACGTCCGCATGGTTCACTAAAAAATATGAAACCTGTGGAATTTGAAAATTTTGTTCAAGGGCTAGCCCTTGAACAAAAGCCAATATTTAGAATAAATTATTAACTAGAAAAAAGGCAACCATATTCAGGCAAGGTCAAAAGGTCAAACCAATAACCAATAACCAATAACCAATAACTAATAACAATCTGTATGGGGGAGCCGTTGGTCTCTAGGGTTACAACACAAAATCATTTACAAGGCCATGTCTTGCTCATCGTTTTTTGGTAAATTTGGGCAAGTATAAAGATAAACCTTATGGAATGTTAGCATCCCAAGCCTTCTGTACGGAATCGAATCAAACAAAAACCTTTGAAGGATATTTATAAGAAAGCAAGCTGCTGTATATTCTTGCTACTGCTAGTCTCGTGTGGAACTACTAAAGGAATAGAGGACAGCAAAATAAATACAGCTTACAATGAAGCATATAAAAAAAGCATCCGCTCTTACTTTGGAACTTTGAGCAAGACAGATTATGACAATATCATCAAAAATCTGGAAAAGGAATGGCAAACCACTTTGCCCTCAGATAAGTCGATACTGGTGCATTATATCCAAAATGCGCCAAATTGTATAGAAGCTGGTTATGACAAAAGAAGGATACAATCGGCAACCGAGAAAGGCATGCGGCTTTCCGCACAAATGTGTGTAGATTATAATGCTGTAGATTTCTTCGTTTATGCCAAGGATACCTACCACCAAGAATATTACCAACAAATGGATGGCTTTAGATTAGACTCTGGATTTTTCTATGAACATATTTTTACCGATCATCAAAATTGTGCCGCTTTTTTAGTCATCAAGCCAAATGGTGATTTTTATAAATATTATGGGGAAGATTACTATTCCCAAGTAGAGACTTGCTTGAAAGGGAAATAAGGGAGCTACGCTTGGTCTTTAGATCGATGTCAACTATATGCCGTGAAGGCGCATCCACAATACTTGTAGAGATAAACAAAGATATAACTAGGTAAAAATACCTATTGGTAGGTATTGTGTTTGTAGTTAGTGTTTTATAGTTTTGAAAAGGACTGTAATAGCTAATAATTATGAAAGCAAGTAAACTTAGTTTAACCGTATTACTGATTTCTATTTTCTTTTCGTGTAAAGAGGATGATGCTCCAGTAAATGATCCGCCCCAACCAACTTTAATGGAATTGCGTGAAGCATCCACCGCAGTATTCACTTCTGCTGGGGATGCTAAAACGTGGCGAATTGACAAGGCAACGCTCACCAATGGAAGCGCCAAAATAGATATTTCGCAAAACTTTAATGTATCGGATGACGAATTTATTTTTGCAGGCACCACAGAGAACGGTACCCTAGAATGGCGTAAAGGCTATGCCATCAAAACCCAGGCTTCGAGTAGTGGCGAGACTTTATGGGATAAATACGTATCCTCTGTTTCTGGTTCTTTTCGCTATGAAGAAGATAGCAGTACCTTGGTTAAAGCAGATTTTGGCAGTACCAATAGTAGTAGCATCAGCGCTACCCATACCGATAAGGTTAGCTTTAGCTATCCGGAGGAGAATAGCACTTTGAACAATGCAAATACTGCTAGCAGTGTCTTTCAGCTGAATGAGGACAATAGTATCAGCGCTACCATTACCAACGCAGACAATAGCGTACTCGACTTTACACTAGTTGAAAAAACACAGACGGACTATGCTACTGCATCGGCATCCGATTTAAATTTCACCACAGCCTTTACTTTTGAGAGCAATAGTATTGCTTGCTGCGCACCGGGTATGATAGGTTCCTATGCCGACAATAGTTTTTTTGTGGTTACTAGAGAAAGCGACCTAAATAATGGAAATGGAGCGCCCGAAAGAGTATTGAAATTTGATGTTGCCAATAATACGGTTACCGAAAAATTGTTTTTTCAATTTGATTTTGTTTCCAAGCAATTACATATTATAGATACGCAATTGATCGTCATTGGCGGTCAATTTGTGAACACTTACGATTTGAACCTGAGTGCAGATCCAAGCACTACCAATCACGGAAAATCACTTTCTAGATTTGGTATTTCTGTCTTGGATAATGATGCCTATATCATTGGTGGCGATTTAAACAACGAGGAAAGCGATAAGGTGTTCAAATGGAATATGGATACAAAGACCCTAAGTGAATTTGCCACTATGCCCGAGCCTAGAAGTGGGGCGAGAGGTACTATAGTGAACGACAATTTGTATGTTTTTGGAGGGAGTCCAGAATTTTTTGGCGACGCAGCTGCAAACACCATCTATAAAATAAACACCAAAAACCCTTCCGAAATAGAAAGCTTTCAAATGAATCGACCCATCCATTTTACTTTTGTGCAAAAACATCAAAATTTGATTTATGTAGCAGGTAGAATAGAGGTGATAGATAGTGAAGGAACGGTCATAGGAAGAGAGCATAGCATAGGTGTTTTTAATACTTTGGACAATAGCTATCAAGAATTGACCAGCAACCTGACCAAGACAGGGGATTATGACACCATACATCAGATGTGCGTTTTTAATGGGAAAATGTATGTGATCTACGGAGGGGAAGGCACGGATAATGGCGGTCAATTCAACCAGTGGGAAGTGTTGGTAAGTGATTTGGATTGATAGTGGAGAGGAATTGCCATACAGACAAACGGCTCACGCTGGGGGCGTATTGCTATACGCCCCTACATTGGGGGATTTTCCATAAATACCGCAACACGATAATTGTTATCTTTTTTTTGAAAACCTATTCATTAGTGTTTGGCGTTGAGGGCGTAAGGCTAAGGCGTCATATGTTCGTTTCCGGTGACACGAATGGGCGTATTGCTATACGCCCCTACATTGCGACCTTATTGATAAACACCATAAGGAAACTGATGCCATCCCTTTTGGAAAAACCTAATAACCAATAACTAATAACTAATCACTTATACCCATTCATCTACATACTAACTACCGCAATATAAACCCTTCTTTCATCGGGTCTTTGGGATCTATGAGAAAGCGGTGTTGCCCAGTGATGTGTGCCGTGCCTTCTACTTGTGGGATCACGGCGGAAAATGGTCCGTAGTCTTCTTCGCTTACCACAGATCCGATAAATACACTGTCGGTTATGCTTTCTATAGAGAGCTGCTGCCCAAAGTCTATTTGTCCGCGCTTTTTGTGTATGGCCATTCTGCCGCTCACTCCAGATCCGGTGGGACAACGGTCTACCTCCCCCTCAGCAAAAATACATACGTTGCGACTATCGATGCCCTGGTGTAAGGCCTCGCCTATAAAGATGGTGCCGTACAAAAAACTCAGATCGTCTTCGAAAGGATGTAGAATCTCCTTGTCGGCCCGCATTACCGCATGCTTTATGTCCATACCAGCTTGTATGAGCTGTCTGTAGCTATCGGGAGTGAGATCAAAATCAAAATGGTTTTTGGCCATATCCACATAGGCGTAAAAAGCACCACCGTAAGCCAAATCATACACCACCTTGCCCAAGCCAGGCACCACCACTTCCCTGTCGAGTCCCACTACAAAACTTGGTACACAGTGGAAACGCACCCCAGTCACTTGGCCGTTTTTTACATGGGCGTAACTGGTAATTCGCCCACAAGGGGCATCTATCTTGAGCACATTGTCTCCCTCTTGCACCTCTATCCATTGCATTTCTACAGCCAAAGTGCTGATGGCAATTATCGCATGGCCGCACA
Source organism: Flavobacteriaceae bacterium (assembly GCA_025800395.1). GTDB lineage: Bacteria > Bacteroidota > Bacteroidia > Flavobacteriales > Flavobacteriaceae > JAOXRU01. The sequence goes on from JAOXRU010000325.1 coordinate 3,716, forward strand.
TGGTACTATAACCCTCGTTGTGCAAAAATATAATGCCAAAATCCCCCTCCGCATCGTTGGGGGGGAGCAATATACAACCATACATATCGGCATGGCCTCGGGGTTCAAACATCAGGGCAGTTCGCAAATGGTCGAAACGCGCCATACAATCGCGGCGATAATCGAGTACCGAATTGCCCTCCAAAGCAGGAAAACCATCCACAATCACCCGCAAAGGCTCCCCCCCAGTATGCATATCTATAGTTTCTATTTGCAGCCAGTCCGCCGGTGCTACAAACTCGGTTTGTCTTCGTATATTTTGGTAAGTCTGTTTCATCTATTTATTGTTTTTTGGGCATGCCCTCGCTCCCGAAAAAAATCGGGAAGCGTGGTCGGGCTATCCGTTTGTAGTTTTTTTTTAGTACCAAAGCTTTACTAGCCCTGCTGGGGGCTTCCGCTGGTCGCCTCCTCGGGCAAGTGCAGCTAGTTGTACTACAAAAAAAAGCTACCCACTACTATCCCTCATGCAACTTAGGTTTATTTCAATTTATTATTCATTTTCTTTTATAATTCCAAGCCCTAGCCCCGATAGTAGCGGCATCCTTTTTTTGTATGGCTTGTGGGCGGGTGGGTGGGCAAGCCATGCAAAAAAAGATATAGCGGATAGCGGGAAATAGCTCCTAATACTTCTTACTCTTTGGTATATAATTGGTAATAATGATGCGCTGCTGCCAAATCTTCCAATGCATGACCTACGGATTTGAATATAGTGATATCCGCTTCCGATCTTCTGGCATAGCTATTGGCAGCACTCAGCGCAAACAAATCGCCCAATATATCTTGTTCTTTTATAATTCCTTCTTGCAGAGGGATGACGATATCCCCACTTTCTTTGCACCCACCTTGGAAGGTATCCACATATATATGGGCTTTGGCCATGGCCTGGTTGTCGGTTTCTCGCATATCGGGTTTGTATGCCCCTACCAGATCTAGATGCTGTCCTGCTTGCAGCCAATCTCCCAGCACCAAAGCTCGTTTGGAAAGGGTAGCACAACTGATGAGCTGCACCTTGGGCATGGTATGTTGTATGCTATCTACGGCCATCACTTGGTATTGGTTACTCTGTATAGAAGCTGCCAACTGCTGTGCTTTCTGCAGATTGCGTCCCCAGATGTACACCCTTTTTATGGGGCGCACACTGGCATGGGCTTCTATGAGGTTTTTGGACAATGCGCCAGTACCTACCATGAGCATGCTATGGCAATCTGTGGGTGAGAGATAGCTCGCAGCTAGGGCAGATGCCGCAGCCGTACGCTTGGCAGTAAGGTTTTTGGCCTCCAACAAGGCTTTTACCGTGCCGTTGGTGGCATCCATATACATATAAGTACCATGTATAGAAGGCATATCAAAACGGCCATTTTCTGGACTTACCGTCACCATCTTCACTCCAGCATAGGCCGATGGTTTCCAGGCAGGCATCAGCAGCAGTGTACTATCCGCTCCTACCGCCGGATTGGGAAAATCGTGATGGTGGCGCAAAGGCACCAATATATCTTTTTGGGCAAAGGCCGATTGGAGTTCCGCTATCAGGCTAGGGAAATGCGTATTTGCCTCTATAAAGGCATCCGATATTTGTACCAAATCATTCATTCCTTCATCTATATATGTTTCCCGACAGCCACTGTACAAAACCACTTTATCGGTATTGGATGTACAAAAAGGGCCCTATAGGGAACTATTGCTTTCTTTTATTGCTCCAAAATACTAAGTGAAAAGAAGCCTTGCAAATTTGTGATAATAGTTGTTCAATATTGGGCAATGCGCTATCTAAAATTCGTCTTATACCGATTTGCATGAAGAAGTAGGATATTTCTATCTTTTGTTTTTTCCTACAAAAATATAGTTATTTTTTTGTGGGTGTTAAAAATTATCTTACTTTTGTATTATAACGATTGGGTATATTATTTCTCTTTCGACGATTGTTTTTTTTATTTTCACAAGTAACTTCAGACATCATTACCTCATTCAATCTGATGTTAGAGCAGTATGTTCTCAATATGCTGCAAAATGTTACATTTTCTATCCTAGGCAACATTTGTACATTCTCTGCGGCAATTACATATTGTTTAACTGTAGTTAGCCTTAAATTTTTATCATCCGGCGGCTACATAAAATTTATTAGACATGGGATCATTTAGAGCCAGTTTAGAACTCGGAGGTAAGGAGTTCGACGTATTGTTTTCGGAGTACAGTTTTAGTCGGGACACCGACAAAAAAGGAAAGCCATCTTCCAATGTGTATGGAGGAAGGGTAACCTTGGAGATCGAATCTACAGAAGATACTTCTGTGGTAGAGTCGATGCTAAATTCGCAATTTAAAGCCATCAATGGCAAGGTGGTATTCAAGAAAACAGAGGAAGACGCCAAGATGAAGGAGGTAGAGTTTAAAAATGCCTACTTGGTGTATTACAAAGAGACCCTCGATGTAGATGGAGATGTGCCAATGAAGATCAAATTTACCGTTTCGGCAGAAGAGATCGTAATCGGCAATGCCGGCATCGACAACAGATGGCCAAAAGCCTAAGCTGTTTTTATTATTATGCTATTATCTTGAAACGAAGCGTCCCTATCTATTGCTCCTTGGCTTATGAATCTACTTCCTAGCGTATTTCTAACTGTAAGGACTAGATATCAGACTGCCGTTTTAACAATAAAATATAGTATAGAAACTATCCAAAAACCCTTTCGGTGCGCTTGCATAGAAGGGGTTTTTACTGCTTTATCTTATAGCTGTCCAATAAATTGCTATTTGACGTGAGTTCGATATAAATCATTTATAACCAAAGAAAATGGCGGTATCCATGTTGGGCTAGATTGGAATTGCTTACGGGTATAATTTTTACACAATACCAACGTTATATGTTGTAAGGCTCCTTTTGGGGTTGGATGAAAAAGAAACTTAAAAGAAAACTATGATGATGAAAAAAAGCAATTTCGTAATTGCCCTATTGGGTTTATTTCTATTTATTTCCTGTTCCAAGAGCGATGATGGCGGCAATAGCATCCCCACCGATGCGGTACTGTATGCCAATTTTCAAAACGATGGGCTTACCCAGATATTGGAAATAGACAAGAACAAAACAGCTGGTCCCATTCGTATCGAAAACAAAGCCAGTGTAGAACAGGCAGCCAATGCCCGTTTGGATTTTATATTTAGCGGAGTAACCTTTAACGACGGCAAGAATGTATACGAGATTGAGAATATCGTCACCCAAACCCTAACCGATGATTTGTGGTCTTCGGATACAGAAAACTACCTCAAGCAAGATTTTGCCAAGAGTCTAGATATCGTATTGGTATTGGATGTGAGCGCTTCCTTAGACAACAATATAGATGCGGTAAAAGCCAGCGCCATAGATATGGTAAAAAACATACTTACCAATAAGCCCAATAGCAAGGTAGCGGTAGTAAAATTCTCTAGAGGGCATATGGCCAGCAATTTGTCGAGCAGCATAGAAAGCCTTACCACTTTTATACAAGAGAAAAGCAGCTATACCGATACCATACTGGGAGGAGGCACTTACGATTTGGAAGGGAAAAGCGAAACTGCCTTGTATGAGGCCATGATAAAAGGCGCGCAAATCCTCGACAATTCCAACGCCAAGGGCAAAGGCCTGATCACCTTTACCGATGGGAAAAACAATTTTCAGTTTAGCGCCATCAACGACAACAAAGATATCGTAAGAAACAAATTGGAAGCTTCGGGCATCAACAGCTATACCATAGGTTTTATAGGCAATGCCAACGAAATAGCCGCTCCCATATTGGAAGAATTGGCAGTAAATGGAGATTTTTCGATTGCCAAAAATTTGGAGGAAGTTCGCAAGGTATTCAAAAACTTCTCCAATTCGATATCCGCAGTATACGATCTCACCTATAATACCAATAATGCCACCTTTACCGGAAAGAAACAATTGCGGTTTTTGTTTGATCTCAAATTATTGAATTAATATGTTGGAGGGGGTGCAAAATGTATCCCCCACACCAAGGGTTTCTAGTATCCTCATGTAGGGGCGTATTGCATACGCCCATTGGTGTCACCTAAAACGAAAATATGACGCCCTACGGCATTTACGAAAAACACCAGCATGTAGGGGCGTATAGCAATACGCCCATTGGTGACACCGAAAACGAAAATATGACGCCCTACGGCATTTACGAAAAACACCAGCATGTAGGGGCGTATTGTATACGCCCATTCGTGTCACCGAAAACGAACATATGACACCCTACGGCATTTACGAAAAACACCAGCATGTAGGGGCGTATTGCATACGCCCATTCGTGTCACTGAAAACGAAAATATGACACCCTACGGCATTTACGAAAAACACCAGTATGTAGGGGCGTATTGCATACGCCCATTCGTGTCACCGAAAACGAAAACAGGACACCCTACAGCATTTACGAAAAACACCAGCATGTAGGGGCGTATTGCATACGCCCATTGGTAACACCGAAACGAATATATGACGCATAAAACATACGCCCATTGGTAACACCGAAACGAATATATGACACATAAAACATACGCCCATTGGTGCCACCGAAACCGAAAATATGGCGCCCTACGGCATTACGCCCATTTGCGTAAACCGACAATCTGCTAATTATAAGTGATTAGTGATTATCGAATTATAAAAACCTGTCCCGTCTTGGGCGAGATTTTCAAATACATTGAGCTTTAAACTTATAACTCCAATCTTACCACCCGATATACCTTGGGGGTTTTTGGCCTTTGAGGTTGAGGTATACGATTAGTTGTCCGCGGTGGTGGGTGACATGGTCTTGGAGTAGATTGAGCAATTGGTAGCGCGATTTTTTTCCGGCAAAGAAAGGCGTGATGCTCTCTAGTTCTTCATCGGGCATGGCGCGAACTGCCTCGGATACATGGTTGAAGGAAGCTTCTAGCTCGGCGATTATAGTAGCTTTGTCGGTAGTGCTGTCGAGTTTCTCCTTTTTTGGGCTACCAAAATAGGAATTACCTAGCCAGTCCATATTGCCTTTGATGTGGATGAGTTGTTCTCTAAAGCTCATTTGTGCTTGGGTAGGCTTATAGTCAAAGTCTGCTTCGGGCATCAATTTGGCGATGCTGGATAGATAAAACTTGGAGTTTTCCCATTTCTCCAAAAAAGCGTTTTTTGGGGTGATTTGTTGTGCGAAAAGCGATCCCATTCCTAGGAATAACAAGAGAAGTACAATTTTTTTCATGTCAAATAAAAATAAAGAATTCATAAACAGGTTATAGCCTATTGGTTTCTTAAGAAGGAAGGAGTTGGATCGGGCAGGTTGGTATCTCATCTGCCAAATCATGTGGTGCATTGTTGCTCCAATAGGTATTATTTTAATAAAGATACAACATCTTTGGCAAAATAGCTAGCAATAATATCCGCTCCGGCTCTTTTAAAGGCCATAAGGCTTTCTAGCATCACCTGGTCGTGATCGAGCCAGCCTTGTGCTGCTGCGGCTTTTAGCATGGCGTATTCCCCACTTACTTGGTATACGGCTACAGGTACATCAAACTCTTGTTTTACTGCACGTACAATATCCAAATAGGGCATACCAGGTTTTACCATTACTATGTCTGCTCCTTCATCTATATCCATTTCGGTTTCGCGTAGGGCTTCTATGCTGTTGGCAAAATCCATCTGATAGGTTTTTTTGTCTTTCGGAATATCTTGGGCATCTACGGGTGCGGAGTCTAAAGCATCTCTAAAAGGACCATAAAAACCACTGGCGTACTTGGCGCTATAGCTCATAATGCCAGTATCGGTAAAGCCTTCGTCTTCCAAAGCTTCACGGATAATGCCAATGCGGCCGTCCATCATATCGCTAGGGGCTACAAAATCGGCTCCTGCCTCGGCATGGCTCACACTCATTTCGGCCAAAAGTTCTGCCGTATCGTCATTGATAATCTTGCCATGCTCCACGATACCATCGTGCCCATAATTGGAATAGGGGTCTAGGGCAACATCGGTCATTACCAGCATATCTGGGCAGACATCTTTTATGGTCTTTACCGCGCGTTGCATGAGTCCGTCATCATTTAATGCCTCGGTGCCAGCATTGTCTTTGAGATTGTCGGGTACTTTTACAAATACCAATACCGACTTTAATCCCATAGCCCATAAGCTTTTTACCTCCTCTTTTAAAAGATCCAAACTATAGCGGTAGTAGTTGGGCATAGATGGAATCTCTTCCTTTCTGCCACTTCCTTCCACCACAAATAACGGCACAAGAAAATCGTTGGCACTCATATGGTTTTCTCTTACCAAACTGCGGATAGCCGCATTGGCTCTAAGACGTCTATTTCTGCGTAATGGATACATCTGATTATATTTATCTGCAAATCTACAAATAATCGGCTAGTATAAAGCAACACCTATAAGATTATGCTTCTATATGAACCAATGTTGTTCTGTCTTCTGGGATTGCTTCTAATGAAGCTATCCATAAGGAATGCTTGGATTTTTCTAGCAACAAGGAAACAATATTGGTGTTTTGATGTGTATCTGCTCTGAAAATTTCTCTTCCCACGGCATTGTTGTGCAAATCCATGGCCTGGGCCAGGGCTTCGTTGGGCATCATACGTTCGTGGTAGTCCGTGATTTTTTTTGCCCATGCCAAGGCATCGTCTGGGTTGCGATGCCACCAATAGGCCTTCTTTGCAATGAGGTAATTCCACAGGGCGTGCCGAAAGGCGTTGGCAGGGGAATTGGTATGATGGGCTTTGCCAAAATGTTTGTCCGAAAGTCGCACACTATGGTAAGTAGCCAAAAAAGTAGGTATAAAATACCAGGGCTGTTTGAGAAATACCCATACCAGCCCCCATGCTTTTTTGTTGCTAGCAAGAGAAAGTAGTGTGCCCAGTGCCATTTAACTTCCGTATTCTTTTACTGCTTCTATAAAGGCACCAGCATTTTCTATCGGAATATTTGGCAATATACCATGACCGAGATTTACAATGTATTTGTCTTTCCCAAAGGCATCTATCATTTCTTTTACCATTTTCTTTATGGTAGCTGGTGGCGAGAGCAAACGCGAAGGATCAAAATTTCCTTGTAGGGTGATGTTGCCACCGGTGAGTTGACGGGCCATTTCTGGGCTGCAAGTCCAGTCTACTCCCAAGGCTGCAGCACCACTTTTTGCCATAGTGTCTAAGGCAAACCAGCAGCCTTTGCCAAAGGCGATTACAGGAGCTTCGTCTTTAAGCGCGTCTATAATTTGTTGGATGTATTGCCAAGAAAATTCCTGATAATCTACTGGCGACAGCATACCGCCCCAAGAGTCGAACACTTGCACCGCATTTACCCCGTGTTTTACTTTCTCTTTTAAGTATAATATGGTCGTATCGGTGATTTTTTGCAATAGGGCATGGGCAGCTTCTGGCTGGGTATAACAAAACGCCTTGGCCTTGTCGAAGTTTTTACTGCCTTGGCCTTGTACGCAGTAGCAAAGTATAGTCCAAGGAGATCCAGCAAAACCAATTAAAGGCACCTGGTTGTTTAGCTTTTCTTTGGTCATGTCTATGGCATCCATCACATAGCCCAAGGTCTCTTCTATATTGGGGACAATCACACGATGTTCCACATCTGCTGCGGTACGAATCGGATCTGGCAACCAAGGCCCTACTCCAGCTTTCATTTCCACTTCTATATTCATGGCCTGCGGAATTACCAATATGTCCGAAAACAATATCGCGGCATCCATACCGTATCTGCGTATGGGCTGCACGGTTATTTCGCTTGCTAGTTCTGGAGTCTGACAACGGGTAAAGAAATCGTATTTTTCTTTAAGCGCCATAAATTCGGGTAAATATCTACCTGCCTGTCGCATCATCCATACTGGCGGACGTTCTACAGTTTCTCCTTGTAATGCTCTTAAGAATAAGTCGTTTTTAATCATTTCGTTTTTTGGTATTGTATTGCCAATTGTAGCATACTGTCTATACGCTGTTCTTTAGCAATATAAATAGTATTGGTATGTTTTTTTGCAGCCTTGGCTGTGGTATTTCCTATACAGAAAGCTACTTTGTTTTCTATACTGTTTTTTTGAACATGACTTTCTACACCACTTGGGCTAAAAAACAAGACCCCATCGTGGGAAGTTGTTATTTTTTTAGGTTGCAATTCTGTTTTATACACACAAACTTCTGTGTAAGCAATATGTTGTGCACTTAAGGCCTCTGGCAATTCTGGCCTTCGACGGTCTCCACAGAAAAAGTAAAATTGCTTGTTGGCATATTTCTCTGTGATAGCAGTAGCCAATTCCGACGCATAAGTTGCGGTGTAGATAATATTGCTTCCAGTTGCTGCCAAAGCAGAAGCTACTTTGTTGCCTACAACATAGGCGTTTTGAATATAGATACGCTTGGCAGATAGCGCTTGTACCGCTTTGGAGCTAGTAACAATTCCATCTGGGATTAAATGGGGTGCTTTAAAATCAATGCCTGTGGTACGAATGGCATTATAACATTCTAGTGTTATCTGATGTGCTGCTACTAATTGTTGTTGCTTTGTGGATAGTATTTTGGTAGAAAGCAGTCTCATAAGGCCGCTTTGATATCATTCATTAGTTTTTCACCTCCTTGTGCAAGAACCTCTTTTGCGCAACGCTTTCCAAGTCCTTTTGCATATTGTAAGTCTAGGTTTTTTTGAACCCCTATTTTTTGGGTTCCATCTAAGGCAAAAAGTGCGCCTTCGAAATGTAATGTGTCTTCTTCTATAGTAGCTATTGCACCAATGGGCGCCGTACAACCGCCTTCTAAATCGCGGAGAAATTCTCGTTCAACCTGGGTGCAAATAGCAGTAGGTGTATGGTTTAAATTTGCTACTGCTTCTAAGCAATAGGGGTCGTTTTCCATGGCCACTACGAGCATGGCGCCTTGTGCTGGGGCGGGTATCATCCAATCTAGATCTATATAGTTGTCGGGTTTTAGATGTATGCGTTCTAAGCCTGCTGCCGCAAATATAGCACCGTTCCAAGTATTGTCTTGCAGTTTTTGCATACGGGTGTTTACGTTTCCACGCAAATCTACTATCTCATGATTGGGATACCGATGCAACCACTGTGCCTTTCTTCTCAAAGATCCGGTGGCTATGGTGCCTGTGCTTTCCAAAAAATCTAAGCCTTTGTGTACCAATAGGTCTTGGGTATTGGCTCTTGGAAGCACTGCCGCTTGTACAATTCCTTTTGGAAGTGCCGTAGGTACATCTTTCATAGAATGTACCGCTATATCTATTTGTCCTCCTAGCATGGCTACATCTAGGGTTTTGGTGAATATTCCGGTAATACCCAATTCGTACAAGGGCTTGTCTAGGATCAAATCTCCAGTAGATTTTACGGGTACAAGTGTGGTGGTATAGCCCAAGGCTTCTAAGTGTCCTTGTACTGTTTTGGCTTGCCATAGTGCCAATTCACTATCTCTGGTACCTATACGAATGGTTTTATTCATTGGAGGAATTGTCTATTTGAAATACTTTTTGAATCAGATCAATGCTGGCATCTGCCCCGCCCGGACTAGATTTGAGATGATTGGCAAATTGGGTGGTGATCTTCTGTATTATTCGGTTGGAAATGATCTCCGCTTGCTCGCTATTGAAGTCTTGCATTTTTTTGCGCTGAAAGTCCAATTCGGCATCTTTCATATCCTGCAACTTGTCGCGCAATGCCTTTATGGTGGGAGCAAATTTGCGCGTTTCCAACCATTGTATAAATTCGTCTTTTACTTCATTTATTATTTCGTTGGCTTGGGGAATATACTTTTTTCTTCTTTCTAGGGTTTTGTCGGTTACCACCGATAGATGATCGAGGTGTACCAAGGTTACCTCTGGGTGGTCCTCTACGTTTTCGTCTACATTTTTGGGAATAGACAAATCCAGAATATGCATTTGTTTGTCCGCAGGGATAAGCTCTTTGTAAATGGTAGGCTCTTGGGCTCCTGTGGCTACAATAAGTACATCGGTTTTTTTGAGCTCCTGGGCTAGATCGGTATAATTCTTTACGATTAAATGAAATCTCCCAGCTATTTTTTCCGCCTTCTCCCGGGTCCTATTGATAAGGGTAATATGACTGTTCTTGGTGTGTTTTATGAGGTTTTCGCAGGTGTTGCGCCCTATCTTTCCAGTGCCAAATAGCAAAATGTTCTTGTTGGAAATATTGGAAACCCTAGCCAGTATATATTGTACCGAAGCAAATGCTACAGAGGTTGCTCCAGAGGAGATCTCCGTTTCGTTTTTGATGCGTTTGCTGGCCTGTATGATGGCGTTTAAAAGACGCTCCAAAAAATGATTGGTCAATCCAAGCTCTTTGGAACGGGCAAAACTCTTCTTTAACTGACTGATGATTTCAAAATCTCCTAGTATCTGACTGTCCAATCCCGTGCCTACACGAAATAGGTGGTTGATGGCATTGTAGTTTTTGTGTACATAAGCTACGTTTTGAAATTCGTCTATGCTCCCATTGGTGTTGTCGCACAATAGCTTGATAAGTTGAAAAGGATGCTCCGCAAAGCCATGTAGCTCGGTACGGTTGCAGGTAGAATTTACCAATAATCCATCTATACCGCCGACTTTTGCTTGCGCCAATAGGGCTGCTATGTTTTCTCCTGTAAGACTGAATTTGCCTCGGGTGGTAGCGTCGGCTTTTTTGTAATTCAACCCAACAGTATAGAAATTATGGTGCTTGGAGATGTTATAAGCTTTCATACTGTGTTTATGCGCCAGCAAAAATAAGCCGATTTATAATGAAAAAATAACGCTGGAAGATCTTTTAATGTCGTTTGATGCAAATACCGACCCAATTGGGTTATTTTTAGTAACTTTGCTCTGTATATAGGCGCTCCGAGGGGTGGCTGTTGCATGTAGTTTAGAAGAAATCTAAATAAATAGAGCATAATATTATGGAAGATTTAGCAAAAAATATCGCTGAAGGGCTAGTAGAACGCATCGATTTGGAAACGGATTTTTATGTGCTAAAAACTACCAACCAACGCATAGAAAATCAAACGATAAGGGCAGAAGTGGATCGAACTTTTGTGCAATTTCATTTTTGTATCAAAGGAAATGGCGAATTTGTCTTTCCACCCAATGGGTATCGTATGCCGATATCTGAAGAGCAATCCCTCCTTTTGTATAATACGCAAAAGGATTTGCCGTTAGAATTAATAGTAACCCCAAAATCAACCATCATTAGTATCGTTGTCTCCATAAAGAATTTTCATGCTCTCTTTTCGAAGGAGGCCAATTTTATACATTTCCTCAGAGAAGACAATACCCAAAAAAAATTCTATAGCAACGAGGCCATTAGCCCTGCTAGCATGGTGGTGCTATCGCAAATCAACCAATACAGTATGCATGGAGCGCTCAAAGAATTGTATACCAAAGGAAAGGTATACGAGCTGATGAGCTTGTATTTCAATACTTCCGAAGAGGCAGATATGGACCATTGTCCGTTTTTGGTGGATGAAGAGAATGTGGTGAAGATCAAAAAGGCCAAAGAAATTATCATGGCGCGTATGGCCGAGCCACCTACCCTTAGCGAACTGGCTATGGAAGTGGGCTTGTCGCTAAAAAAACTAAAGGCTGGCTTTAAACAGATATATGGCGATTCGGTTTTTCATTTTTTGTTTGACTATAAAATGGAATATGCGCGAAGAATGCTGGAAACCGGAAAGTACAATGTAAACGAAGTTGGACTAAAGGTGGGCTATAGCACCGCTAGTCACTTTATTGCAGCCTTTAAAAAGAAATATGGAACAACGCCCAAAAAATATAGTAGTTCACAATTAAATTAACTTACTCCCAATATGATGAAACGAATCTTATTTATGTGCGCCCTTAGTATGGTAATGTTGGCCCAAGCTCAGAATGAGGCTATGAAAATGCTGGTGTACAGCAATGCGCAGAATACTGCCACTTGGAGCCAAGCCAAAAAATCGATGGAAAATTTGGCAGCAACACAAAGTCTAAAAGTGGTCTTTAGCAGCGACCAAGCGGTGTTTAAACCCAATATGGCTGATGCTTATGTCTTGGTGGTATTGCTACAAACAGATCGTGATCTGCAAGAAGCATCCATCTCCCACTTAGAGGCATTTACCAATGCCGGTGGGGGACTCATGGTGGTGCATTCCAAAATGAATCAAGCAAACTTTTTTGGAGCAGCAACCAATGGTATGCAGCCACTGAGCCAGTTGTCTGTTTCCAAAGCAGCCGATTCGAGAGTGGCTACCTATTTTATGAAAGCCAATTGGTCGGTTTTGGATATGCCCTATCGGGCAACAAGTTTACAATCCAATGTAGATCTATTGCTGGGTACAAAAAATAGCCCAATTAGCTGGTCTAAGTCCGTTGGCAAAGGGAAACTCTTTGCCACAGTTCTTGGTGGTGATGCTGGAATATACCAAAACAAAAGCTTTCAAAAACACCTAGAAGGGGCCATTGTTTTTTGCCTCAACGATATGTAGTGCAAGAAACCCCGAATGAATATTGGAAATGGTATTATACCATTTCTAATATTCTTTGGATTAAAATATAGAAATCACATAGCCCTGTATAGCTGCCAGTTATAGTAGTACACTATTTTTTTGGTATGCAAGCATAGGATGTTGGTTTTGTTGGCAATGCCTCCCTAGGCGGTGAGTACGCCTTTTTTTGCCCAGTCTTTCATCCATTTTACCAAGGCATGTACCCAGTCCTCTCTATCGTTGAGGCAGGCTATAGTGGTAAATTTTTCACCACCGTGCTCTAGGAATTCTTCTTTGGCTTCCATGCCGATTTCTTCCAAGGTCTCCAAGCAGTCCGAAACAAAAGCTGGGGTGACAACTGCTAAGTTCTTTATGCCGTTTTCTGCAAAATTGTTGATGGTCTGGTCGGTATAGGGTTGTAGCCAAGGATCTCTGCCTAGTCGCGATTGGAAACTACTACTGTATGTGCCTTCTTTTAAAGCGAGCTTTTTCGCTACCAATCGGGTGGTTTCCAAACATTGGTGACGATAACAATAGGCGTGCGCCGGAGAATTGGTGATGCAACATTTCCCGTCTATTTTGCAATGGCTTTTGGTGACATCCGATTTTCGAATATGACGTTCTGGTACCCCATGATAGGAAAACAATAGATAATCGGGTTTTTCTTTTTCAAGAGACTCTTGTATAGAGCGTGCCAATACTTCTATGTATTCCTTTTTGTTGTAAAAAGCGGGCAAATTGGTGATTTGCATATTGGGGAAATGCTTGTGCTGCAACTCCTCGGCTAGTGCTACTATGGTCTCTGTGGTAGCCATAGCAAATTGCGGATATAAAGGAATAAGTAGGGTTTCGGTCACTCCTTGTTTTTTCAATGCTTCTAAGCCAGATTTTAAAGAAGGCTTGCCATAGCGCATAGCCAATTCTACTGGCATGTCTAATTGTTCTTGTACCTTTTTTTGCAATCGTTCGCTGAGTACTATCAACGGAGAGCCTTCTTCCCACCATATTTTTTGGTAGGCTGCAGCAGATTTTTTTGGTCGTGTGTTGAGGATGATGCCCTTTACGACAAAAGCGCGAATGAGGTAGGGAATATCAATTACCCTCTTATCCATCAGAAACTGATCGAGATAGCGTTTCACATCCTTAGGATCTGTAGAATCGGGCGATCCTAAATTTACCAATAGTATTCCCTTCATTTTTCTTGCTCTTTTTTATAGCACAAAATAACAGTAAGTTTTTTAGATTTATTGGGTAATGAGATAGATTTTTTTAATGCAGCATTAAAAAAAGATATGCACAGGGGGCTAAAGTGTTTGGGCGCAAAAGAATAGCCCGTTGACTTATCTGCCAGTTAGGCTTTTTGGTATCCGACCGTTTTTGATCGCCTCACTACGCAATCTACGGCCTACGATACGCTCTACCATTTGACCTATTTCTAGTACTTTGTCTATGTCTACATTGGTTTGTATCCCCATTTCATCCATCATTACCGCTATATCTTCCATGGAGACAAGTCCTACTAGGTTGGGGTCTTTATAGTAATATTTGCCTGTTCCGCCTACAGGTACACCGTCCACAAAGTTCGCTGGTTGTCCGCCTATACCACCCATGGTGGCCTCGTAGTGGGTCATTCCTGCTTGTAGGGCAGCCAATACATTGGCAGTACCCCAGCCTCTAGTGGTGTGGAGATGTACTATATGCTTGTCCGGATTGCCAAAGTTGTCTTGTATCATATTAAAATACCGATAGATGCGATCGGGAGAGGCAGAACCATCATGATCGGCATGCTCGATATCGTCGGCGCCAATATCAAACCAACGTTTGGTGAATTCTACTGCTTTCTCTAGCTTGGTAGGACCGGCTATAGGACAACCCCATATGGTGCTCACAGTGCCATTTATTTGGATGCCAGCTTGCTTGGCCAATGGAATGTATTTTTCGGCCATTTTCCAGTAGTACTCCAAAGATAAACCAGAGTTTTTTTGATGATGCGCTTCACTAGTAGATACCATGAGCAATATACGATCGGGTCCGTAACCTTCTTTTTTTGCCGCAATGGCTCTTTCTATAGCTTGTTCTCTTATGCAAACCGCAGTGATCTTTGCAGCGGACACCAAGTGCTTCACCTTTTTGCTGGCATGTAATTGCTGTAAAAGCGTATCCGCATCTGCAAACTGTGGCATGCGCTTGGGATTCCCAAAATTGGTGATTTCTAGTCTTTTAAACCCAGCTAATAACAATTGTTCTGCTACCCACAATTTGGCGGCAGTAGGAATTAATTTTTCTTCATGCTGAAAACCGTCTCTTACGGTAATATCGCTTAGAATAACTTCTTTTGGGTAATTCATGTTGCTCCTTTTTACAAATGTAGCGATTTCGCCCAAAGAGAAAAACCGCCTTTGACTTTTTGTTAATATGGTATAAAAGAAAGTTTATAGAAGCCAAAATTCTTGTTTGTGATATTCCATACCATTATTGATGATGCTTAGGATTTGTTGGCCAGCATAATATTTTCTCGTGCTAATGGGTTTGAAAGGGTGTTTTTTGCTGCCGAGGTGTTTGGTGCTGGGTGGCTACTCTTTATGCAAGTGAGGGAATACAACTTGCAAGGCATTTGCTAGTTTCTCAATAAATTGAAGACTGTAAATATCTTTTAAAGCAGTTGCCATGATGTTGTTTTATGACTATCTAAGATAAAGAATTTTAAAAATAATAAAGGTTTGTTCTGTTGTCCCAAGGCAAAGTGGGGTTAGTGCTAGGTGGTTGGGAGCTAAGCCACTGTAATATTTTGGGGAACTACCTAATCATAATTTTTTAATGCCCTAAGAAGTATATCTTTTAGTTCTTGTTTTAGGCTTGCTGGCTGGAGTACACGCACTTGGTCGCCATAGGACAATATTTCCATTTTGAAATCGTGGGTGATATTAAGACGTAGTTTTATTCGCAATTCTTCCTTATTGTCTTTTAAGATTTGCTGAGAGCTATGTAGGGGTAAACTTTTGATATATTTTCCCTGAAATGCGGTAAAGGAAAGTGTCACATCTTTTGGATCTTCCTTTTCTGGGTGAATAATGCCAAAACAGTATTGGAAATAGTGATGCATGTGGAAGGTTTCGGGCATGTCAAAATGTTGTGCTGTGGTTTGCATGTCCGAAATGCGATCCATAGCAAAAATTTTTATCTTGTCTTTTTCTTCTGCTAAGACATACCAGCGGTTTTTAAACTCTTTCACCCCATAGGGATGCACGAGTCTTTGGCTATGTGCGCCATCATAATATTTGAAATAGGAAAATCGTATTTGCTGTTTTTTCCGTACCGCTAGCAGCATATCGTATAAGATTTTTGTTCCCTTTGGCTGTTTGTTGTCGAATTGTATCTGTTTTGGCAGGTGATCCGAAATATTTAATGCGTGAAAAATATCAAAGGCTTCCAACATACGGCTAGCTATATACTGTGGGTCCTCATAGGTAATTTGGTACACCTTTGCGGAAAAATTGTAGGTGATTTCAATATGATACAAACTGGCAATTTGTTTTATGTCCCTTCGAAATGTACGATTTGAAATATTAAAGTCATACCCTTGATCTAACGATATTTCGGATAGATAGTCTGCAATTTCTCTAAAAGTGGCTGGCCTATTGCGCAGTAGGTTTACAATAAGATGGTGACGCCCTGTATATTCTCGTATCGACATAATTAAAGGATATTGGTAAAACCGATTTTTTCTTTTGGTTGGACTAAAGTTTCTTCCAAGCAAAAATCGGTGAGCTGTGTAAAACTAGTCTTTTCGCTATACATAATTTGATGAATCTCGTGTTTTCGCACTACGTTTTCTATTTGGCCACCAGAAAAAGCAAAGCGTGTAGCCAAGAGCTTGCTTTGGCTTTGGGATAGCTGAGGTATTTTGGATTGCCAAATTTTGGCACCTATGGCTATGGTGGGTAGCTCAAATGGAATTTTGAAAAGAAATCGCCTTTCAAAGGCTTTGTCTAGCTGGCCAACCAGATTGGTGGTGGCAACAAAGATGCCTTCGAAGTTTTCCAGTTCTTCCAGCAATATGTTTTGTATGGTGTTTTCTGTTTGTCCCGTATTGGAGTAATGGTGTGCTTTTCGCTTCGACAATAAGGCGTCTGCTTCATTGAAAAGCAATATGGGGGTGTTTTCTAGTTCGATGGCTATGGCTTTATAGTCGGAAAATATCCCTTTGACGAGCTTCTCGCTTTCACCAAACCACTTGGATTTGGTCTGACTAAAATCGACTTTTACAAGAGCTCTGTTTGTTTCTTTGGCCAATTGTTTGATACACTCCGTTTTCCCAGTTCCCGGGAAGCCATGCAATAGAACAGTGATTCCAGAGGGAAGAGATTTCTCTGCCAATTGTTTTTGGGTCTTTGTGAATTGTTGCTTGCTTAATAGTTTTTTTAAAACAAATAATTGCTTCATTTCCTTGGGATCGAAATGTAATTTTCGTGCAACTATTCGATCTGGCAATATTAGATTTTTTCGTTGCTTTTGTGCCGTGAATAATTGGATGCCAAAGCTGCTCAGAGCTTCGTTGCTATTGGAGGATAGCTGTATGCTGGTATCGCTGAAAAAATTGGCGCCTTCTAGTTCGATGAGTTCTCGTTGTAGGAGATCATTTTCGCCATGGAGAAATTGTTGGGTTTGCTTTACTTGTTGGCTGGTGGTTTCGTATAGGATTTCTAGTATGCTGCCCAGATTGGTAGCGGTATTTCCCACAATCGTTTTCCAAATCAAATGGAGATAGGTGTATAGGTTTTTGGGGCTTAAATCTAATCGCAATAGATATGTGACAAACGGAAACTGCTTGTAGGCATCCAATAGGGTTTCTGTTTCTTGCAACATTTCGTCTAGGGAAATATCTCCATATCGGCATTGCTCTCCCAATTGATAGAGCTTTTCTAGTAGCTGAAACACGTCCTTGATGTCGTCTTCTACCAATTGGGGCATGTTTTTGTTGTTTAATATGGCCTCAGTGATTTTTGGATGTATAGAATAGCTATCGGATGTCTTGTGTACTCGAAAACTAGTTATAGTTCTGCGTTTGTTAATCATTTGGCTGTCTATCAAATGTGCAAAATCATCGTAGTATTCTAGTAGTTTCATCGGATTACAGGCGAAATGTGCGATGAGGTTATAGTGGTCGGCGGTTTCTCCCTTTTGGTTGAAAGCAAAGACTAGTCCAACAAAAAAGGCTTGGGTCTTGGAGGTGCCAAAATAGCCGGCCAAAAAACAACATTCTGCATCCATCTTTTCAAAGAAAACCTTCTCTAATCCACAATCTTTAGAGGCTTCGTAAATGGCACCTATACAGGATAGTATTTTTTTTCTGTTGTTTGTCATTTTTTCATGGTTTTTAAAGTTGTAAACCCCTGGGAGTAGGTCTATGAAGAGGTGTTTTCCTTTAGAACAATTTCTTTATAGTTTTCCTTTTCCTTATACGCTTTAGTTTTTTGCATCACATACAATATATTGCCCTTGAGGCAGATTCTTTTGTGCCAACAGTAATTGAGAAGTTCCTTATTTTCAATCAATTTATGTCTATAGTCATCAAAAGGTTCGCGGTCTAGATAGGATTGGATACATCCATTTAAAAAATCATCTCTTTCTGTTTTCGTTTCTTCTGGGAAATCCGAAAGTAATGCCTTTAGTGTTTTGCCAAATTCTCCATATCTATTGGGGTTTTTTATCATGCCGCGGGTGGCATTTTTTAGCTCCGAGGAGGTACGGATCAAATGGTAACGATATGCACCTAGGATGCTGGCGTAGCCTTCGTGTAGTTTGAAATCTCCTTTGGTGAGCATGGCTCTTCTCAGTAGATCGTCTAGCGGTACTTTATCTTTTGGAGCGAATAGTTGGACAAAGCTTTCGGAAAGGGATGTAAAGGAGTTCAAATCATATGTGCCCTTTTCATCTACTACTGCCATTGCCAACAAAAATCGGATTTGCCCTTTTATAAATACATTGTTTTCTATCTTATGTATTTGCTCTTTCCATTTCTCTTTAGCATCTCCTGCAAGTAGTTTTGCTTTGATGCGCTCTTCTTCAAATTGTTCTTTGGCAAAACCAGAATTGAACTCTATTTTTTCTAGGGAAGAATAAAAGCTGGAGTGATTTTCCTTAAGCAACTCACTTAGTTCTTGTATAAAGCCTATGGCGCTTATAAAACTCTTGGGGCTATCTACGGTGCTGTTTTCAAGCATATTGCGAACTACACGTATAAATTGGTTTGTAGTTTCTTTTTCGGTCTCGTTTATCAGGCATTTGGATTGGGCATAAAAGAGCGCTCGGTCTTTGTAAGTAGGTTTGTCGATAAAAGTTTCGAACAGACTTGTATCTGACTTGCCAAAATAGTGGCTTTCACTTGTTGGAAGAGAGCCTTCATCCAGTTTTGCGTATTTGTCTAAATGGCCTTCTAGAAATTCAAAAGCAGACTTGCTATTAAAATCTGTTGCAACTAGGTTATCTGGCTGTTTTGCTAGCTTTTGTATAAGTTTCTCTAGGTTATTGGGGTCCTTCTCTTGAGGGTTTTCAGCATAGAAACAGATGGCGATGCCTGCGATAAACTGTAGAAAGCGGTCGTCCCAATTCTTCTGGCTTTCTGGATTCCAAAATAAGTTGGCATAGTCATTGTCCATTTTTTTTGAAAATGCGATACTGTCTTTTGGGTGCCATTCCGCTTCTTCTAGGTTTTTTTCAAAGCTAGCTTTAAAGTTTTCAAAAGGACTAAGTGGTTTCCCTCTTGCATTCATTTTGATATATAGGTCATCGGTGAGGCCAATATTTTTTAGGGGAATAAAACTAAATCGGATTGGTGCATCGTTTTTGCGTAGGCTGTCCCAGAATTCCTCTATCTCCTTTTTGTTTTTTTCTTTTAATTTTTCCTCTATGCAATCCAGCATGATTAGCATAGATTGGATGTTGGGATCGTAGTTCCAAGCAGCAAAATACCAAGGCGCATCTTGTAGCTTTTGGGATATGGTTTCTCCCTTTCCAAGATTGGTATTGCCAACCAAGCCTTGGCAAAATTCCCGAGAGGAGATTCTGGTTTGGTAGCTGAATGTAGATAACCATTGGTTCTCTTTCAAAGAGTCAGATCTATAAGCGATATACCAATGCAGCAAAAAAAGAGTGGTTAGGCGCTGTTGCCCATCTAGGGGTTGGAATACCTTGTCCTTAACTTCCCCGTATATAAAATCCAATTCTTGTGGAGTCTTATCTACGATGGCTGTGACGAGGGCGTCTACAAATCGAGAGCGAATTTGTGCTGTTTTTTCGTCTGCTCTGCCTTGTGCATAGTCTCTTTGTATGATGGGGATTTCTATGGTGTATTCCTGCATGAGTTGCCAAAAGGAATAGGGGGTTGATTTGGTTTGCTGCTTAGTCATTTTGTATCTCTAATTTCGTTTTAATATCTTTTATATAATTTGTCCTGTCATTGTTATTCCATATTTGTAAATCCATAACCTCCTCGCTATAGTATTTCATAAAGACATTTCTAGTGCATATGGGTATAAAAGTGCCTTCTTTTTCTTTTTGAATGATTTTTTTTCGTTTGCGCATAAACGAATCGTTTTTATAGCTACGATTGGTGCCTCTGTCTAATAGACAAAGGTTGGCGAGACTGTCGTCCCTATCCCCAAGAATTGCAGTTACTACTTTTTTGAATGCATTCTCTGTTACCTCTTCATCTTTTTCCACCTTTTCAATGATTTTGTTCACATCTTCATCTTTAATAGTATCCGGTTTGTTGTGTTCGAGCCATTCTTTTTGATCGTTGATAAGCGTTTCATCCGCTATAGCATGGATATGTTCGATGTCCCAGCGCTCGTTTTTATATCGAAAAAAGGAGAAGCGGCTACTCGAATTTTTAGTTTCTAGTATGGTTTGTATATTGTGAAGTAGCAATGCCGATCGGATATCCTTATCCCCGTATTGCATATCATATATATTCCAGTTTTTTGTGATCTCCTCTATACATTTGTTTAAATGTTCTTTGAATTTAGACTTGGGTTTGTCTTTGGCTTCTTCATATAACTCCTTTAGGGAAGTTTTTTTGATGGTTAGCAAATAGCCGATTTTGTGGTACAATTCCCTGTCGTTGTACCAGTCTTCTATGGTTTGATAGAACTTTTTAATTGGTTGCCAAATGGCATCTAATTTTTCGGAGGTATTTACTTCTACGAATTTCTCCGCGTATACTCGAAATGTATGGTAGGGATCGTTATTTTTATTTTCGGAACCTTCCATAGCAACCAGTTGCTCGAAAAGCAGGTCTATAGGGGTTGCCATTTTGTTTGCAGGGTCGCTAATAAAACTCCACATACTGTCTTTGCCCAAACCATAGGTGATACGATCCCATTCGGAGGCAATTTCCAATTGGCGTAAGTGTATTTCCTCTTTACTGGCTTGGGAAAAATTGGAGCTGTTCAAAAACAAGGCCTTGATGAGCTCGGCATTGGTAAGCGGTATTTTGCCCATATTGATGCGGGTGAAGATATCTATCGCATCCTTTTTAGAGTCTTCTTTTTGTGCCTCCAATTGGTACCAGATTACTTTTACCTTGTTGCGTAATTTTTGTTTGAATTTTTCTTTTTGATCTTCTGACTTTAGATTCTCTTCTATCCAGTTCTCCATGGTTTGTTTGGCCTGATAGATATGGTAATAGTCGAGGTTTTTTTTGGAGTCGTCTTCAGAGATAGCATTCAGGTAGGTGTTCGTGTTTTCTCTGGTGTCATATTCGAGGGTGTATGGTTTGGTTTCTCCCAAGTATTGTAGAAGGATGTAAATGCTGGTAAGTCTTTGTTGTCCGTCTATGAGCTCGTATTTGTCACCTTTTTTTTGTACCACCACAGCTTGCAAGCAGTACCACTCATCCGAAGAATCATCGAATTGGTGTATATCCTTCAGTAATTCTTCGATTTGTGTTTCGGTCCAGCGGTAAGCTCGTTGGTAAGAGGGAATGTAAAATTGCAAATTTCTTAAATCCTCTACGGATTTTTGTTGTAGTTCAGCCATTTCGATTATTTTAGAGACAAAACTACAGCCTTGCTCAGCCAATAGATGTCCTAGTTGTTGTTTTTATATAGGTCTGGGAATAAGTTGTCTTCGGCGCTAGTAAAAGAATATAGATAGAATCCTATAACATATCACCTAGAACGAAAAAAATGGCCTTTAATTGTAGGCAAAGGCATTTCGTTTTGCCCAAACAATACCTGCCATTTCAAATGGCAAATGGTATAAGATATGGGTTAAAAGCATCTAGTTCCTTGTGTTTTTCTAGTGGATGTTCTGGTGTATAGAATCAACAGTGGATGTGCCCATAAAAAGCAATATTTGTCTGGGAAAAATAGTATTTTTGCCAAATGTTTCAAATTGGAAATACCCTTATATCGGAAGAAATCATAGAAAATGATTTTGTATGCAATCTCAGTGCATGCAAAGGTGCATGTTGTGTAGATGGCGATGCTGGTGCGCCTTTAACTGTAGAAGAGACCAAAATATTGGAGGAAGTCTATCCTAAAGTGGTTCCGTATATGAGACCTCAGGGTATCGAATCGGTTGCGGCCAATGGCACCTTTGTAGCGGATGAATTTGAGGCCGGAGAATGGGAAACTCCATTGGTGAACGGTGCTGAATGTGCTTATGCGATTTTTGAAGGAGATGGCATGGTGAAATGCGCCATAGAAGCGGCCTATAACGATGGTAAAATAGAGTGGAGAAAACCAGTGTCTTGCCATCTTTATCCGATTCGTATTAAAGCGTATTCTCGGTTTGTTGCGGTCAATTACGACAAATGGCATATATGTAATGATGCTTGTTCTTTGGGAAAAGAGCTACAGGTTCCTGTGTATAAATTTGTTAAAAATGCACTCATCCATCGGTTTGGAAAAGAATGGTATGAGGAACTCGAAACCGTTGCCCAACGGCTGCGTAAGACCTAAATCTATCTTCGGAGAAAGCCGACTGCTTCCGCGATTCCTATACGGATGATGTCCTTGGACTTTTGGTTGCTTTATAATTAGTATTATCGTTGACATGAGGGTATATTTTTGGTAAACAAGTGTATGAGGACTTTTTGGTGGAGGTTGCTTTTGATGTATTTACCAAAAGAAGAAGCTCAGTTTTACAAAGAATATGCCAAAATACGCTGCTTGTTTTATGCTTTAACTTTTGCTTGTCATTCATCCCAACACCTACAATGCCGCAGCTTAGTTTTTCACAATTTCTGTTAAAATCTTTAGGGGGCTTTGGGTTTGAATTTCTTTCTCAAACAGTTGCTTTTTTTCGTCTTTGTTTTTCCATTGGAGTTTGTCGTTTTTGTTCTAATCCGAATGTCATTATGTCTGCAGCCGTTGAGCCCATCTTGAAAGAAAATAAAGACCGTTTTGTAATATTTACAATACAGCATACAGATCTATAGAAATGGTATTATTATGAAGAGAAAGCGAAGCTGCTAATGTGGGTTCGTTTTTTTATTTGTGTTGTTCCTAGGTTTATAGGTCTTGCTGTACTGCTTTTCGAGGATAATATTTACCGCGTATGAAGGCAACAAAATGAGGTTGCCTTGGGATTAGGGCAAAAGAAAGTAAAGAAATATTTCTATTTCGATGTAAGAAAGTGATATTCGGTACGTCCAAACAGAAAATAGTAAAGAATTATGTATATGAATTTTATGAAAAAACTTTCGATTATTGTGGTGATATGTATCGCAACAACCTTGGCTTCTTGCAGCAATGATGACGACAACAACGGTGGAGGGGATAGTGCCAAGGCTTTTTTTGCAGTTGCAAATCGTGCTAGTAATACCATAAGTTATCACAATACCGAGGATCTTGCTTTGCTCGGAACAACTAACTTGCCAGATGGTAGTCAACCAACTTATGTGGCTTATTCTTCCGAAAGGGATAGAATATATACTGGTGGTTTTGGTAGTGGAAAATTATATGAAATAGATGCGGCTGATTTTAGTTTGAAACGTACTTTAGATATTGGGCTGGGGGCTTTCCATCTTTGGCTCAACGACGAAGTAGATCAATTATGGGTCAACAATGTAAACAGTGGGGTGAAAACTACTACTGTAGTAAATTTGGAAAATTTTAGCGTAACCAAAACTATTGCCCTTCCTACTACCCTCAATTTGAGTCCAGATGCAGTACAGCATGATGTAATTGTAAATCCTCAGGGCGGGTATGCTTATGTAACCATACTCGATGGAGATAAAAGCCATTTGGTTCAGTATCGAACCGATGATTTCACTATGATGAGTAATACAGAGATAGGGGGAGATGGACATGTTGGTTTCTTCAACAATTGGGTGTATTCCTTATCTCAAGATGCTGGGGAAATAAAAAGACACCAGCCTGTAAATTTACAAACCTTAGAAACTCTAGATTTTGATGGATCACATGGAGTGTTTGCAAGTAAAAATCATTTGTTTGTAGCAGATTTACCCGGAGGTCGATTGGGGATTATAGATGGTAACAACCAATTGGTAGCTACAAAAAAAACCAGTTTAGTTGCTACACACAATTTGGCCGCCAATGACGAAGGTGATAAATTGGTGGTGACTTATTCTGGCCCCATGCAAACAAAAATAGAATTGTTTACTGTTGCCAACAATATGTTGACTAGCACAGCAACTATAGATTCTGGTACCAATCCTTTTGGACTTACTTATGTGAAAAGAAAATAAGTCGGAGAGTAATAACTTTTTTTTAAATAGTCGTTTGGAATATTTCTAAACGGCTATTTTTGTTTTGTTAAAACGAATCGAAGCATATATCCAATCCTTTGCCAAAAACAACGATGATTGTACTAAGATTTTGAATATACTAAACCCTATAAAAGCCCTAGTATATCTGGGTATAATAGGGGTTATTATCAAAAACAACTTATTGATGCTGGAATAACATTTTACGCTGTTGTTTAGTGAATTATATGCTATTCTATATACCATAGGTTTGTTCTAAAAAAAAACACACTAACTATAAAGGTCTTCAGCCCAAAACTTTATTTTAAAAAACCAATAGCTAACAATATCCAGCCACCAAACATACAGAGTCCTCCCAAGGGTGTTATAGGTCCTAGCCATCGCCATTTGGACCCGCTCGAACTACTAAAACACAGTCCGTATATGCTCCATGAAAAAAGGATGGTTCCGATCACCAACAACCAGATTGCAGCTTGTTGATAGCTGTTTTCAAGATCGAACTCAAACCCCAATATCAATAATGCCAATGCGTGATACATCTGGTATTTTACACCAGTCTCAAAGCTTTGCAGCAAATCTGCAGAAAAGTGTTTTTTTAGCTTGTGCGCTGCTAAGGCGCCTAATAAAATACTGCTCGCTCCCAATATAGATGCAATTACAAGTATGCTAGTCGATGTCATGGTTATTTGGTTTTAATGGTATAAAAAAGCAAACTTTTGTCCAAATATTATTCTTTTTTTTCGTATTTCTTTAGCCAAGCAACAGTATGACTTATTTTGCTTATTAAATTGCTAGGTTTGGCAGCAATACCGTGGCTTGCACCAGGAATTTCAACTAGCACCGTGGGGACCTTGCGCAATTTTAAAGCGTGATACAATTGCTTCGCTTCACTTGGAGGTGTGCGCAAATCATTCATACCCACCAATACCATGGTGGGAGTTTCTATATTGGCAACTAGACTGATAGGTGAAAATTTCCAATAGGTTTCAAAATTCTCCCAAGGCTGACCAGGGTAGCGACTGTGAGCGTATCCGTAATAGTTATCGGCAACCAATGTCTTGCTGATCCAGTTTACCACTGGCTTGGCAACTACTGCGGCCTCAAAGCGCTTGTTTTTTCCTATCATCCAAGCTGTCATGATGCCTCCCGCACTGCCACCAGTAACATACAACTGATCTTCGTGGGCAATACCTTTGGCTATAAGCGCATCTACGCCATCCATGACATCATCATAGTCATTACCAGGATAATTGTGATACAAAAGATTTCCAAATTCTTCACCATAACTGGTGCTTCCTCTTGGATTTGGATAAAATACGATATAACCCTCAGTGGCATAAAGTTGCATTTCTGCCGAAAAACGATCTCCATAATTGAGGATAGGTCCACCGTGATTTTCTACTAGCATTGGATACTTTTTGCTGGCATCATAAAATGGAGGGTATACAATCCAACCTTGTAGTTTTCTTCCATCTACACTGCTTTTATACCATATGGTTTCTACTTTTCCAAGTTGACGAAAATCTAGAAGGTCGGCATTTAAGTTGCTTAGCGTCTTTTGGGAGGTTTTACCTTTTTGTTGATATACCAGCTCCGCTGGATGATAAGGAGTAGATTTGGTATAAACGATATTGCCTTTTTTGTCTATGCAAAACGCACCGCTTGGGTAGGGGCGACCAATAGTAGTGCCCCCCATATGATGCGCTATGGTTTGGAGTTTGCCGCTAGTACTGATATATGCAATTTTGGTGTTGCCATATTCGTCATAGCTAGTATAGAGTCCAGTACTTTGTGCATTCCACTGTAGATTACCAAAACTGCGATCTATATCTTTGGTCAATTCACGTCGATGACCACTTTTTACATCTTGTAGATAAATGATCGTGTTTTGATGGGTCTGAACTTTATCGGTATATCCCAAATAAGCTAGTGTTTTTCCGTCTGGACTAATTTTGACGCCGTAGTCTGGGCCGGGTTTGTTGGTGTGTTGCTGTATTTTTCCGTTAAATACATCTACACTGTAAATTTCTGAATTGCGAAAATCGTATTCCCAATCTTCGTTTCTGTTGGTCGAAAAGAAGATTTGTTGGCCATTCGGATGCCAACTCAGACCTGCTCTATGATTAAAATTCCCGTTGGTCAATTGTCTAGCGGTTCCTCCTTGGGCATCGAGCACAAAAATATGGTGGAAACCTGGCTTGAGATAGCCAGCGCCATCTGCCTCGTGTTTGAGACGATCAGTAATTCTTGCTGGTGCTGCCCATTTGGCGCCTTTTGGCCTAGCGGGCATTTTGGCAATAACCGGAGGTTTACTATTAACCTTCATGCTAAAAGCCAAGCTAGTGCCGCTTGGGTTCCAAGTGAGTCCGGATGGGCTTGTTGCTAATTGAGAGATTTTAGCGCTCTTGCCAGAATTTACCCAATAAATATATATCTCTGATCCTTCTGTTGTGCTGCGAACAAAAGCAATTCGATCCCCAGTCGGAGACCAACGGGCTTGCCATTCGTTGCCCTCCAATGTAGTTAGCTTTTGGTGATTGCTGCCATCGATATGCATCATCCATATGGCACCACGAGAGCGGTCTTTCATCATGTCGAATCCCATACGACGATATATAATCGTTTTTCCGTCGGGAGAAAATTGGGGGTCATTGGCGTATTCTAAAGCAAATACATCCAAATAAGAAAAAGCCTTTTTGTTTTGGGCAAAACTAGATAAACTAAATACCGCCATGAGCAGTATGGAAAGGATACGTGACATAGTAATTCTCTTAAATCAGATCGAAATGTACAAACAAAAGCCTGATTTTGCAATTCTTGCTAAAGTTAACTATATCAAGACACGTAATATTTGCCAAGCAACTGTGAACAAAGTGAGACCAAAGAGAAATCCAGAGAGGATTGGAATCCATATTTTCTTGTTAAACTTGCTGCTCAAACAAGAAAGATATGGTTTGCTTGGATGTACATATACCTGTACCTGTTGCCCAATACTGTTTTCTAGTTCTTTTACTTTCTCCCGATACTGTGGTATGTTTATGTAGTTTTTATAAAAAGAAGACAAATCTTCTATAGGACGAAAAGTGGTTCGGTAAAGAGAATCGGCGGCAAAAAACTGGTCGTTTTGATATACTTTGTTGTTTACGGTATAACTATAAGTTTTTTTGATCGCAAAATGATAATCACTTGCTTCTTCCCCAGTGCGCATAAATACCATTTGAGCACTGATAATTTTGGCCAGATATGTTGGCCAGTTTTTACTTTGCTTCATTCGTATAGCTCCTTTAACACCTATAATAAAGAAATAAAAAGATGCATACAACAACAAGGGAAGTAGGATTGCTATTAATAGGGTAGGAACCAAATCCAAGTTCCAATTATCAAAATTCATTTTCCGTGTTTTCGATAAGGGAAAAGTCCAAAAAGTAGTTTGTAAAGAGGCAGTTTGTAAATATACGATAATTCTTACGAATTGGATTATAGATCAAGAGTTTTGGTGGAGACGGTTATCTTTATGAGTGCTAAAACTGTCTTTTTTGGGAAGACCCAAGACGCAAAACCTAAGGCTAAAAAAACCGCTCCTTACTATACAAAGAGCGGTTTTTGTTCTGAAGGCATTGAAGTATTAGAACTTCAATCCGAGTAATATTTCAAAGGTGCCCGAAGCGTACTGATTGATATCTGAAGTGGGGATTTCGTATCCCAATCCAAAGGACAAAAAGTCTAGATTGTCTAGGTATACAAATCCTGTAAAACT
>JAOXRU010000338.1 GCA_025800395.1 Flavobacteriaceae bacterium
TAAAAAAAACTTAATACCCCTGCATTTTAAACTACTTCGGCTATTTTTATAGCGCAAGCTGTCAAACACTTGTAATAACTAACTCAAAAAAAAAAACACTAAAAATGAAAAAACTTCTACTGTTGCTCCTATTGCTGGGTGGCGGGTTAACCATGGAGGCACAAATTTATTTCCCAAAAAACGATGGGGTGCCTACTTCTAACCAAGGCTATACCGCAATAACCGAAGCAACTATTGTTGTGGATGCAAAAACCACTATAAAAAATGCAAGCTTACTGCTACACCAAGGAAGGGTGGTGCAAGTGGGTAAAAACACACAACTGCCAAGTAACACGGTAGTGCATTCGGCAAAAGGCATGTATATCTATCCTTCTTTTGTAGAGGTGTTTAGCGATTTTGGCATGCAGAAACCAAAACGTGCTAAGGGTGGATTTACTAATCCACAGTACGATGCTAAACGAACTGGCTTCTATTGGAACGACCATATTCAGAGCGATAAAAAAGCGGTAGACCAATTTACCTACGATGGCAAAACTGCTGCTGCTATGCGTAAACTTGGTTTCGGAACCGTAAATACCCATAGCACCGATGGTATTGCACGTGGTACGGGTATGTTAGTTGCGCTACGCGATGGAAACAACAAAGCGTACCAAATTCTAGAAGAAGAATCGGCACAGTATTTTTCCTTTAAGAAAAGTGTAAGCTCTAGACAGGTGTATCCTAGCTCTCTTATGGGAGCCATTGCCTTATTAAGACAGTTTCAGTACGATGCAGATTGGTACGCCAAAGGAAATATTGCCACCAAAGACTTGGCTATAGAAGCCTACCTAAAAAACAAAAACAAACCCATGATCTTCGATGCAGGAGACAAATGGAATGTGCTTCGTGCAGATAAAATTGGAGACGAATTTGGGGTGCAATACACCATGCTTACCAATGGGGATAGTTTCGAGAATATTCCTGCCATACAAAAAACTGGTGCTACGCTTATCGTACCCATGAGCTTTCCAAAGGCTTATGATGTTTCTAATCCGTTTCAGGCCGATTATGTGAGCCTAGAAGATATGCGCTATTGGCATCAGGCTCCTTTTAATGCTGCTAAACTAGAAGCTGCTGGTATTTCGTTTGCGCTTACCTCACATGGGCTACAAAAAGGAGAAAACTTCTTAAAAAATGTACAAAAAGCTATTGCCCATGGTTTATCCGAACAACAGGCGTTAGAGTCGCTTACTCGTATTCCGGCTACTATTATTGGAAAACAAAAAGAATTAGGACACCTTCGCAAAGGGGCA
>JAOXRU010000348.1 GCA_025800395.1 Flavobacteriaceae bacterium
ACTCAACGCCGCTTTCCGTTTTTTGACTTCCTTTGTTTTACACCAAGACCAAGTTTTCGTTTTTTATCGATTAAGAATCGCGCTGTTTGCCCCCATTTAGGCATTTGGCCATATGGTATTTCATCTAATGAATCAACCATCTTTCTGTCACAAACACCTTTGTCATTGCCCATATCATAACAAATACCATCATAAGCTGCTATTTCATCCACCTTGTTATAAGGTTTTACTTTCCAATCTAGCACTTCTCCCGTTTTTGGATCATAAGTCATTTGCTTATCCAACGGGTTATAAGGCCCTAGGTATCGATATTGACCCGGTGTCCAACCAGCCTTTGGTCTCGGTAGCTTGCCAATGGCTTTATGTATATCAACTGCGCCTCCTTTATAGTATGAAATGATGTGAACTGCGGAAATACAAATGAAATGAGTATGTGACCATCGCAGTGAATCGCAATTTAAGTAATTGCGAAAAAGCCCGAAAAAAAGGATTTCGGGGCTTCAACGGGATTCGAACCCATGGCCTCTGCGTTAGCGCTGCAGCC
>JAOXRU010000349.1 GCA_025800395.1 Flavobacteriaceae bacterium
TTTTGACTCTATGGAAGATTTAAAAAATTGGTTGCACAATACTGTCAAGCAAATGAAAAAGGAAACTATAAAATCGATCACTGGAAATCATCATTATTTAAATGCTTTTAAAACGACTTTTAATTTTTAAAATGGTATAAACGAATAGGATCTGTTTTCTTTAATTGATACGGGTTGTTCTGGAACTGAAATTTCTTTCGTTTTGGCAAATACCCACCTTTTTCTGCATCTATATAGTTATAGCAGCCTATTAAAAATAACAAACAAATAAACTTATAATATAAATTCTTTTCATAAATAGCTAAAAACGTTTCCCTACATAAAATTGTATGTTATGATAATCGTACTGAAAACGCAAATCGTTAATACGTCTATGAATATAATACCATTTACCATTTGAAATTAATCATATAAGGGAACATTGGGCAGGTTTCTCAAATACAAGTTAAAATATTACACATACTAGTTGTTTGAGGGTTTTGAAATGTAGATACAAGCGGCGTACAAAATCGACTTATTCGTCCGCAAATCCAAGTGCAACCACCTCACTAAAACGCCATACCTAGTCGGGAGTTATAGCAGTGTTTTTATAGCTATGTTGGCGGTGTACTCCCAACTACACCGATATGTTTTTTTGAATCCTTAAAAAAAAGAGGTAGATTGTTCCAATAATGCAAAATACGTTTTAGCCATATCGGACACATTATCCATCTTCCTATGACACCACTAGCCTTTGCAAATACCATTCCTAATACCAATATCTTGTTTTTTTATGGTTGGTGGCAAGTCTCTGTATGTTTGTTTGCATTTATAGCATTACTTTCTATTTGGTGGCATATTGGAAAAAAACAAAACGATTTTGGGCAAGTTTGGCTAGCCCTTTCTATACTTTGTTGGAGTATCTCTGGTGCATTTGAAATTTATTTTATTAACCACCCCACCTCTATACATGTAATGGATGGATGGCGCAGCGTATGGTCTTTACTCAACAGTTTGTTTATTCTATTGGCATTGCCTTGGTTTAGATACCTCCCAGATCCTATTGCACATATTATAAAATCTAAATATTGGATATATATAGTGGGTATCCCCTTTGTGTTTTCCATTTTACCTACTCTAAGTAGAATGATTTCTGGTAATATAATAAGCATGATTAATGA
Source organism: Flavobacteriaceae bacterium (assembly GCA_025800395.1). Taxonomy (GTDB): domain Bacteria; phylum Bacteroidota; class Bacteroidia; order Flavobacteriales; family Flavobacteriaceae; genus JAOXRU01. The sequence continues at coordinate 1,161 of JAOXRU010000349.1, forward strand.
GTTAGATGTGTACTATGCCATATTTACTTTAGGCTTTCTGGGCTTTGTTTTATGGGAATCTTTTTTAAGAAGACGTCTAAAAGCACTGGCATTTTTATCTTTAGCTTGTATTCTATTGGTATTAGTTGCCCAGATTTATAAATTATCTGGAAATGCTATTAATATGACTTTATTTTCTGCCATCTTTAAAACATCTTTAATCATGATTTTTTTTGCATTGGCCCTAAGCTGGGTAAAAGAACTGGTAGAAAAAATCATACCAAACGCAGAGGAGTTATACATCACATTTTCCAAAAACAAAACTGCGCAACAAAAAATGGAATACGTAGTGTATCTGAAAGGATTTCCTGTTAACCAAAACAAAAAGGTAAAATTGAGTCCCATGTTGTTTGAGTTGTTTCTAAAGTTTGCTCAAAAAAGAAAGCTAGAAACCGATTGGCTCGAAATAAAACCAAAGAACTTCTCTTTACCCAACAAATCTTTTGATATTAAAGATTACAATGAGGTAAAAAGATTGCTACATGTCCTTTTAGATGGAGTATTTGGGAAAGGTAGCTGGACGATAGACCATCATTTAAACCCCTTAAAAACCGCTCTTTTCGAATTGTCGGCAAAGCGAAATAGAAAAATTCGCTTAAAAACACCAAAAGAAAACATTAAACTATAAATCAACATATTACACCCTATTTGTCGGTATTACCTCTACCGACAATTTTACTTCTTTTCTGATAAATTACATTTTACGTTTTTCAATTTCAAACATTGCGTTCCAAATCAAAAACGCAACATATGAAATCCAAGCAAATTGTAGTTACCTTGTTTCTAGGACTATTTCTTTACACACCAACCTATGCAAAAGGAATAGACGAACGCATAAACGATGCATTTATGCCTTTTGCCACCTGGTGGGAAAATTTTATATTAACACCTATCTCTGTTGGCGAAAACGGTATACCCATAGTGCTTATTCTATTATTGGTAGGTGCCTTGTTATTTACTTTCTATTTTAGCTTTGTTAACATCAAACATTTTCCTACCGCCATACAAGTAGTTAGAGGTAAATACGATGCAATAGAAAAGGAGCCGCCACCCTTACCAAACAATGCGCATCAGCTAGACGGAGACTTGGTAAACACTATTAAAGACGAGAGCCATCAAGGCGAAGTGAATCATTTTCAGGCTTTAGCAACGGCAGTTTCGGGCACTGTAGGTTTGGGGAATATTGCTATGGTAGCCGTAGCCATATCTATTGGTGGACCCGGTGCTACTTTCTGGATGATTATAGCTGGTTTACTAGGAATGTCTTCAAAATTTGTAGAATGTACCCTTGGGGTAAAATACAGAGATATCGATAAAAATGGCAATGTATTTGGTGGGCCAATGTATTATTTATCTAGAGGTTTAAAAGAACGTGGTTATAAAAATACAGGAAAGTTTCTAGCGTTTGTTTTTGCCATCATGTGCGTAGGTGCGTCTTTTGGCGGGGGAAATGCATTTCAAACCAATCAGGCTGCAGCACAAATTATTGGTCAGTTTAACTTAGAGGGTTCCGCCATGGGTAGTATTATAGGAATCGTATTTGCCATATTGGTAGGTATTGTAATTATAGGAGGTATAAAAAGAATTGCCAAAGTAACCGAAAGAGTGGTTCCCTTCATGGCAGTATTATACGTATTAGCCGCCTTGTTTATTATTATTTCTAATTGGCAAT
>JAOXRU010000351.1 GCA_025800395.1 Flavobacteriaceae bacterium
AAACGTAGAAAGAGGAGAATGGGTCAGCCTGCCTCCCCTCCCTCTTGGACTACTGTTTTGCTTGCCAATCCTCTGCCCCTTTCCCAATCCAAGGTGGCGGTGTAGCATGCGAATTATTCAGCGGTCGCTCGAAAAACGCAACCGTTTAAAGGGGAGAAACTTAACTACAAAATGGTTGCTATGGACGACTTCTAACCATCATATCTTGGGCTCCCTAACTTCCCTGAGCTTGAAGTTTGGCCATGTTTGTTTTTTCAAAGGTTGCTTTAACATTTTTTTAAGAGTCATGGCCATATTTGGAAAGTCACGTGACCAGAATATAAAGACCCTAAAAACTCAAACAGCTTACAAGTTTCCCTAATAAAAACAATGCCAACGGTTAAAGAACCTTTGGAAGCAAAATCTGTAGCATGAATTTGTTGAGATTCGCATTATTAAAACAGTTATGACGTCATAAAACCTTAATGACGTCACAAAATTTTAACTAATGCTAATTTCGACAAATCCATGCTACAGATTTTGCTTCCAAAGGTTCTTTAACCGTTGGCATCGTTTTTATTAGGGTAACTTGTAAGATGTTTGAGTTTTTAGGGTTTTCATATTCTGGTCACGTGACTTTCCAAATATGGTCATGACTATTAAAAGTTAAAGCAACCTTTGATAGAACAAACATGGCCAAACTTCAAACCCAGGGAAGATAAGGAGCCCAAGATATGATGGTTAGAAGTCGTCCATAGCAAACATTTTTGGACATTTTGTAGTTAAGTTTCTCCCCC
>JAOXRU010000352.1 GCA_025800395.1 Flavobacteriaceae bacterium
ACACCTAGATAACGTTACGGTAACTGCCAAAGGGGGAGGAGGAAGTAGTTCTTCAAGCGATTATTATTCTCTTATAAGAGCTTGGAACAACAGCCAAGATACCGGCAGCGGAAAGAGCGGTACTGGTGTTGGCGGCGGTAGTGGCGGCTATAGTGGCATCATGGGAAGTGTATACGCCGTTACGACAGATAGCTCGGAAGAAGATGGGGAACCAGAGTGCCCAGAAGGGTTTATTGAAAATGAAGCGGGTGAGTGTGTAATAAAGCCCGATATTATAATAGATAGTCTTACAGGTAAAGCAAAATGTGTGTATGAAAAACTGAAAAACAAAAATGGTAATTTGTTTAAAAAAACAATTGGGAGTTTTGTTAAAGATCCAAAATTCCAACTTATATTGAAGCATGGTAATTGCACAAAGACAGATGAAGCATGTGTAGATGGGAGCCAAGCAATAAACGATAATATAATAACACTAATAATTGAAAACAATAATATGCCAACTTTTGAAATGGCTGCTACTATTTTACATGAAGGAATACATGCAGAATTATGGCGTTACGTTGCACAATATCATAATGGAGTAGTAAACCCTAACGATAGGGAAAAAGTATTTCAATACTATAAACATTATGCAGAATATTATGGAGATGTTTTTAAAAATAATGAGAATGGGGCAAAAAATACTATCGATCATATTTATATGACGCAACACTATATCAAACCAATAGCTCAGGCATTGAGAGAATTAGATAACAAGCGGTTCCCAATAGACTATTATAAAAGTTATGCATGGGATGGATTAAGAGCTTGGGATCCTAACAATGAAATAGACTTGAAAGACGATATATACAGTGAATATCGTAAGTTAGTGGAACTAAATAATAAATTATGTCCAGAATAGTTGTTTTACTTGTATTGGTTGTATTCCAATTCTCATGTAATTCGAATATTGATATGGCATCGGAATCAACTAATATATTAGTATACCTTTACAACAAGAACAATATTGAAGTTCCTCCGCCTCCTTCAGATACAACAGGCTTTAGACCGCAAAAAAAAGATGTTGAAAGAAATTTTATAAAAGATACTACTGCTTTTGTTGTTGTTTTTCAGAATGATTTAAAGAGTGAAGAATTGTTAAAAATAGAATTTATGGAGGCCATGAGTCTCGGAAAGCAATTATCAACATGGAGGAATTATAATTTCACTGTCTTCAAGATGCCTTCAATGCAAACTAAACTAGAGCGGATTAAAAAAACCAATCAGATAAAATCTATAAAAACAGCCAAAGAAAAATACGACGTAGACGGGGTATTGTATATTTCAAACATTTGGTATAATTCTAAACAAAACAAGGCTGTTGTTAAATTAGGAGTCTATACACATGGACTGTCTGGATATACCGCCTATATAGGATTAGAGAAGAAACAACAATGGTCTCAAAAATATTTTTATTTAATGGAAGAAAGCTAGCTGGCAACATCAACAAATGGCTGCTCATTATGTAAGTACAATTGGTGATGTTTTAAAAGAATTTCAACCTGGACTCAATGATGAAATATATAATGCACTAGCATGGGTGGGGCTTAAAAACACTACTGCCTGGAATAACTTATCTCCATTAGAGCAAGCGAGAATTAAGAATTTAACAAAAGAATTTAATTTAACGGACAATGAAACATGTGTGGATTAATTTAATTGCTGTTTTACAGTTTTTTATAATATACAGTCAAAATAAGGTCCATATAAAAGTGCCGCAGGCAGATGTAATCATTTTAGATGAGAATTATTTTGAAAAAAGAGAAGATAAAACCAGTATTCATTTTGATTTTGGTTTAGAGACCTTAGGAGAGGTAAATAGATTTACACACAAAAAGGATCAAATGTTGCAAACATACTTGAGCAGTTGTACTTACAGAAGTTTAAGCTTTCATAAAGTGAAAGAACTACCAGAAATAGTCAAAAATAGTAGTACAAAGATATATATTGTTGAAAAAACAATAAAAGGATATGTAAAGTATAGGGTGCATTGGAATCGAATCATCTATAAAGAGTAATTTGTTTAGAAAAACTTTAGGCGTTTTTGATACAGACACCAATTATAATGTAATTTTAAAAGAAGGGAATTGCGACGATACGGATGAAGCCTGTACGAACGGAACTGACCCTAAAAATATTGTTATTACCTTAGAGAATGTTAAACAACATAGTTTGGGAATAGCAGCAGCAATATTGCATGAAGGCTTACATGCCGAGTTGCATAGATATGTAGATCAGGCACACAATGGGAGCGTGCCAAAGAGGAGGGGTAGGATTTTGCAACTTTATGCCTACTATAAAGGATGGTCAGATACTTATAATGATGAAGATTATAATTGGAAGAATGATGCAGATCATGTATATTTTATTGAAAATTATGTTGTTAGGATAGCCAAAGCAGTTAGAAGCGTGCATAATAATAAATACCCCTTAGATTATTATATGGCATATGGTTGGGATGGTTTGCGCAAAACCGGATATGATATTAAAAAACTCGATAAAGATAAAGACAAGTATTATAGTGCACTTAGGGCGAAAATGGAAATACAAGAAAAAGATGATTGTAAAGTATAAATTCTGGTTGCTATGGTGTGTTGTACTTTTGATATCGTGCAATACACAAGAGTCAAATAGAAATAGTTTGCAGGTAATGTCCTATACGATTGACAAATTTAGCATACCCATACCGCCACCACCTCCTGTAAATTCATCCATTATAGAGGTTCCACAAGCAGTGATAGATTCGCTGTTTGCGGTTAGATTTCGCGTAGCGGTTTTAGAAACTTTTTTGGATTTTACAGAGAAAGATTGGTCATTGGTGCCTCAAAATTTTAGAGATTGTACCCTAGCTACCAACCCTAAAGAATTTGTGCTTAAAGTTCCTAAAAGAATGTCTAAACGGCATCAGGTTTCTTTTCAGCAAAAACCTTTCGATTATGAGCAAATAGATATGTCTTATACGTTTTCTAGGTTCTATTTCAATGCATCGTATAGCAAGGTAGTTTATTGGGTGACTTTTAATCGAGATCCGTATAATGGAAACGCTTTGCTCTTTGGCTTGGAAAAAGTAAATGGTAAATGGCAGAAGGTTTTTTCTGAGAGAAGGTATTGATTAGTATTGAGAATGTGAGAAACCTAGAGGCGAACGGCTAGTTGTAAGTTATATGGTTATAGGGTTACATTGGTACGCAGGATATGCGTGAGACACCCGCACCAACGATTGGCAATTAACGCCATTCATGCCAGATTATGGGAGTTTGTTTATAGAAAAGAAGGGAAAGTAAATAAAAATGATTTTTCTGGTATTTACGAATACCGAAGATTATATGGATATAATTGGGATCACCAACAAATGGCAACACATTATAGAGAAGCCATTGCAGATATATTACAAGTCTTTGATAATAACCAAAGAACTAGACAGTTTTACATGGATGTTGCTTGGGAAGGGTTAAGATATGCAAATATTCATACATGGTCTTCTAAATCTCAAATTGAAAAAGATAGGATAAATC
>JAOXRU010000357.1 GCA_025800395.1 Flavobacteriaceae bacterium
TTTTGACTCTATGGAAGATTTAAAAAATTGGTTGCACAATACTGTCAAGCAAATGAAAAAGGAAACTATAAAATCGATCACTGGAAATCATCATTATTTAAATGCTTTTAAAACGACTTTTAATTTTTAAAATGGTATAAAAGAGTTTTTACAACGGTCAGACTCTATTCACCAGCCCTGCCCAAGGGAATTGATGGCATAAGATACGGTAAAAAAACTTGGTGACTTTTCGATGTCTATACGTTCGATGGTCGTCGCATTGCGCGACATAGAAAATTCCCTTGTTTTATCCTAGACCAGATTTTTGTGGTTGCAATTAATATCGTTTTGTCTTGTTTTTTATGGAATCATGAGGAAATTAAAAATTTCTATTTATTTTCCGCAACAAGCATTTTTTCAAAACCTTCTGTCATAAATTTATTGATTGTACCGTCGGTATCTGCATACACGATGAATACATCTATATCTTCATGCTCCTTCAAAAATGCTAGGGTTTCGTCAAAGCTCATTACCATAAAAGAAGTAGCCAAAGCATCGGCATATGCACAATAATCCGCCACTACTGTAGTTCCGAGTATATTGGAGGCCTTGGTAAATCCAGATTTTGGATCTATAGTGTGTACAAACTTTTTTCCCGTGGTAGGATCTATTCGAAATTTTCTGTAATTACCAGAAGAAGCCATGGCTTTGTTTTTTAAATTTACAACCGCAGAATAGGTTCTATCCAAACCTTGGTCTGGATCATCTATTCCCACGGTCCATAGTTTACCAGAAATTTTATTTTCCCCTTTGGCAATTAGCTCTCCCCCAACCTCAATTAAATAGTTATCAACTTTTTGTTGGTCAAAAAAAGCGGCTATTCTATCAATAGAGTAGCCTTTTGCCACCGCATTAAAATCGAAATGAACATATTCGGATGCCTTCTTAATCGTTTTTTTTGGAGTTAGTAGAACCTTATCAAAACCAACATACTTCAGCAAACTATCCACTTTAGAACTATCTAAGCTTATTTGTTTTCCTGGTCCAAAACCCCAAGCATTGACCAAGGCCCCAACCGTAGGATCAAACTTACCATTGGTTAATTGATGTACTTTACGAGATAAATTATACACCTCTTCAAACATATGATCTACAACCACGGTGGTATCTCCTTTATTGATTTTAGAAATATCCGAATCTTTTTGATAGGTAGACATAGACTGATTGACAACTTCAAATATCGAATCTATAGCAACAGCATAATCTACTGTTTCTTTACTCAAAAAATTGATGCTGTAAGAAGTACCAAGGGCGTTGCCGTATAATGTATTTTTCTTTAGCTTTTCTTCTTCCATATTTTTACAGGAAAACAAAAGGCTTCCGAGGAGAATCAGTACGTAGAATGATGTTATTTTTTTCATATACAAACCGTTAATCTATTAATTTAAAGACATGGGAATATGCTGAAGATTGTAACTCACCAAATACGCTCTATCGAGCAATACAGGTTGGCTTTGGTCTACAGCATTATACAAACCAACTCCAGCATAAATCACCTTTGCTTTCTGCTTCACAGCATGTTGCTTGAAGGTCTCCATCCAAACCACATCATAATTATTTGGGTTATCTGGATAACTCACTGCCTTTACCAAAACAAAATAGCGTTGGTTGTCTTTATCTACACAAACAAACTGGGGGTGTTTTCCCAACTTACTGTTTACTGCGATAAACTCATACCCTTCTTTTTCCAAATCCTTCCCTACGATATTCATCGCCAAATTGTGAAGTTCCTGAATATTTAATGCTCTTTCTTTGCTCATGATTCCCTATTATACAAAAATAATAAAGATTAAAATGGAATGCCTAGTAAATAGGGGACATAATTTTAAAATCAACTTAACTTTTTACAAATTCAAAAAATAAGACGAAACTATTTAACTCCAATAAAAAAGGCCACCAAAAAGGCAGCCTTTATATATTGTTGGAAATTTCTTATCCTCCAAAATCGTCAAAACGAATATTCTCATCTGGTAGACCAAAATCCTGTCCCATTTTCTCCACTGCTTTGTTCATCAATGGCGGCCCACAGAAATACAATTCTATATCTTCTGGCGCATCATGCTTAGATAAATACTGATCGATAACGGCTTGGTGTACAAATCCGGTAAACCCGTCTCCTTCTGCATCCTCTACATCGGTTTTATCTTTCCAATTATCTTCTGGTAATGGCTCTGATAAAACAATATAAAACTTAAAGTTCGGAAACTCTTTCTCCAACTGATAAAAATGCTCTAAATAGAACAATTCGCGTTTCGAACGCCCTCCATACCAATACGTTACTTTTCGTCCTGTCCTTAAAGTTTTAAATAGGTGGTACAAATGCGAACGCATAGGTGCCATACCAGCGCCACCTCCTACATACAACATCTCCGCTTCGGATTCGTTGATAAAGAATTCTCCGTAAGGACCAGAGATAGTAACTTTATCTCCTGGTTTTCTAGAGAAAATATAAGAAGATGCTATACCAGGATTCACGTCCATCCAACCGTTTTTGGCCCTATCCCATGGTGGCGTTGCAATACGAACATTGAGCATGATTTCGCGCCCTTCAGCTGGGTAAGAAGCCATAGAATAAGCACGTTCTACAGTTTCTGGATTTTTCATTACTAAAGGCCACAAGCCAAACTTATCCCATTCCATCTGGAATTTATCGGGCGTTTCGTGCTCTTCTGGATGCGCGGTAATATCGATATCGCTATACTTGATCTCGCACTCTGGAATTTCAATTTGAATGTATCCCCCAGCTTTATAGTCCATATCTTCTGGTATACGCACTACAAATTCTTTGATAAAAGAAGCTACGTTATAGTTTCTAACTACCTCAGCCTCCCATTTCTTGATACCAAATATCTCTTCAGGGATCGAGATCTCCATATCCTGCTTAACTTTTACCTGACACCCTAATCGCGCACCAGCTTGTAATTCTTTCCGGGTAAAGTGCGGTGTTTCTGTTGGCAAGGCTTCCCCACCACCAGAGTGCACATGACACTCACACTGTATGCAGGTTCCACCACCACCACAAGCAGATGGCAAAAATATTTTTTCGTTTCCTAGAGTAGTTAATAAAGTTCCTCCAGAGGCAACTTCGATTTCCTTATCCCCATTGATGGTAATTTTTACTGGACCAGAAGGGGCTAATTTTTGTTTTACAACCAACAACAACCCAACAAGCAATAGTGTTAACACTAAAAATGCTGCTACAGTTGCTACAATTGTTCCTAATGTACTTGCTGCTAATATCATGTTATTCTATTCCTTTTGTTTTGTTTTCAGCTACTATTTTAGCCGCTTCTTTTTTATCCTTCACCGTTTCCACCTTGGCAGTTGTTTCTTCCTTTGCTTCCTCATCTCCTCCTGTAAGCATACCTCCAAAACTCATAAACCCAATTGCCATAAGCCCAGTAATGATAAATGTAATCCCCAATCCTCTTAAAGCTGGAGGCACATTGGAATAACGTATCTTTTCGCGGATAGCTGCAATAGTTAAAATTGCTAAGAACCATCCAATTCCAGATCCTAATCCATATACCGTAGCCAATCCTATAGTTGGTATTTCGCGTGATTGCATAAACAAAGAACCTCCCAATATAGCACAGTTTACAGCAATAAGCGGTAAAAATATCCCCAAAGAGTTATACAATGCTGGCGCAAATTTCTCTACGATAATTTCTACCAATTGTACCATAGTTGCAATGGTAGCAATAAACATAATAAAGGAAAGAAAACTAAGGTCATAGGAAGCATACTCTGCTCCTAACCATTTCCCTAATGCCCCTGGTTGCAAAATGTACTGATCTAAAAGCCAGTTGATAGGTACGGTAACCACCAATACAAAAATTACAGCGGCACCCATACCCACAGAAGTGGATACTCTTTTTGAGATCGCAAGGTACGAACACATTCCTAAGAACGTGGCAAATACCATATTGTCGATAAATATTGATTTAAAAAATAACTCTAAGTATTCCATAATATTTTAAAGTATTGCGTACGGAGATGTTCATCTGAAAATTAAACTTCAATATGCGGTCTCCCTACTTTTTTTTAATGATCTTCTACTAATGCTTTGTTTCTACTACGCTGGACCCAGATGATAATTCCAACTACTATCAATGCCATTGGCGCCAATAGCATAAAGCCATTGTTTTCATAACCTGTAGCATACAAGCCTGTCTTTGCAATTGGATCTCCCAATACTTTAAAGCCTAGCAAAGTACCAGAACCTAATAGTTCTCTAAAAAATCCAACGATGATAAGAATAAGTCCATATCCTAGTGCATTTCCAACCCCATCTAAAAAGGATTTCCAAGGCCCATTACCCAAAGCAAAGGCTTCAAAACGCCCCATGATTATACAGTTGGTAATAATCAACCCTATAAAAGCTCCTAATTCTTTACTCAACTGATAAGAAAAAGCTTTAAGCACCTGATCCACTATAATTACTAATGCAGCAACTACCGTTAGCTGTACGATAATTCTAATTTTAGATGGAATGATATTTCTTATTAATGAAATAACAACGTTTCCTACTCCTAAAACAAAGATTACAGAAATGGTCATTACGATTGACGCCTTTAACTGAGCGGTAATTGCCAATGCCGAACAAATCCCCAATACTTGTATCGTAATAGGGTTGTTATCTGTTAAAGGATCTTTAATTAATGCTGCGTCTTTTTTTGATAAAAGTCCCATACTAAATTATTGTTTTAAAGTTTTAAGATAAGGCACATAGAGCTTCAACTCCGATTTAATCATTGCTGCAACTCCGTCTCCAGTAATAGTTGCGCCAGCAATAGCATCTACCTCATTATCGTTTTTATCTTTATTTAAAGGATCTCCATTACTTTTAGAAATAGCTATCCCTACAAATTTTCCAGATGTATTCATTAGGTTTTCCCCAATAAAATCGTCCATAAAGAATCGTTCTTTAATATTGGAGCCCAAACCTGCTGTTTCCCCAGCATGATCGAAATAAGCACCTTGAACTATCAAATTCTCGTCCATAGCAACATATCCCCAAACGGCATCCCACAATCCTTTTCCACGAATAGGAGCTATGTAGTATGTTTTTCCGTCTTTTTCTCCAACAAACAATGGCAACTGACGTTCTTTCCCGTCTTTTGCTTTTTGCTGCTCCTTCTTTACATCTATAAGATAAGCCTTATCATCTTCCGTAGCTGATGTACCATTGGTAATTACCAATTGCTTGGTGATGTATTTTGAAAATTCTTCGCCTACCACACTTCCGTCTATAAAAGCCACAGTACCTTCCTCATTTTCGTTTACACCCATAGCGTATAATATGTTTTGTTGCTTCTCGATGCGTCTATTCTCATCGATATTTGGCCTCAAAGACGAAGCAACAAATGCTAATAACGAGCCTACTACTGCCACCATACCGATAGCAAATAGAATTGTATATGTATTTGAATCTGTTCTATTACTCATGACTAAGCTGTTTTAACTTTTGATCGTTTCAATCTTTTCTTCACATTAGCTTGTACCACATAATGGTCTATAGTTGGTGCAAACACATTCATCAATAATATGGCCAGCATTACTCCCTCTGGATAAGCAGGGTTAAACACACGAATCATAATTGAAATAAATCCTACAAAGAATCCGTAGATCCATTTTCCTTTACTGGTCTGAGAAGCAGTTACAGGATCTGTAGCCATAAACACCGCACCAAAAGCAAATCCTCCAATAAGTAGGTGGTGCCAGAATGGCGTATTCATTAAAGTGTAAAACTTGCTAGATTCCGTAATCACTCCTGCATCTGCCACTGCGTTAAAAATTAACCCCATAGCTAAAGCGCCTATTACAGAAGAAAGAATGATTCTCCAGCTTCCTATTTTGGTAAAGATCAAAAACAATCCGCCTAAAAGAATTAATAAGGTAGAGGTTTCTCCAACCGAACCAGGAATAAATCCGTAAAACATATCCATGATACTAAATCCTGCATCGTTTCCTTGTGCAAGACTACCTAAAATGGTTTCTCCAGAAATGGCATCTACTCCAGTTGCTCCTTCTGCTATTTGTTCTGATCTTTCTCTTGCACTATATACCCAAACTTTATCTCCAGACATCCAAGTAGGATATGCAAAGAACAAGAAAGCGCGTATCGTAAGTGCTGGATTAAGAATATTCATCCCAGTACCTCCAAAAACTTCTTTTCCTATTACCACTCCAAATGCAACCGCCACGGCCAACATCCACAATGGAGTATCGATAGGCACGATAAGTGGCACCAACATACCAGTAACCAAATACCCCTCTTCAACTTCGTGTTTTTTAATAGTCGCAAACAATATTTCTATTGCCAGACCAACACCATATGAAACAATTACTAGTGGTAAAACTTTTTTGGCTCCTATCAAGAAATTGTCCATACTCCAAAACTCTGGACTAAAGAATCCAGCACTTGCTGCTCGAATATCTCCTAGAGCCAAATGAAATTGGTATCCTGAATTGAACATTCCAAAAATAAGTGCAGGAATCATAGCGATAATTACCGTATTCATGGTACGCTTTAGGTCATCTGCCGCCTTTATATGCCCTCCTTTGTGTGTAACCTCTGCTGGGCTATACAAGAAAGTGTGTAATGCGTTGTACATAGACTCCATTTTGGTGCCTTGGTACTTCATTTTTAACTTATGTAAATTTTGCTTTAATCCCATGACCTTATCCTATTTCTTTTAACATTAAGTCCAGACCTTCTCTAATGATATGTTGATGTGGTTGTTTAGAAACACAAATAAATTCTGTTAAAGCAAAATCTTCTGGTGCAACTTCATACATTCCTAGTGCTTCCATTTCATCCAAATCTTTATACATGCAAGATTTTAAAATTTGCATAGGATAAATATCTAGTGGAAATACTTCTTCATAACTCCCAGTTACCACAAAAGCACGATGTTCCCCATTGGTATTGGTATTCAAATCGTACTCCTTTTTTCCGTTTAACCAGGAAAAAGTTAAGGCCCTAGAGGTGGATAGTTTATTGAAAACTGGCTTCAACCAACCAAACAACTCGTAATCGTTTCCTTCTGGAATAACCGTAACCACATTGTTGTAATACCCTAAGAAACCATCGTTGGCAACTTTGGTACCACTAAGCACATTACCGTCTATTATTCTCACATTTTCTTGGTGTAAACCAGAATCGTAAACAAAAGTGGCAACCTCTGCACCAATTTTAGTCGTATAGTACTGTGGATTTTTCACTGCAGAACCAGCTAAAGCAATAGTGCGTTCTGCATTAAATTTACCTGTACGCAACATTTCCCCGATTATAACCAAATCCTGAGGGTTCACTGTCCAAACCGCTTCCCCTTTGTTTACCGGATTCAATTTATTAATCATGGTTCCTACATTTCCTGCAGGATGTGGTCCGCTAATTTGATGCAAACTAATTCCATTCACCCCAGAAAAAACAGAGTTGGCTTTATTACCAACACCTACATGAATATTCCCTGAAGTTAATTTCCCTAAAGCATCAATAGCCAACTGTATATCTTCTTGTTTGTCCGCTAAGACATGCTCATAATTGGCAGCTAAAGGTGCCGTAGCATGAGCCGAAATAAAAATGGCTTTTGGTTCGCGCGACGGATCTGCTATGACCGCATAAGGACGCTGCTCTATAAATGGCCAACAACCGGTTTGCAACAATTGTGACTTTACAGCTTCTGTATCTGCATTCTCTACCTGAAAAGCACCATAATCCGCATAAACTTGCTCCTTATCTGCTTGGATCTTGATAGTAAGCACACGTCTGCGCTCTCCTCTTTCAATTTCGACGATCTCTCCACTTACTGGCGATACAAACTGCATGGCGGGTATGGCCTTGTTAAAAAACACAGGACTGCCTGCCTGTACTTTCCCACCAACCTTTACCGCAAGCTTAGGAGTAACACCGTGAAAGTCATCGAGTTTTATAGCATAAACATTGCTCGGCAAAGCCTTCTTGGTAGTAGCAGCCGCTTCCCCTTTTAATCGAATGTTTAAGCCTTTCTTAATTCGAATGTCTTGTGACATATGTTAATAGACTTTTGTTTTACAAAAAAATTCCTGCAAATTTAAAATTTTAAGAGCAGATAGTCCAATCAATTGATGGAATAAAAACCTTTTTTGATCTATTTAAAACAATTCTAAATAAAAGTAATTTCCCAAATACAAAATCTTGCTAAGGCATAGTTTTTGCTTATATTTGAGAAACCATTGGTTAATTTGCAATGAAATTAAAGCTTTTTTTTCTGTTTACCCTTTCTTTCTGTATGCTTTGCGCTCAAAATCTCGTCGAACAAGAAGCCCCAGACTATATTCGATCCATATTGTTTTTTGGAAATAATGAAGACCAATTCCCAATTGTACAAATTGGAGAATCTATCAACCTCGCCTTTGACGATCTCAGTGCCGAAGAAGCTGACTATTACTACAAAATATCACATCGCGATTACAATTGGAAACCATCCAATATCCCAAAAACACAATTCCTAAACGGGAATGACAACCAAAGAATCATCAATTACAAAAATTCTTTCAATACCATACAAAGCTACTCGCATTACAAACTCAGCATACCAAATCAGGATTGCAGCCTCAAGATCAGTGGCAATTACCTGCTCGAAATCTATGACGAATACGACGAACTTCTATTCACAAGAGGATTTGTGGTATATACACCACAAACAAGCGTAGGAGTTAGCCTCAAAAGATCTAGAAACCTAGCGCATATCGACAAAAAACAAGTGGTGCAATTCCAAATAAACACCTTGGATTTGCAGATCCCAAACCCCAAAAAAGATATCCATGTTGTCATTCTGCAAAATTACCAATGGTACAATGCTATTCGAAATATTCGACCGCAATACACTATAGGAAATACCCTGATATACAAATACGACAAAGAAACCAGCTTCTGGGGAGGCAACGAAAACCTATATTTCGACTCCAAAGATATTCGCGCAACTGCAAATGCTATCCAAAAAGTATACCTAGACCAAGAGTTTCACCATCTTTTATTTGTCAACAAAACTAGAGCAGACCAACCCTATACCTATTTTCCCGATATCAACGGCAGCTTCGTCATTCGTACCCTGCAAGGCAAAAACCAACATCTCGAAGGGGAATATTCCAACATCCACTTTGGACTCGAACTCCATGACAAATACAACCTCAAAGAGATCTATGTAGTCGGTAAATTCTGTAACTACAAACTACAAGAAGAAAACAAACTCACTTACAACCGAGAAGAAGGATTCTTAGAAACGATAATCCCTCTCAAACAAGGTTTCTACAACTATCGCTTTGTCATAAAAAATTTGGATGGCAGCAGAAGCAACCTCATTGGCGGCGATTTTTTCCAAACCGAAAACCAGTACACCGTATTGGTGTATTTTAGAAAATTTGGCGACCTACACGACAGCATTGTTGGGGTTGGTCAAGCCAATGCTTCCAATATACGCACAAATTAGTTACTTTTGGCCAAAACCAACTGTAACCAATGCGTAACAAACTAGCCAAAACCGAAAACTCCTTATACAAATACAGAGGTGTTCGCTGTCTCAATTGCGACCATCCATTGGACATTTCGGATAAATTTTGCCCACAATGCGCCCAAAAAAACAGCACCAAAAAACCAGCAATATTTGACTATATCGAAGAATTTTTTGGCTCCATGATCTCCTATGACTCCAAACTAGCCAAAACCTTATCAGCCATGCTGTTTCGCCCAGGAACAATCACCGCTGATTATTTGCTAGGAAAACGCATCCGTTACACCAATCCTTTTCGCTTCTTTTTGAGCATCAATATTGTTTATTTCCTGCTGCTCGGACTCAGTGACAAGCTGCCAGAAACAGACATCAATCTCAACAATTTTGACAACGAAAAAAATATATCGACCCTTCATGAAGCTCTAGTGCAATCCAACAAATTGTCCGATAAAGAAAAGGAAGAATCGCGCCAACTACTCGAAAAAATAAAAAGTAACATAGAGAAAGAACAACAAAAAAAACAATACTTGATTCAAATCCCCTATGATTCTTTAAAAAAAATAGATTCCCTTAAAAACAAAGATTTGCTTACAGACTATTATAGAATCCTATTAGAAAAGGAAGACCAAATTAGTTTTGAGGAGGTACACCAAAAATACAAAGTCCCAAACAACTGGTACAATCGCAATATGTATCGCTTAGCAAAAGGAGCCAAAAAAGCTTTAGAAAATCCCAATGATGTGATACGAATTATGGTAGCCCGACTTCCTTTTATCATTTTTATCTTTATTCCTATTTTCGCCCTATTCGTATGGTTCCTTTTTGCCACAGTAAAAATCAATTATACCGACCACCTTATATTCTGTTTTCACACCCAAAGCCTATTTACTATTCTCCTCATTTTTGGTGTTTTAATAGACCTCATTTTCAAAATAAACAGCCTTCCTTTTATCCTCTTTTTATTTTGTGTATACCTCTATAAAGCCATTCGAAACTTCTATAAGCAAAAAAGATGGTTAACTATTTTTAAATTTCTAACACTTAACACAATTTTTATTACCTTAGCGTCTGTAATTTCAGTTTTTTCACTTATTGGAAGCATCATTTTGTATTAAACATGACAACACTAGTTACCAAAGGCATCAAAATATCTGTAGAGACTAGTTTTGAAGGCACCTTCTTCAAAAACTACAAAATGCACTTTGCTTTTGGGTATCGTATACGCATTGAAAACCAAAGCAAAGACGCCGTGCAACTTACTTCCAGGCATTGGAAAATATTGGATGCCCTCAATGATGTAGAAATCCTAGACGGAGAAGGAGTCATCGGCAAAAAACCCGTCATCAAACCTGGAGAGTCGCACACCTACTCCTCGGGTTGTCTACTCACCTCCCCTATCGGAGCCATGAAAGGATACTACAATATGGTAAACTTCGACAATGGCCAAAAATTCCAAGTATTTATACCGCTTTTCAAACTTAGCGCTCCTTTTGCCCTTAACTAAAAAAACTGGCTTTTAAAACCCCTTTTTCCATTCGCAACTGATATTATACCATTTCTAGTTTAAAATCACCCCAATAAATAGCTCTTTTTTCCTTACTATTTCAATAAATCCCGAATTACGCATTAGAAAATCTATTACGTATGGAAATTGCTTCAAAAACAAGAGGCTGCGCTGCTTTTTGCTTTAACCATAACGGCGCTATGCGGAAAGCAATAAAGCACTTGTTTTTATTGCACTTACCATCCTCATAACGAAGTTCTAATGCCTAATTCGGAATAAAAAGAAACCGTAGCTAATGCTTGCTTTTTCTTCTTTACATATAGCTATATCCACATAAAATACCAGGTATCTTTTGCGTAAAAAAATCATCTTTTTCTTTTAAGGGCATTCAATATAGAAATGGTATTATTTTAGCCCAATATTGTGTTTGCGACCCAAAAACTAGTTTTCCCGCAAAAAGACTTCAATAAAGTCATTGGTTTTTATACCTTTGAGCCACTAACAATAAAAACAAAAAAACACCATGGGAAAAGGATTTTTTCATGTTCCAACAGCTATAAATGAACCCGTAAAATCATATGCTCCTGGAACCCCAGAAAGAGAAGCAGTTCTAAATGCTTACAAAGAATTTTTCAACAACCAAATAGACGTTCCAATGTATATCGGTAGCGAGGAGGTACGCACCGGAAACACCAACACCATGTCGCCACCACACGACCACCAACATATCGTAGGCACTTATCATTTGGCAGAACAATCCCACGTTCAACACGCCATAGACAACGCCTTAGAATCGAGAGAGGCTTGGGCAAGCTTAGAATGGGAACAACGTGCTGCTATTTTCTTGAAAGCTGCTGATTTAATTGCAGGTCCATACCGCGCTAAGATAAACGCAGCAACCATGATTGCACAATCCAAAACCATACACCAAGCAGAGATTGATGCTGCCTGCGAGTTTATTGACTTCCTCCGATTCAATGTTGAATTTATGTCACAAATCTACGACGAACAACCAGATTCTGCAGAAGGTATTTGGAATAGAGTAGAATATCGTCCATTAGAAGGATTTATCTACGCAGTTACCCCATTTAATTTTACCGCTATTGCAGGAAACTTGCCTGCTAGTGCTGCCATGATGGGAAACGTGGTGGTTTGGAAGCCTAGTGATAGCCAAATTTTCTCTGCCAAAATTATTGTAGACATTTTCAAAGAAGCTGGTCTTCCAGACGGTGTTATTAATGTGGTCTATGGAGATCCAGTGATGGTAACCGAAACGGTATTGGCAAGTCCAGACTTTTCTGGCTTACACTTTACAGGATCTACTTTTGTCTTTAAAGAACTTTGGAAACAAATCGGAACCAATATTCACAACTACAAAACCTACCCACGTATAGTAGGTGAAACAGGAGGGAAAGATTTTATCATTGCACATCCAACTGCCGTTCCCAAACAAGTAGCTACGGCTATTGTAAGAGGAGGCTTTGAATTCCAAGGACAAAAGTGCTCTGCTGCATCTCGGGTGTACTTACCAAAATCTATAGCAGATAAAGTAATTGCAGAAGTTAAAAAAGACCTAGAC
>JAOXRU010000361.1 GCA_025800395.1 Flavobacteriaceae bacterium
CGTTTTGCTTGTGTCCTGTTTGCTACCCAAGGTTGATCTTGTCCTCCACGTACTTATTTTGATCCGCATTGAACCGAGTTGATTTTGTTGCCAATTTTAGCTCCCAGCCTTCCGGTGAACTGACACTATCCGTCGTCTCAACTGCTCTTGCCTCTAGCACTTTTGCGCCACTGACATCTTCCTGAAGGAGTGCGTGGTATGTCTTCTTACGTCATCATTTTTTAGTGGCGGCCATCTTGGTCCGCCATCTTGGATTACTGGATTTCTAAAAGCCCATGGCCAAATACCGTCAAAATTGATTAAAAAGTAATAAAAACCATTAACATGTGAAAATTACAAGAAAAACGAGGAAATCCCAATCTCGATCCCAGAGTCCTCAGGCCTTTTTGTCAGCAGTTGGTCGCCTGGAGATACTCTATGACAATGGAATGAAAGTGCGCCAGGATTTCTGGCGCAAAACAATAGGTCGTTACACGAAACAGCTAATCAGAAAAAGAGATATTTTATTTCGTTTTCCCAGAGTCTCTCCAGGTGACCAACCGCTGACAAAAAAAGCGTGAGGACTCCGGTATCAAGATTTGGGAAAATTCTGATTAAAAATGGAAGAAAATCAAAATTTCGAAAAACATACTTGTCAAAATACGGTTGCCATGGAAACGTCCCATTGCTTGGCGGAAAATAG
>JAOXRU010000374.1 GCA_025800395.1 Flavobacteriaceae bacterium
CGCCCCTACATTGGGGTGTTATTTTTCTGTACTGTATAGAAATGATTGTTGGTGTTTTTTGAAAGATCTAACTAATAACGATCTATCATCTATTCACTTCCAACTTTAAATACTTATAATTCCAAATACTTATAACTTTAAAGCTAAAAGCTAAAAGCTATCTTACTACCAATCCCAATAAATTCCCTATTTTTATCCTAGTTCTTTGAAAAGACTTTTGCACACCAGTATAAGGATCACTTAGGAAACATACGACTGTCGTACCAGGATGCAAATCAAAATGAGGATACCCAGCCTGTTGATGTGGTAATACTAGATGAAAAGAATTATTATCCTTTTGGACTTACTCATAAGGGGTATAATGACATAAGCTCTCCGCTTGGGAATGATACGGCTAAGAAGTTTGGGTTTGGAGGAAAAGAGTATCAAGACGAATTAAGCCTAGATTGGTATGATATTACTGCTAGAAATTATGACCCTGCATTGGGTAGATGGATGAATCTTGATCCTTTGGCCGATCAAATGCGTAGGCACTCGCCTTATAATTATGCTTTTGATAATCCAGTCTTTTTTATTGATCCAGATGGGATGGCGCCAATTCCTACTGAGGAGAAAACTGATGTAGAGAAAGCTAAAGAAAATGCAAACGGTAGATGGGTCTCTAATTCGGGATCAAATTCTGGGGATTGTTGTGGTGATTGGTATTCTAATAAAGTTAATGAACTAGATGAAGTGGTAGTTGTAGGTCAGAGAGAGAATTCTTGGAATTCAGAAGGAAATACTTGGCAAACTTCTTTTGAAGGAGATTTAAATGATTGGAATGAATTAAATAATACTAATTTTGGTAATTCCGAAGATGCCATGGAATGGTACCAACAGCAAATTAGAGAAGAAATAGCAAGTAAGTATTGGAAAGATTTTAATGCTGGGAGAGCGAAAATGGGGCTTGGAGTAATCAGTATTATATCAATAGCGACATTACCAATTAGTATTGCGGAATTGACGGTGGCTGGAGCGGCATCTTTATCGAGCATAAGATCCGGCGCTTCATTATTGGATGATTCAGCTACAATATTTACATATGCAACAGATGATGTTATTTATACAGGATATCAGAACGCTGGTAATATTGGAAAGTCCATTGCAACATTTGCTGATGATGCTCCGAATCTATTGGCTCATCATATTAAACCAAGTGGTATTACTGGGCCAGTTGTTAATTTTGCAAAAGGTGCTGTTAATACTCATTATATGTCTGTATCAAGATCTATACAGACGTTTTATGCAACTCCCTCAACATCTACTATTATTTATTCAATTGGTGGGGCAGTTTTAACACCGTATGTGTTTTATTTAAATCATACAAAAAAATAAAAATACTATGTTGCGTTTTTTTAAAAAGAAAAATATCCTATTAGAAGATTATTTGATTAAGGTAGTTAAAGACCCAAAGCTTAATTTTCAAATAGATATTTTTAGGAAGAAAATAGTTGAAATACAAATAATGAGACAACGAATGTTAAGTACTTTGGGGATTTCCTTTAATGAACCAGAAGGCTTGGCCATTTCTATATGCTTTGAGGATTCTCAATCTTTAGAAAGGTTTAAAAAATCGGATTTGATCGATATTTGTGTGCAGCAAAAAAAGTTTAATGAAGTGTATTTTTTCCTTTGTGAAAATAATACTGAAAAAATAGGATACTTATTAAATAGAATACAGAAGGAAGTTTATAGTTACAACTCTGATACTAAGTATGGATATAGATTTATAAAGCATCCTTAGGGGTTATAGAGTAGTTTTTTATAGGTTACTTCCGCAACATAGCGCGCATATTGGTCTTTGTTTTTTTTGGAAGTGTTAATGGTGATTATGGCGCCTACTGGAAGCTATGGTTGGGGCTGAGGGCGTATTGCTATACGCCCCTACATTTGGATTTTTTTTTAAATATCTTATAACAAGAACAGCACCCAAAGAACATAGGCTTATCCATATTGGGATGTACAGCTATGGTTGGGGCTGAGGGCGTATTGCTATACGCCCCTACATTGGGGTGTTATTTTTTGTACTGTATAGAAATGATTGTTGGTGTTTTTTGAAAGATCTAACTTTTAACGATCTACCATCTATTCACTTCCAACTTTAAATACTTATAACTTTAAAGCTAAAAGCTATCTTACTACCAATCCCAATAAATTCCCTATTTTTAACCTAGTTCTTTGAAAAGACTTTTGCATACCAGTATAAGGACCACTTAGGAAACATCCG
>JAOXRU010000375.1 GCA_025800395.1 Flavobacteriaceae bacterium
CTCACTTCCATATTATCCTCCTGGAAACTAACATATCCCTTCCCTAAACACTTTTGAGTCGACGATTTTCCTTTTCCCCAGGAGGGATATGTGATCGTTCCCTGAAAAGGATATATAATATAGCTAGAGAATAGCAGCCCCCAGCAAAAGACCCGCCCAACTCACAAGCATACATACAAACTTACATACAAGCATACATACAAACCAAAGCAGACACATACCTACAAGCAATACTCACAAAAACAAAGCAGACATACACAACAACGCCCTCCCAACAGCACCCCACAAAACAAAACAGCAAAAAAATATTACCTTATATAATAGTAATTATTGTATAAGGTAATTTATGTAGAATTATCTATGGTATGTAATTACCTCCTCAACCACACAGTTTTCCATATTTGTTTCAACTTCTTTATCTTGTAATATTCGTCCTTTTCTTCATCTGTCATTTTATTTACTTTTTCTTCCTCATCATTTTTAACCGTTTCATTATGTTTATGCTTCTCTGTTTGTAAGTGTTTAGACCACCTACATTTTTTCACTTTGCACTGGCAGAAATCACAAAACACTTCAAGTTGTCTATACTCTTTGTTGTATTCTTTCCCTTTTTCAAGAATTTCTGTTTTATTATTTCTGTAATACTTCTGCCACCTCTCCTTTTTTTCCTTTCTGTTCTTCTGGTACTTTTCCTTCTCCTTTTCAAGACATCTTTCGCAGTATTTATTGGTACCCTTGAAGTCTTCAAGTGCTTTAACTACACAACACCTTTTACACTGTCTTTTGTCCATACTATATACTCTATATACGTTGATATGTCTTTAGGACAAAACGCCCACCCAACTCACCCACCTCCCCCGAAACAAAACAAGCCAAGACAAAACAAAACAACACAAATTATACAGTAAGTTATTATGTAATTTATGGGGTATTTAATTTAGGAAAGATTTCATCTAAATAGCTGTGGGTGTCTTCCAATTTTATGTATTCAATGTCAGACCCAATTATAACAAATCCCATATGGAATACCCCTATCCAGCAGTGGAATACCCCATATCCAGCGACGGAATACCCCATATCCCTCACTGGAATACCCCATATTTGGCAGTGGAATAACCCTTTTCCCACAGTGGAATACCCCATATCCCGCACTGGGAATACCAAGTATTTAGACATTGAATAGAAATTATAACGGACACCTCTACACCACCACCCCCAGCACCACCCCACAAAATCACACTCCGACTTTACCTAAATCATACTCCGACTTGACCAAAATCATACTCCGACTTTACCAAAATCACATTCCGATTTTACCAAAATCATTGGCTGATTCTCACAAAATCACAACCCG
>JAOXRU010000384.1 GCA_025800395.1 Flavobacteriaceae bacterium
TCATTCCTTTCTTCCCAATCTTCCTACGGATATGTGATCGTATTGCTGTTTTGAAGGGTGTCTTTGAGCACCTATTGCTTTTGCAAAGGCTTGGACCTCCTCAGACGCCTTGTAGGACCTTTTGACACCGGAAACTAATGATTTTGCCCTATACAACAACCATTGTAGAAACCTTATTCCAAATTTCAAATCATCCTCAGTCATTAGAAAAAATTCAATGCATTGGATACCAATAATTAATAATTATCATCTTTCAAGCACTTGTTTGCGTTGTCTCGCCTCAGTTTGGATTGGATTGTGAACACTATTTTTCAGCGCTGCGAAGCCGGCGGTGACAACATTGTGGATTAAATGACGTCCAAAACAAGCCAATCCCATAGAAGAGTGTTGTTGAACGTCTTCCTCATATTTGCAACACAATAGCTGACAATAGCAGGAGAGGCCACGTTCAAAGAGAAAATTTCCAGTCTTTCTCTGTCCAAACAAGCAATCACTGTGCACATAGACCAAAAATAAGATAATCAGAAGTTTTAGGTACACATGGCTTGTTCATAGCAATGCAGACGGAAACACTCTAGATATCACTACCGCATGGCAGCAAAACCCTAATGCTCATAAATTAGATGTTTTTGATATCAAACAAAATGAATTGTGGGCTATTGAGGACTTTAATAAGAATATAGGTTATTTGTATACAAAAACAGCATATAAAGAAGCCGAAAGAAGTTATATTATAA
>JAOXRU010000391.1 GCA_025800395.1 Flavobacteriaceae bacterium
GCAACACTACCTAAGTCTAGCGATTCTTCCATGTCGTAGGTTAAAATACAGCTAGCCTTTGCGGCAATAGATAAACAGGGTACAGAGGCGTACTTAGAAAAACTTCCGGAAAACGTTACCTCGTCTGCTTTAATGGTTAAAATAGGTACACCCGTTGCTTCGAAGTTATTCGGGTTGTTTAGTTTTATGCTAAACTGAAGTCGAGAGGTATTATTTCCGGTATCTGGGGTGTATGTAAAATCTAACACCTCATAGGAAAAGTTTTCTAGTGCAGGCGGATCGATTTGTTTTGGCGTTGTAGGATCTGGGAAATCACAGGGGACTTCCTGGGTAGTATCGTATCTGTAAGATTGGTTGTTTACGAGGTAAAACTGCGGAATCTGAATGGTTTTGGTGCAATTGTCGTCTTCGTTAGAATCGCATGCGGCGCATAAAACAACCAATACACCAAGAAATAAGCTTTTAAAAGGGATTTTCATAAGAGATGTTTTTTTGGTAGCGATGGATACCATTCTAAGCCAGAAATGGTATTATTGGGTATAAATATACAAAAACCTGCCTTGGTGTATGACAGGTTTTTTACAAATTCCTTTTTTGGGGCTCAAATGCGAATTAGCGTGAATGTGTGCTTTGGACATTATACTAGAAATTAGCAATAGAGGCAGAAAAAGGCGTAAGGTTATATGTTACTAAGGGATTAAAAACAGCTTAATTGCAGGAATATGTATTGTGCGTGCGGGATGGCAGCGGCAGCTTTTAAAACATGTTCATTTATTCCTATTAAGGCAATCCTCTCTATGGTCAAAAATAGTTTTCTTGAAGATCAAAAAACGAATAAGCACAAGTGCTTTGCATAAACGAAAAAATATCCGATAAGCTCTAATTGTCTATTATTTTATAGATTCCAAATAAAACTTAGAAACCTCTATTAATAATTGGTCATACGACAAAAAATTTTCCAAACTTGGTGGACATGGTATATCTACAACAGCAGGATTTCCTTCTAATACTTCTCCATTTGCCCTAATTGTATGACCGATACTATATTTAAATTCACAAATTATATTTCCTGTATGCTGATTTCGTATAGGTTCAACCCATTCCCAAGTATTACTGTAGCCCCCAGCTGGCATCCCAATCAACACCCCTAATTGATTGTCTTTGATTAGGGAAGCAAACTGATCTAATTGAGATCCACCTCTTGGACTAGGCCAAATTATTAAATTCCCCGCAAAGCTGTGTTTGGCAGGAAATACAGTATCGTTTTGTGTTTTATACTTCATTTTAAATACCACCTCATTAGAATGCGAAGCCCCAGCTAAAAGAGAATCTCGCACCGCAGTATGCAACCAATCTATCAAAGCGGATCCGTCATCTATCTCTGCTCTTTTGGCATAAGCCAAATGCTTTGGTTTTGTTCTCCTTTTGGCCCGAAGCCTAATTAAATCAGCGGTGATATCACTTATTTTAATATTGCCTTTTACAATTTTAAAAGGTTTAGAAGACAATCTTCTTAACGCATACACGCAGTTTGTACCGCCACTACTTTTTCTAGCATCAATTATAATATGGTGGTTCCGCTTATTATTCTGGATGGCCCAAACCATTAAACTATCTACATCATCTGGTAAACTTTTTTCAAAATCGAACCAATCTAATAACAACAAGGGTGACTTCTGATCTTCATAGACATTGAAATTTTCAAAGTCGAGGATTTTATCAAATCCATCATACTTGCTTTCTTCAGGAAAAGATAATTTACGAGTATACCTATAAGGTAAAACATAATCGTATATTTCTCCATGTTTTTTTTGAAAGCGAAATACCGTATTATCAAAATCAATTAAAGTAGAAAGGTTATAGTAATTTCTACTTAAATATTTTGCGAAGCGGTAGTGATAGTTTTTTTCAGTAGAATACGCCATAAACAAACGCGCCTGTTTTATTATCGTATCTATATCCTTATTATTTATCGCTATTAATCGATCTCCTTTCTCCAACAAAGGATATACCGTATCTAACTTACTTGCTATTTGATCGATACACAATTGTGGATTATCCTCCTCATAAGCCAACCCAAATGTAATGGGAAGAATTTTTCTTTTATATCTTTTGGGCAAAAACAAAGGTTTTAAACGCAGATGGCTATCTCTTCTCAAATTACTGATTTTGAGAAGAGAAAAATACATCGCACTATCAGTGTTTGCTGTTACAAACTCCTCTCGAAAGGCTTCTATTTGGTTCTCCAAATCGATACCCAAATCACTATTTTTCTTAATGCTACTTATATTACGCTCTAAAATGCTATGCTTAATATACTGAAATAATGAATTTTTATCAGCAATGGTATCCTTTTGCCCATAGGTTACTGTTCCAAATGCCGTAATTAGAATAAAAAAAATAGAAGCGTAATTTTTCATATGGTATAAAAAACACTTAATGGATTACCTAAATAATTGGATACACCATAAAAGTCGTAAGTCAAAGATATTCATTTCAGCAGCAAAGGCAAGCAAAAAACAATTTCACCCGAAAAAATATAGCATTTAACAGATAAAGTGCAAAAAACAATAGACATAGACATAAAACCGCTGAAGAAACTATAGGACCGTTGCAAAATCACAAAATATTACACAGTCCCACCAACTATGTGGAGTTATCGTTTTTTAACTTCATATAATTTCCTTTTCAAAAATTTTACACACTCACAGCCAGCACATTGATCTGGGTTGTTTTTTTTCAGGTGTCATTCTATTTTGTTAAAAACGTTTTGTAACGGTCTTACTATTATAATTTCGCCAGCAGACCTTTTATTTTATCCAATAGCGTTAAAAAGCATCTATTGAGAACAATATTACTTATCAACAAACGTTAATTATATGTTACTAAACTAACCTCCATCATGACCAAGAAATCAGACCCCAGCGAAAAACAAACACCTCAAAGATTTAATAAACTATTAAATTTCGTAAGATCATTATTTCAGCCTACAGATGTGTCCAGTTTGGTAGTATTTCGAATTGCTTTTGGAATGACCATGTTTGTAGAGGTTTTCCGATACTTTAAATACGATTGGATAGCCAACTATTGGATAAAACCAACTGTAAATCTTCCATACTATCCTTTTTTATGGCTAGACCCATTGCCTGGCGACGGGATGTATTATTTGTTTGCCATCTTAGGATTGTTGGCTTTATTTATAGCAAGTGGATTTCTGTATCGAATTTCAACCATCTTATTTTTCTTTGGGTTTACGTACAGTTACCTTTTGGAACAAACAAGGTATCTCAACCATTTTTACCTCGTAATTCTATTGGCTTTTATTTTTATATTTTTGCCTGCCAACAAAACTTTCTCCTTAGACAACTTACTATTTAAACGAAAGAGCACGCAAACACAACCGCTTTGGTCTTTATGGATGATGCGATTGATGATTGGAATTCCTTTGTTTTATGGGGGAATCGCAAAAATAAATATGGATTGGTTTCAGGCCATGCCTCTTAAAATTTGGCTACGCGGAAACACCGATTTACCAGTAGTTGGCCCATATATGGACACTACATGGATGGCATATACAATTAGTTATATAGGATTAATATTTGATTTAGTAGTTGTACCACTTCTAATTTATAAAAGAACACGTTGGTTTGCTGTAATACTGTCCCTTGTGTTTCATTTATCCAACTCCCAGTTGTTTACGATCGGGATATTTCCATGGTTTATGTTATTAGGCACTACGGTATACTTTGAGCCAGATTGGCCTAGGCGACTTATAAATTATTTTAGCAGTAACAAAAACATCATTTCTATTCCAAAAATAGAAAACTTAAAGCCTAATTTTAAATTATCTTCCAGACAAAAAGCACTTAGTATTGGACTGGCTATCTGGTTTGTAATCATGAATCTTTTACCGTTTAGACATTTATTGTTTGATGGTAACCCAAACTGGAACGAACAAGGTCATAAATACGCGTGGCACATGAAATTGCGCACCAAAAGAGCAAAAGGTTATTTATTGGTAAAAGATGTAAATGGCACTTTCGAACACATTATAGAGGCAAAAGATTATATGCCAAGATGGCAAGCTAGAAAAGCAATAGCACGGCCAGGTATTCTCTGGACGTTTGTTAAAAGATTAGAAGAGGAATATAAAGCTAAAGGATTTGAGGTAGCAATTTATGCCAATATAGAAGCTACCTTAAATGGCAGACCATACCAACAATTTACCAATCCAGATGTAGATTTAACCAAAGTACCACATCCTTATTGGGGAGAATTGAAATGGGTTGTTCCGTTAACCACTCCTCTAAATTAAAAGTATTTGGGCGATAAAACCTAATAACGGCAACACGCTATCTTCTGTAATCCACAACTATCCAATTTATTAATAGTAACCCGTTGTACATTATGGTTTAATTGAAAAAAGCTGTTCATCTCACTGATAAACAGCAACTTGCTATAGATGCAAAACATTAATGATGAACAACTTAAAAGCAAATTACGAAAGAATATTGGTAGTATTAAGAAAAATATCAGAAGAACAACTTTTACCCTATCAGCGTCTCCAACCCAAACTCAGTGATCTTGAACAAATCCGTTTGAGTTTGACAGCAGAGTTTTTTGGGATAGACAGTGAAAATGATTTATTTAGAAAACTTCCCGAAACCATCTCTTGGAAAAATAGAACGGAGTGTCTATAATAGAAGAAGGCGTAAGTTGGCTGATCACCTCAATAGGATTAGATTAAAACTAGCTTCTTGTTTTAATGAATTTGAAGATTACTTTGTTGTAGACAGCATGCCAATGGAAGTATGTAAATTGTCACGTAGTGCCCGCTCTAATGTGTGCAAGAAAAATATTTATTGTTCTCCATACAAAGGCTATTGTGCCTCATAGGGTTCTCTCTATTATGGCTAGAAACTACACGCCGTATGTTCTGTGAATGGTATTTTTCAGAGCATAGACCTAAGTCCTGCATCTTTACATGATATTCATTATCTCAAGGATATTAAAATGCAGACAAGCGATTGCACCCTGATAGGTGATAGGGGCTATCTCTCGGCAGATATACAGCTTAACTTATTTGAGACTTGTAATATAAAACTAGATACACCGATGAGAAATAAGCAAAGAGATTACAAAGAACAAGCCTGAATTTTCAGAAGGAAAAGAAAAAGAATAGAAACATTATTCTCGCAACTATGCAACCAGTTTATGATAAGACGGAACTATGCTAAAACTTTTGAAAGATTTAAAACTAGAATATTAGCCAAAATATCTGCATTGACAACAGTGCAGTATATAAACATATATATATTCGGAAGAAGTATCAATAATATTAAAATCAACATTATTTAAAATGCACAACGGGTTAATAGTAATTAAAACCACTATTTAGTAAGGGTATATCCTCGAATAAAGAATAATAGCTATGTAGATTATAGACTAAAAAGGTTGTTTATCGATTACCAATATCTTAACTCGCAAATTCTTAAAACAAATTCCGTTCTTTGCTGCATAAATTAAAATACAAGTATTATATGGTCTAAAATTACATTCCCTGTAAACTTTTACTTTTTTTAATAGCTTTTATGTGTTATGGTATTTTAAACTCCCAATTCTTACCGTATCATTAAACACATAAATTTTATGCAAAAAAATTACTTTGACCAATGGAAAGTCATACGAAAAATATGGTTTGTCTTTCTATTGTTTGCCTTGCAATCTAATTCTTATGGCTCTGTCATGGAATTAGTGAATGAAGAAAAGAAGTATTCCTTTTCTTTATTTGATCAGAATTTCGAAGCTTACGGATTTTTGAATCAAAACGATCTTTTTGGTCCTCGTTTATCCAATGGCACATTTTATTCTCATTTAATTGAGAATAATGATGTATCCACTGCAAAATCTTTGGGGATTTTTGAGAAGAAAACAACAAAAAAACTGTCGTTTTTTCAACGTTTAAGAGCTTCATTTTCTATGTACAGCGCCGATGACGATGACGATGATGGCGGCGGAAGTGGTGGTTGGACACAAACCGTATGTAGAGTTAGTGTCGATGCTGGCAACAACTTTTCGATATGCGATGGACAGATCACGACCTTAACAGCTAAAGCAGTTAGTAATAGTGGAAGCTATGGCGGCGGCGGCGGTGACGACGACGACGACGACGATGACGACGACGACGATGGTAGTTGGAATGGCGGAAGTTGTAGCATTAATTACTACCAATGGTCCACCTCAGATGGAAATATAGTTGGAAATAGCTATGGCAAGTCCATAAAAATAGACCGACCAGGAACTTATAGAGTGACTGTTAGGGATTGTAAAAATTGCACCGCTACAGATATCATTACTGTTTCAGCTGGTGCTTTTAGTGTTGATGCTGGTCCAGATCTTGAAATATGTCCAGGCAACGCTATAGACATAAGTGCTAAACCTCATTTCTCAGGCATAAACCACAATGGAAATAATAATGGAAATCATGGTGGTGATGACGATGATGACGATTATTCACACGGAGGCGATGATGACGATGACGACGATGACGACGATGGTGGTCATGGTGGAGACGACGACGACGATGGTGGCCACAGTGGTGGAAACAACAATTGTTCTGTATCTTATGTTTGGACTACACCCAACGGATCTATTATAGCTGGATCCAATGCTGGCACTGTTAGAATCAACCAGCCAGGGACGTATAAAGTAGTGGCAACAAACTGTAATAACTGTGTAGCAGAAGACACCGTAATAGTAAAACCATCCGATTTTAGTGTAAACGCTGGTCCAGACATTGAAATCTGTTCTACAGGGAATGTACTATTATCCGCTTCGGTAAATAATCCTAATAGCGGTTCGAATCCTGGAAATGGCGGAGGAAGCAACAACGGTGGAAACACTGGAGGTGGTGATGATGACGATGATGATTCTGGTTACGGAGGCGACGATGACGATGACGACGATGACGATGATGATGGCGGTCATAGCGGTGGCGATGACGACGATGATGGAGGCCATAGCGGTGGCGATGATGATGATGACGGTGGTAATCATAACGGTAATGGCAATGGCAATGGTAATAATAATTCCAACTGTAACGTAACCTATGTTTGGACTACGGCGGACGGTACCATAATAGGCAACGCCAACCAAAAAAATATTACAGTAAGCACCCCAGGAACCTATAAGGTAATTGCTAAAAATTGTAATAATTGCCAAGCTGTCGATGAGGTAGTGGTTAGTTCAACACAAATCTCTGTAGACGCTGGTGAAGACGTAGAAGTATGTGAAGGTGAAGAAATAACGCTTACAGCAAAAGGAACCGACACAAATACCAGCAGATGTATTACGAATGCATATAAAATTACTGATGGTAGTACCGTAGGAAAAAATTGTTTCCCAACACCTACTACTGGGGTTTTAATGACTAGAAGAGAATGTTCTGGTCCTCCTCATGTAGGATGGAATGCTGGAGACGATTTGGTACTATATGAATACAACGATGGAACCGCAAAGGTAACAGGTACCATGTCTAACAATGGTGTTGT
The DNA here is from genome assembly GCA_025800395.1 of Flavobacteriaceae bacterium. Classification (GTDB taxonomy): domain Bacteria; phylum Bacteroidota; class Bacteroidia; order Flavobacteriales; family Flavobacteriaceae; genus JAOXRU01. The sequence goes on from JAOXRU010000391.1 coordinate 7,551, forward strand.
AGCGACTATCGACTTCAATTTAAGCGGTAAAGAACATTCTGGCACAACATGGGATGGTAGTTGTTATATCAATAATGTTGGCGCCAACCGAACTTTCTATCAGAATTTTAGCGGAACATTTACCTACGGTGGTGTTTCTTACACACTAGAAAAAAAGGAATCTAAACAACACTTTATACTTGCCGATGGTGCTGGGTTTACTCCTGGACAATACGGTATAGGTGGATGGCTAGGTGGTACTATTGGTTCTTGTAGCGAATGGTTTGGTAATCTTACACCAATCGAAAAACCTGCAAGCGAACTAACCTATTTGTGGTCTAATGGAGAAACCGGACCTTCTATTACAGTTAGTCCAACAGAAACCACTAGTTATACAGTTACGGTTCAAAATTGTGCAGGATGTACCGCTCAAGATGTTGTTAATGTTACTGTGAAAGATAAAGTTTCTATCGGTGACTTTGTATGGGACGACCTAAATGCAAATGGTATACAAGATGCAGGGGAACCAGGAATAAATGATGTAACCATATCACTATTCGAATGTGAAAATGGAAATAATAATGGCGGTGCTTTAATCGCAACTACAACTTCCACCACTAAAGATGGAAAACCAGGATATTATAATTTAGAAGTTTGTCCTGGATCTGGTGACTATTATATTCAAGTTGGTAATCTCCCAGCTGATTATGTGTTCTCTCCACAAGATAAAGGCGATGATGCATTAGATTCTGATATTAATAGTTCGGGAGTAAGTGCTTGCTTCCCTATTGAAGAAACAAGTATACCTAATGTTGATATAGGTATTAATCTTCCTAAAGCAACTATCGGAGATACCGTATTCAACGATGAAGATCAGGATGGTATCCAAGATCCAAGTGAAGAAGGTATTGCTGGTGTAACTGTGAATCTTTGGACTTGTGATGGGTCTGCTCCTATTGCAACTACTACTACAGATGCCAATGGTAACTATAGCTTTACTGACCTAGATCCTAGTCTAGATTATAAAGTACAGTTCGTAACTCCTAACGATTATGTGTTGTCTCCAGCTGATGCTGGTAGCGATGATGCTGCAGATTCAGATGCTGGACAAGATGGTGTTACTGCTTGTATTGATGTAAACCCAGGAGAAAATAATACTACTGTAGATGCTGGAATGTATATTCCTAAAGCAACTATCGGTGATACCGTATTCAACGATGAAGATCAGGATGGTATCCAAGATCCAAGTGAAGAAGGTATTGCTGGGGTAACTGTGAATCTATGGACTTGTGATGGGGCTGCTCCTATTGCAACCACAACCACAGATGCCAATGGTAACTATAGCTTTACAGACCTAGATCCTAGTCTAGACTATAAAGTACAGTTCGT
>JAOXRU010000396.1 GCA_025800395.1 Flavobacteriaceae bacterium
CAAATCTTGGCAAAAGAACTTCTAGAAACCATGCCATCGGATTTACAAGTAGTACATTTTGTAAATTCGGGAAGTGAAGCCAACGAATTGGCAATTCGCATGCTAAAAGCCAGTACTGGTGCCAAGGATATTATCGCTTCAGAAGCGGGTTATCATGGCAATACCAATATGTGTATTAATGTTTCATCCTATAAATTCGATGGCAAAGGTGGTGGTGGTGCGCCAGAACATACACATATATTTCCTTTACCAGATGCATTTCGGGGTAAATATCGTGGCGAAGATGCAGGTTTTCAATATGCGAAAGAAATAGAACAACAGATTCAGAAAATAAATGCTAAAAAACGGCAACTTGCTGGATTAATATTAGAACCAATTATTTCTTGTGGAGGGCAAATACCTTTGCCAAAAGGTTTTTTACCAAAGGCTTATGAAGCTGTACGATCCGCTGGGGGACTTTGTATTTCGGATGAAGTTCAAGTAGGTTGTGGAAGATTGGGTAAAAGTTTTTGGGGTTTCCAGTTATATGGAGTAGTACCCGATATTGTTACTATTGGAAAGCCTTTAGGCAATGGTCATCCTATAGCGGCGGTGGTGTGTACTAAAGAAGTGGCAGATAAATTTGCTAATGGTATGGAATACTTCAATACTTTTGGAGGCAATCCGGTGTCCTGCGCTATCGGAACCGCTGTATTACAAACCGTAAAACGAGAAGGCCTACAAAAAAACGCTTTAGAAGTAGGGAGCTATCTTAAAAAATCTTTGCAAAATTTGAGT
>JAOXRU010000414.1 GCA_025800395.1 Flavobacteriaceae bacterium
TGAAAATGAGAGATAGTAGGGTAGAGTGAAGCAAAGCGCCCTTGGCGGGTAAAAAACTCCCACCCCTCAAATCTCTGAGACTGGTGATGTTTCGGAAAATTCAAAATAGCCATTTTGAAGGCCTTCGATGTCATAACCTCATATTCTTTTTTCGAAGCTATAGGTGCGATACTGTGGTTATGCCACAGCGAATAATAATTTTTCGAGGTTTGATCCCTTTTTATACTTTATTTCCTTTGCAAAACTTTACCGGATTTAATTTGAGGAGGACTGTGAGTTTTTACCGATATAATAGGAGGGAAGTGAGAGGCAAGAAAATGGATGTTTGCAAGATATTCATTTGCAATGTTTCGAGAAGGAGTGCAATAAGTTGTTGAAGGGCAAGATGGGGTAATACGCCCACTTTCAAGTGGGGCAAAGCGCCCACCCATTTCAATGAAAGGTCTAAGCGTGAAGTTGTCGATACTTTTAAAAGAAGTTTCGGGTAGTATTTTGTTTTCACGTGAATCAGGGAATGCTGTCCCATTCTTTATCCGTGTTTTTACGCGGCAACTCGGTCAGGAACACATAGTTTATTTTTCCCTGGAAAGAAAAGGGAGTCCCAATCGGCCGGAATGTCTATACCGATAAAAAAGTAGGGTTTGAATGTCGTCCCCTCCGATGTTTTAGGCTTCAGTGGAGAGGCAAGCTACTCATTACTTGCATCTACTGGTATTTTTGGTATATACTACATACATGCCAGGAAATTATTGATTTTTCGAACTGTGGGCGTTTTGCCCCATACGGGTGGGCGTTTTGCCCCACCCATGGGGCA
>JAOXRU010000430.1 GCA_025800395.1 Flavobacteriaceae bacterium
GGGTACCTCCTCAAAAAGAGGACGTCTGTAACTGGGATATGATCAATATGATCAACAGAGGTCAATAAACCTGTTTCACTGGTGCGTTTTGGAAATAAGTCAATTTTATCCTTGTTTTCTAACTTTAATTGAACATTTCTATATGCATCCTCTTTTCTTTTTAGGCTTTTATGCGTTATCCAAACTGAGAAGTATCGTTTCCTATTTTATGACTTCAAGAAGAAGCTCACTAGTGTCCGTATTTTTCCAGAGTACACCACGAGATTTTTAAGTCGACTTTTGCTTTGCTGACTTTGCGTTAGCCATCTTGAATAAAACTTCTACGCATGCTTAGTAAGATTCCTGCTCATGACCAAAGAGATGAAGGCTCCTCCGAAAAAGGTTGGTTCGGCTCGGTCAAACGTTTACACTACACATTTCATCCGAGCCAGACTAATATTTCTGGCACCCATACCAATTTCACCCAGACTCGGACTACCTTTTCACAAGGGCCGAGCATGGGTGAAATTTTGGTTCGGCAGGGATAACATTTGGTACTGCAAAGTCCTTTACACTACAAAATTTACCCTAGCTGAACCATTTTTGGTACATGTACCATTTTTATCCGAGGCCGTACCAAAAATTTTCCGTAGTGTAAATG
>JAOXRU010000433.1 GCA_025800395.1 Flavobacteriaceae bacterium
GCCGAAACCTCAACTCATGCCGCTACCGCGCATGAGTAACAAGAGGCTGCAAGTAGCCTTTACTCATGCGCGAGTACACATGGGTGCCCGTGTTAGCTTTGCAATTATGCCAAAACAAAAAAAAATCATGCCGCTAAATTATTGTCCTAAAGTAGCCCGTAGTTTCTGATCCATAATCCATAGCCAGTAGTCCACAGTCCCGGTTCCAATATTTGTGGCTACCTCGAACATTGAGTTTCGCCAATATCTTATATCTGGTCTAATCAGGCGGTGTTTCGTCTTGTAGACTTTTTTTGCACTGTTTACCAATTAGTTCTCTCATTCTTTCCGCTCTTTTTTTTAGCCCTCATTGCACACGATTTTAACACATTTTCCCAAATTCTGTCAGAACTAGACTTGCAACGATCGAAGACACTGCAGCTCTCGACTTGTTTTGGTATCGTAAAGGTCTTCGGTTTGCCGATGGGGATAATTGTACACCTCCAAGTTTTCTAAAGGTCTCTTCATAGCCGCTCTACAGGTTGTTGTGGCATTGTCGTGGCTAACATAATAGAAACGGGCCGTAAACACTTTGAGC
>JAOXRU010000439.1 GCA_025800395.1 Flavobacteriaceae bacterium
GGCAAATTCTACGGTCAATCCATTCGTCTACAGTTTTAGGATGCCGATATTTAAAGACACGTTGAAAAGATTCTCGAGAAAAAGGCGACCACAAATCATTGCACTGAGGCCTGTTCAGGCCTTTGGGCGGGTTTTGAGCAGACAGGGTTCTTTTCCTCCGCAAATGGGACACAAAATGAAGACTCCAAGCGAAACCACGACTTCTGGACGTTTCTTTGAGAGTAATGTGGTCATAGTCGATTCGTTCCCCTCCTCTACGACAGCAGATGTATATATTGTGGAGGCACACAGTTTTGAGGAGCGCTAAAGGGCTTTCTCGTGATATAGCTGGAGACTCCTTCAATTTCAGTGTCTTTTTTTGTTATTGCCAATAAGTTTTGAGGCTAAATATGTGGAGAGTCTTCTCCTTTTGTACAATTAACTTCCAATTGAAATTGAACGCTGGTACAGCTCCAAGTTTCCGATATATTTGATTCATATGCCTCCAAAGCAAAGAAGGAATAGTTTTTAGTTAGATTGGCACTGACTGTAGAAATTCGCAGAAATTGACGGTTTAATAAACAAGCTCAAAGACCTCGAGGAAGAGACGGAAAGTCTACAATAAAAGGACGAGGACAAAGTTTACTAATTGTGTTTATTTCAATGTCATACCGTAAAATTCCGATGATAAGCCATGGGGTTATATTTGTTCAAAAGGCTTTTTTGCTGGGCTTATTTTCGGAGCTTATTATTGGAAGGAATTTTGCGTTTAAAAATAGGTTGGGCTTGATAATAAAAACAGCCTAAAAGACCTAAAACACTACAAAAACAGCCTAAAACAGCTAGCAGTAACAGTCCATTGGCTTTTATATTAAGGAGGGTTTGTTATCGGAAGGATTTTTGCATCTGAGATTTGGGGGGCTTATTTTCGAGAGCGCTTATTTTTTTTGGAGGGGAGTGGCGGTGG
>JAOXRU010000446.1 GCA_025800395.1 Flavobacteriaceae bacterium
TCCAATACTTTTTCTCCTGGAAGTATTTCTAGCAACTCGCTCTGGCGAGCCACAGTATATGGTTGCGAAATCGTCTGATTAGCCGCAATTGGAAAAGCTTTATCCTGATAGGCATGATCTTCAAAGCTACTATCCATAAACAAATGCCTTGGAATTTTTGCTATCGCATCTATTACCTTGGAGTTTTCGATACCCTTCTGTCTTATTGTATCCACCAAAAGATTGCGCTTTCCTCTATGTTTAAATGTATCCTTCAAGTTCTTGTAGATTAGTTGGGATAAAATTAACTAAAAATATGTGTTAATTCGATGGTTTTTTTTAACAAATCAATAGTTAATCGTATTTTTGCTTAAAACACTAATCTATGCTAAAAGCGGGAGTTTTGGGTGCTGGACACCTAGGAAAAATACATTTGCGTTTGTTACAACAATCTACAGCTTATCAGCTGGTAGGATTTTATGATACCGATGCAGCTAATGCTAAAAAAATTGAAGAAGAATATGGATACACCTACTTCCCTACTATAGAAGCATTAATTGAAGCCGTAGATGTAGTAGATATTGTAACTCCTACCCTCTCCCATTTCGATTGTGCAAAAATGGCCATCGAAAAGGGGAAGCACATTTTTATAGAAAAACCTATAGCTAATTCTTTAAAAGAAGCAGAAAAATTGGTGGATTTGGCCAAACAGTTCCTAGTTAAAGGACAGGTAGGTCATGTAGAACGTTTTAATCCTGCATTTACTGCGGTAAGGGATACTATAGAAAGTCCGATGTTTATAGAAACCCACCGATTAGCGGAATTTAATCCTAGAGGTACCGATGTACCT
>JAOXRU010000476.1 GCA_025800395.1 Flavobacteriaceae bacterium
TGGTAATTTCTCCAGAGTTATAAAGCAATGGTAGCGGATTTGCTCTAATATTTGCTTCGGCTTCTGTTGCATGAAAACTTATGGTGTTAGATGCAGCGGAAAGTCCATTAAGGATTTCGATGTTTTTCCTGTTTAAATCGAATATTTCTGTATTGTTTGCATTGCTGTCGCATACTTGCAGCGGCGTTGGTGTGGCTATATTTGGCGCTCCTCTTACCCTTAGTGTAAAAGAGCTAATACTAAAACATTTGGTTAACGGATTAAAAACCCTTGCAAATATTTCTTGTAGTGGTTTATTGCTCGTATATGTATTGGGTAAACTATCTATATTGTCTATGGCATCCGCTCTAGAATCGTGATAGCTTATTTGCATGCTACTATTGGTGTTTATGCTAGTGTTTTGTGCGCTCAGATCAAAATCTGCTATTCCGCTTATGCTACAACGTTCTAAATCTGGTGCTTTATTTGCTGTAGGACCTTCTTTAAAGGCGCCGCTTCCTTGGGTGGCACTGCCAGTCCATTCTAACTGAAAAGGACTATTTCCGATAGGGCGATCGATAACCAAAAAATATACCTCGCCAGGAAGTACATCTACAGATTTTACATAGCTATTCCCGTTTGGTCCAGGTCCTTCGGAGGTATCTCCTTCCGAGTTTTTCATTCCTGTTCTGTTATGAGAAAGATTTGCCATTGCCGGATTTGTAGTAGAACAGCGGATAGCTTGCCCTATACTGTCGCAACGTATTTTAGGACCAAATAGGAAAAAATCATAATCTACCTCAATATCGTTGCTTTCTGGGGTAAGATCGAAACCTAAAGTACCGCCTTGTATTATTTCTAATCGGAGCCATAAGCTATTGTGTTCTTGTGAGCTACAAGTGTTGCTAGCGGATAGTTCTTGTGTGCCTGTGCCAGAGCTGTTGGAGACAATTACTTCCGAACCGCATACTTCTATGGCGCTAGTGCAATTGTTTGGCAATGCAGCTCCTTTTTGGCCATAAGAAAATGTGCCAAAAAATAATAAGGCAAATAATAGTGTTCTAAACATTTTATTAGGTTGGGCGTCTAATACCATTTCTAATTTAAAACCACCCCAATAAATAGCCCTTTTTTCC
>JAOXRU010000059.1 GCA_025800395.1 Flavobacteriaceae bacterium
GGCTTATCCATATTGGGATGTACAGCTATGGTTGGGGCTGAGGGCGTATTGCTATACGCCCCTACATTGGGGTGTTATTTTTCTGTACTGTATAGAAATGATTGTTGGTGTTTTTTGAAAGATCTAACTAATAACGATCTATCATCTATTCACTTTCAACTTTAAATACTTATAACATTAAAGCTAAAAGCTATTTTACTACCAATCCCAATAAATTCCCTATTTTTATCCTAGTTCTTTGAAAAGCTTTTTGCATACCGGTTTAAGGATCACTTAGGAAACATCCGACTGTCCTACCAAGATGCAAATCAAAATGAGGTTACCCAGCCTGTTGATTTAGTAATACTAGATGAAAAGAATTATTATCCTTTTGGGTTGCAGCATAGGGGGTATAATTTTGCAAACTCCCCGCTTGGGAATGCTACGGCGAAGAAGTTTGGGTTTGGTAGAAAGGAATTATCAAAAGAATTAGGTTTAGACTCTTATGATTTTGGAGCGAGAAATTATGATCCTACTATTGCCAGATGGACTACTATTGATCCAGTTACACATTTCAATATGTCCAGCTATACTGCATTTGATAATAACCCAGTGTATTTTGCAGATCCTTCAGGAACGACAACAGTTAGTTCAATACAAGAGGCTTGGGATGCTACCCCAGAAAACGGGAGAACTACTTGGAATTCTAACGGAGAAGGTGGCTTTTGTGATGATTGTCCAAAAGAAGGGCAAACTAAACAAGTTCCCGGTGTACAATTAGGAGTTGATGGACCTCTAACTTCTGAGACATTATATTATCATAGAGGTTTATTTGGCGGTTCTAAAGCGGGTTGGTATTCACAAAGGGATTATTTCGAATTGTTTAGAAAAAGAATCAGGGCAATTGGTCAAGGACAAGCTTCTATAGAATCACTTCATAAATATGGTTTTACAGATGAAGTTTTTAAAACTATGGTTGGTTGGGCAATTAAAGCTTATTCGTATTATGGAGGGAAAGTTCCTTTGGCTAGAGGAAATATAAATGCTATGGGCTTTGATTCTCCTGTATTTATGCTAGGTTCTTTAAGAGCCTTAGGTTCATTTTTTGTAAGATCGAACGGAGTAAGAAAAGGTCTCGTTGATCTCTCCGAAGAAACTTTTTCTCAAGCTTTATTCAAGGGAGCGGAGAAAATGGGGGAATACTCTATATATGGAACAAAAGGTTTAGTTGGAAAGACATTTACGAGAAACATATTTTTAATTCAAACAGAAACCAAAAGCTTATCGGCTTTTAGGACTTTAGTTAATAGTCTTGAATCTGAAGCTTTAAAAGCAGGTGCAAATAAAATTTCTATTTTTGGGTCTTCAGTTATAAATAAGGGCTTTTTGAATCCTAATATAATGAAGCGCTTTGGATATTCATTTAAACAGACAAATAATGGAATTCTATTGCAAAAAACTTTAAGATAAATAAATTATGATAAAAAAAGCGAAATCTTCTACTTTATTATCAATATTTAAAAGGAAAGGAGGAGAAGGAGAATTTACTAAAATTGTAAATACAAAAGTCTATGATAAGTTTAGTGATATGTTATCCGTAACATTAAGAGATGATGAAAAGGGATTAATATTATGTTATTTAGGCTTTTCTAAATGGACATTTTTAACAAATCAGAGACTATTTTATAAGAGAGATTCTATCGCAGGAATTATTGATAATAATAATATAAAAAAAGTAAGTTTGGCGATTGATGATGAATTTAGGTTTGGTGTTAAAGATAAAAAAGAATTTACAAGATTATTATTAAAAGAAAAAGAAGGTAAGAATCATTTATTGTTATTAGAGAGCGGGGAGCCATTTGAAGGCTTTTATCAAGTTCTTCACTTTATTTCTATTCAACGAAATGGGTAGTGTAGTAAATTGGCACTTATTAGGTTTTAGAAATTAAGGGCTTTGAATATCAGTTAGTTAATAAAAAGATACTGTTCTGAAAAGGGCAGTATCTTATGTTCGTTAAACGTATCCACCCAACGAACTACACCTTATTTTTTTCGGGAGTATCCAGGGAGGAGTTCTTCTAGACGGTTAGCTTTATGGTCGGGGATTTGTTCTAAGGTTTGGGATAGCCATTTTAGGGGATCGATCCCTTGGGTTTTGCAACTGCCGAAAAAGGAATACAGCATGGCTGCATGTTGGGCTGCTTTATGCGAGCCTGCAAACAAGTAGTTTTTTCTTCCTAGTGCCATGGGGCGAATGGCATTTTCTACCAAATTGTTATCTAGAGTTAATCTTGGATTGTTGGTTATAGCTGCCAGCTTATGGTATTGATTTAGATAATAAGACATTCAAAATTCAACCTACAACGTTCTAATACTGTATTTCTAGTTTTTCGAAAGTTTGTTGGTTGTTTCCACGCATTAGGAAGCTTGCTTTTTTGGTTTTTAGGTTAATTTTTACCAGTCCGTAACTCAATTTGTTTACTACTTTTCCGGTGCGGTATTGGTTAGGTTCGCCACTAAATTCTTCGTATACATGGGTAAGTCCACTAGAGGTAAAATCGATAAGCGGGTAGGGGAGTCCTGGGATGCTTTTTTTAGAAAATTCCGAGATATGTCTGTCGCCACTTAGTACCATGGCATTTTTTATTTGGTATTGCACCAATAGCGTTTCTAGTCGTTTTATTTCGTGGGGCATGGTTTGCCAGCGTTCGAAACCGTGTTCGCCCGAAAGGAATTGTATACTACTTACAAACACATTATAGTCGGCATCGGAAGCTTCGAGCTCTTTCTCTAGCCATTGCCACTGTGCTTCTCCGAGCATGGTGTCTGTAGTTTTGGTACTAGGTTGGTACCTTCTATTGGGTGCAGGGTCTGGTGTAAGTTTGGTTCTAAAATATCGGGTATCTAGCACATAAATCTTTACCTTACCCAGCGTATGTGTAATAGTATAGGTGCTATACACCCCAGGAATATTTCTGTATCTGTTGTTTTTAGGAACGTTTATAAAATCCTGAAACAATTGCTGGGCTTCTATACGTTTTTTATACTCACGACCCCCATCGTTTAGTCCGTAATCGTGGTCGTCCCAGGTACCAATAACGGGTATGCTTTTTACTAGGCTTGCATAGCCCGGATGCGCCAATTGTTGGTTGTACATGGCCTGCATTTTGGGCATATTCTCGGTATCGGCATAAATAACATCGCCGCCCCATATCCATACATCGGGTTGGTCTTGTAGCACATCGTCCCAAAGGTTGTTAGGCAAATCTACACGATTACAAGATCCGAATGCCAATACCACCTCTTTGGCAGTGTTGGCAGGCATGTTTTTGGTGGTTTTGGTAGTAGATGTGGCAGTTTTACAAGCCGTAAACGTACTGGCAATTGCCAGTAAAAAGATAATTTTTTTCATGGGTGTTTTGTTAGTTGTTGTTTGGTTAAACAAGCACTCTACAAAAATAGAAAAATAGTTTACCATGCCACTAAATAGGCACCTAATTGGTTTTTAGGTATTGCACATTTAGCAAGGTATAGGAAGCAACACTACCTAAGTCTAGCGATTCTTCCATGTCGTAGGTTAAAATACAGCTAGCCTTTGCGGCAATAGATAAACAGGGTACAGAGGCGTACTTAGAAAAACTTCCGGAAAACGTTACCTCGTCTGCTTTAATGGTTAAA
>JAOXRU010000488.1 GCA_025800395.1 Flavobacteriaceae bacterium
GGATAAGCGCTGAAAGCATATAAGCGCGAAACCCACCACAAGATGAGATTTCTTTAAAGGGTCGTTGAAGATGACAACGTTGATAGGCTATAGGTGTACAGGCAGTAATGTCTTAGCCGAGTAGTACTAATAACCCATAAGCTTATTGTACGCTCTTTTTATTTTAAGACACAAAAACGTCTTTTTTCTTATCTCAATATGTTAACATATACGGAATCCTTATAGGGTTGCCGAAAGATTTAAGGTGATTATAGCAATGGGGCTCACCTCTTACCATTCCGAACAGAGAAGTTAAGCCCATTAGCGCCGATGGTACTGCCACTGGTGGGAGAGTAGGTCGTCGCCTTTTTTTAAAAATCCGCAATTATAACTATAGTTGCGGATTTTTTTTTGCTATTATAAAGGTCAACTTGCAATGAGGAGGTTAAAAGAACACCATATACTAGCGATACTGTAAATGTTTAAATACAGCCTCATCTATATAGTTGTGGGGCGTTGGCTTGTAGCGATCTACTATACTTTTTTTCTGACCTATTTGCTTGATGTTTCCGAGGTTTTTCCATAAATGTTAGTTGCAAATATTTAACCGAAAAGGAGATGTTTGAAATTAGATATGGTTGGATAGAAGGCGGACAAGGGATGGGAGGAAATACCCCACAGCCCCCAGTAGTAGATGCGAACGGCCGTTCGTATCTACTACTGGGGGCGAGGAGTATGGGGGAGAGCCCGGTGCCGAACGACTAAGTGAGGCATGGCCCATTGAGATTTTAATAGACTAGAGGGAAGATGATAAAAATTTATGGAACGTGAAAGGATTTGCGGACCAACAAGGGAATTCTCTGGCAAAAATTAAGTTAAAGAAAACTTAAAATGTTATAGACAAGCCTTGATTGTGCGGGAGTTGTTTAATTTAACCCAAAATTAACTTAAACGGATACACATATGAAAAAAGTATGGATGTTGCTTGTGCTTTTTGGCCTTGTATTTGCCTCGTCTTGCGGTAGTAAGAAGAAGGCTGCAGCAGAAAAAGCCAAAGCAGCGGCTATGGCCAAAAAGAATAAGCCAAAAAAAGGTGCTATTAAGCCCTACGATAAAGTAGTTACTAAGGAGGCAAAAACAGATGAAGGTCTGTTTGATGTACACCGCATAGATGAGAATTACTTCTATGAAATTCCAGATAGTTTGTTTGGACGCGAAATGTTGATGGTAACGCGTATTGCTAAAACTGCAAACGGTATTGGTTTTGGTGGTGGTAAGCAAAACACCCAAGTTCTCCGATGGGAGAAAAAAGCCAAAAAGGTATTGCTGCGTGTGGTTTCTTATAACAATGTGGCGGCAGATTCTTTGCCTATACATGAGGCGGTAGTAAACTCAAATTTTGAGCCTATTTTGTTTAGTTTTCCTATTAAAGCTTTCTCTAAAGATAGTACACAAACGGTTATTGACGCTACACCTTTGTACACCAAAGACGTAGAGCCACTCGGGTTTCCAATTTTTCAAAGAAAACGGTATAAAGTTAGTAGATTAGATGCAAGCCGTTCTTTTATAGAGCGTATTAGTAGTTATCCGCAAAATATAGAAACCCGTCATGTAAAAACTTATTTTTCTAAGGGCGCACCGTCTAACGGACATGTAGGCTCTATTTCTTTGGAAATGAGTAATTCTATGATTTTATTGCCAAAAGAGCCGATGAAACGTCGTTACCACGATGCACGTGTAGGGTGGTTTACTTCTAGAAGTACAGATTATGGTCTGGATGTTCAAAAAAGTAAAACGGTTACCTTCCTAGATCGTTGGAGGCTAGAAGTGAAAGAGGAAGACATGGAGAAGTTTAAACGTGGTGAATTGGTAGAGCCAAAAAAACCTATTGTTTACTACGTAGACCGTGCCACACCAGAGGCTTGGAAACCGTATATTAAACAAGGTATCGAAGACTGGCAAGTGGCTTTTGAAGCAGCTGGTTTTAAAAATGCGATTATTGCTAAAGAGCCTCCAACGCCAGAGGAAGACCCGGAATGGAGCCCAGAGGATGTGCGTTATTCTGTAGTGCGTTATTTGGCATCGCCTATTCCTAATGCCAATGGACCGCATGTCAGCGATCCGAGGTCTGGAGAAATTTTAGAGAGTGATATTAACTGGTATCACAATGTGATGAGCCTACTGCAAGGTTGGTTCTTCATACAAACTGCGGCTATAAATCCAGATGCGCAAAGCACGGAGTTTAAGCAAGAGGTGATGGGACGTTTAATTCGTTTTGTGTCTTCGCACGAAGTGGGGCATACTCTTGGCTTACCGCACAATATGGGAAGTAGCTCTGCATACAAGGTAGAAGACCTGCGCAATGCGGATTTTACTTCTAAAATGGGTACTGCGCCTTCTATTATGGACTATGCTCGTTTTAATTATGTGGCACAACCAGAAGATAAAGGTGTGGCTCTAATGCCAAATATTGGACCTTATGATAAGTACGCCATCAATTGGGGATATCGTCCGATACATCATGCCAAGACTGGAGTTGATGAAAAACCGACATTGAATGCTTGGATATTGGAGCATGCCGGAGATCCTGTATATCGTTTCGGACATCAGCAGGTAGGGGATGTGGTAGATCCAACCGCTCAAACCGAGGATATAGGAGACGATGCCATGTTGGCTAGCTCTTATGGTATTAAAAACCTAAAGCGTATTTTGCCTAAGCTAGAAAAATGGGCTACCAAAGAGGGAGAAGACTATGCCGACCTAAAAACGATGTATGGACACTTATTAAGTCAGTTTAACCGCTATATGGGACATGTCTCTTCCAATGTTGGTGGAGTAATTGAAATGTACAAAACAGCAGAACAAGATGGTGCTGTATACACCCACGTGGATAAAAACCACCAGCGTAAGGCAGTGAAATTCCTAAACCAGCAGTTGTTTAAAACACCTACTTGGTTGATAGACAAAAATATTTTTAGCAAAATAGAATGGGCTGGTTCTGTGGAGCGTTTGCGCAGCTATCAGGTACGTTCTTTAAACAGGGTGCTGGGCGTAGGTCGATTGGCACGTGTAATGGAAAACGAGGTACTAAATGGTAGAGATGCATATACGGCAACTAGCTTATTTAACGACTTGCGAAAAGGTGTATGGACCGAGCTTTACGGACGTGTAAATATAGATCCGTATAGAAGAAATTTACAACGTGCCTATATAGACCGTTTGGCATATTTAATGAAAGCTAAAAACCTAAGTAAAGGTACTAACCTTGGGGGATATAGAAAAGGAACCGCTCTGAATACAAGCCAGTCAGATCTTCGGGCATTGGTACGTGCAGAGCTTAAAACCATTCGTTCTGCTGCCAGAAGTGCTGCAGGAAGAGCTTCTAATCGTATCTCTCGCATTCACTTGCAGGATATCGTAGCCCGTATCAACGAAATATTGGATCCAAAATAAGGATAAATAGTTTATTAAGAATATAAGGGGCGTATTACATGACGCCTCTTTTTTTATGGATTAAATTAGGGAAACCTCGTAAATAACATCGACCGTTTGTCTCTACTACATGAAAACCCATATTTTTTGAGAATCATAGAAATCTTAGATGCCATATTATTAATGTGTTGGTAGTTTTGTAACAGAACATTATAACGATTATTATGATTGCAAAAAACAGAAACAAACAAGCCCCTATTTTATGTCATTTCATCTTGGTACTAGCCATGGTATTTACTAGTACGAATGCAGCACAGGCACAAAAGTATGCTGTGTCTTATGCAGAATGTCCGCAGGTATTTAAAGAAAGATCGGGCAGGGTAATGGCTGCTGCCCCAGCCAAAGTGCGTTTTGAGTTTACTAAAGGACCACTAACGGTTAGAGTCAAAAAAACATCTGGTAGAGCAAGAACGCAAGTTATTTTCTTTGAAGACAACCAGCAGAAAAGTCGTACCATAGATTTTCCGTCTGGAAAAGGAAATACAAATAGCTGGAGAACCATAACCTTTAATTATCCTGCAAATTCCAATGCGGTAAAGAATATGCGGGTAGAAATTATAAACCAATCTGTAGGGCATACTTTTGGTTATGAATTAGAACTTATTGGAAACAACAAATCTTTGCAAAAAACCAATGGGAATTACAGCGGAAATATACGACCACAACAAGGAAGCGATTTTGTATTAAACCGTTCTTGTACTGGTAGTGCAGAAATAGTAATTAAAAAAAGTGGTTTTGTAGATATCGCTTATTGGATATATGAAAAAAACGGCTCTGGTTGGCGCATAATACCTGGTAAAGAAGGGGTGTTGATGGATAGACGCACCACGGAGAAAAAGGAAACTATACAAAGCAACCGCCAAACAAAGGTAAGAATACGAAATGTAGAACCCAGAGGAAACCAAAGGGCATCTATAACGGTAAGAGGATTCGCTGTGAATTAACAAATAAAAATCAATTATAGGGCAGAGATCAAAAATCCTTGGTCTCTGCAATTGTCCTTCGTTTTCCTATTTCTTTTGGCGCTATAAAAATCCTATTCCCAATTTTTTTTATCCAATATTGCTGTTCTAGATTTTTCTGACCTTATATTGTGTAAGAATTGAAGTTACTCTCAACAAAAAAACATACTGCCAAGCGCATAAAAGAGGTCTTGGAAGCCATGTTGCAGTAGAAACCTAAAGTGCATCTAAAATGATAATAGTGCTGAATTTTCTAAGCAACTATGGATACGATACCTTCGTAATCCCTATTTTGTCTAATACTTTTTCGCCATAGGTTTTTGTATCATAAAATTGATGCATGATATAAAATACGCTTTGTTCTTTATCTACCAATGCATAGTCTAGTGCATAGCTACCAAAATAGAGCTGCTTTGTTGCTTTTTTGTTGTAGGGCGATGCTATTTCTTTAATGGTCATCTTTGGACCATTGGCGGTTTGTTGCAATTTATACATATAATAAATACGGCCTTTATGTGCTAGCTTTACTATAAGATCATCTGTAGATACTATAGTTTGCCATTGTAAGTGTTCTACTGGATTAGATGCTACTGGCATACTTATAAAGGATAGTGGTTTCCAATCCATATCCAACATGGTTAAGTTTATAGCCACATCATTTGGCTTTTTTACCGTAGCAGTCTGCCCTTGTCCAAGATTTTTCTGAATAGAAACTTGTTCACTTATTGTTTTTTGTATAAAATAGCGGTCACCTATTTTATAAATACGATTAAAATCTGTTAGGTAATCGTAGTAATTATACAATTCATCTCCTTTATTTTCACTATTGTTTTGCGAAAAAGAAACAGAAATTGCGCCATTGGCGTCTAAGGTGAATTTTTCGTAATTGCCTTTTAGAATACTTAGGATGTGATTGTTTATAAACTCTAGTTGCCCATTCCCCTTATCAATTACCACTATAGGTGTAATTACACGACGATATTTTTTTAAGGTTCCATGGGTTGCTTTGGTTTGCAATTTTATATTACCAGAAGTATCCATATAGATAATGTCAAATGTGTTTTCTGGATAAATATCTCTCTGTTTTTTTCCCTTGCGATGGTAGCCAAAAGTATGCAGTACGCCTTTTAGATGGAGGTCTTTATCGTACACTGCTTTATTTTGGGTCTGTAGTTTTCTTGCCGTAGCAAATTCAAAAGGTATTACCTTAAATTCTCCCGATTTGCTTACAATAGCAAGTTTGTACTTCGAAAAATCTTTCTTTTTCATAAACCAGGCAAACGTATTTCCATCATAGGTCTCTGTGGCATCTCGTATAAACTGATAGTCTTGTAATCGACTGTCATCTCCTAAAATTTCGGTGTCTTCGGTTTCGGTTTTGGTAATATAGCCTTTGCGATCTTCATAGGTGAAAATCGCACTTTTTGTTATGAGTACCGGCTTTATATCTTTTAGTCCTAATAGACCTTTTCCCTTAAATTCTACTGTAGAATATTCTAGCAAATCTTTGTCATACTCTGGTGCACGGGGAAGCGCCTCGTTTAGCTGGCTATAGTGGTAGTCGATAGGGGTGCCAGATATAAAGGAGGAATTCAAATTGGCCATACCAGATTTTTTTTGGAAATACACTTTATAGCCTTCTTTCACTTTATCTACCTTATGAAAAAGAACTGTCTTACTATCTTCTAGACCTAGATCATGGGTAGACAAACGCCCGTGCATCACCACGGGAATCACTGTATGGGAGTAGAGTTGATCTTTGGCTATACCGGCTAATAACTTCCCAAAAAATGTTTTCTTTTCGTATTTTTCTTTGGCTTTTTCTACTTCATTTGTATTTATCAATACTTGATCTCCTGGTATATGACTGTAAGTATGTATATGTATTTGGTCTTTATCCAAGGTCCAATTTAGCATATGGGAACCGCCCATTTTACCAATATAAGGCAAATCCACCATAGTGGTATCTATTATTTTTTGGGCGCTTAATACTGTAGAGACTAGGACGAGAAATAGGAATAGTAGATTTTTCATAAAACCAAATATTTGAAATATTAATACCACAAATATAGTTAAAAAAAAGGTAAAAAATCAAAGATAAAACCTACAAAAAAGACATGGGAGCTTGCAGACCAAACACAATAGCCAACGGATCAAAACCTACATCTATGGGAAGGTAAAAGCCTATATTGCAGTGAGATTGCAATAGTTTGTATACCGAAAGACGCATAAAAGAGATGTCAGAAGCCTTGCCTGGTCTTAGAAAATCAAAAACCACTGCGTTTGTGGTATATCCAATTCACCAGAGTATAGGTCTCGCAATGTGGTATTGCTAAAAATTATAAATCGCATGCCTATACCCAAGCCCTAAAGCTGGCTATTGCTTTATATAGATGTCATCGGTGCCCGATATATCGCTGTTTACCAATTGTAACTTCGTGGGCGATAGCTTCTTAAATTCGTAGTTATAGCTCAAAGCGCTGGTTAGCGTAATGTCTATCTTATAGCTGTCCTCACTTTTGCTTTCCGTTATTTCTGCATCTTTATTCGTTTTTACAAGCTCTTTAAAACAGCTTTTTTGGGTGGCCGTAGCCAAACAAAAATTATCCGAACGAAAGCTATAACCAACATTGGGACCATCTTCCAAAAACCAAGTCCCGATAATCCAGTCTGGTGGTGAAATATTTTTACCCGCATCTGCTGGGTTGTCATCATCACTCTTAGAGCAGCCCAAGACTGCCAAAAACATTAGTAGGTAAAGTGTACGTTTCATATTCGTATATTCAAAATTAATAGATTCCAATCGAAATCGATCCTGCACAGATCGAAAAGCTATATACGGCGGAAAGCGAGAAGGGAAGTTGGCCATGGTGCAAGGATCTACAGATCTGAAAAACACAAAGACCACAACAAAAATAAAAAAAATATTACAATAACAGTAGGATTATATAAAAAAATAAATGCATTGCATATGGTATAAAAAATAATGCCCCATGCCTGGGATAGAAGCAGCATACCACCAAAAAATAGAAAAGACACCATTGTTCCCTAGACCATGCGGAAGATCTATAGAAACCGATGCCTTTTCCGTATACTTCATGCTGCCATCATTATTAACAGCTTTTTTATAAAAATAACCTCCCTATTTATACGGTCTTTAATATGCTTTTGGATGTCGGGTGTTCTGTGCTCACCTCATCCATAAAGTCTGTCAATACTTGTTGTATAAATTGTATATCCTTACGCACCAAGTTAGGATTCTTGTCTATAATCGTCAGCAAGGGAACAAATGCCTTGCTGGTCAGTATCTTGAGTATAGCCGTAGCATGGCCCTCATCATCGATGTTTACCAAATAGTCGAGCTTCTCTATCTCCGATTTGGGATACACAGTAGCACCTATTTGTATGTTGTCTTTACTGATGATCTTGGTGTCTTTGTTTTGCCGTAGCTTGGTGTACTGTCGGTATTGGAAAAGTCCATAAATCAAAAATACTCCAGGGA
Organism: Flavobacteriaceae bacterium; assembly: GCA_025800395.1. Lineage (GTDB taxonomy): Bacteria > Bacteroidota > Bacteroidia > Flavobacteriales > Flavobacteriaceae > JAOXRU01. The sequence continues at coordinate 7,936 of JAOXRU010000488.1, forward strand.
TAATCATGGCCAATATAGAAGGAATCTCCGGTAGCAAATGCAGCGCTACAAAAAATACTACTATAGCCAAACCAATATAGAAAAAACTCCCGAGCAACTTCAAATACGCATTGGTAGAGGCACCCAATATGATATAGTCGCCCTTGCGGTCGTGCTCAAAATATATATGATGGCGTTGCATTTTTAGAGATAATATATATAGATTGTTTGTCATTGGTAAAAATTTGGAGTGCAAAAAATGCGCGCTAGTATTTTAGCATGGTTTTGCTTAGACCTTTGCAATAGCATAGGCTACTTACTACCAGCAAGACAGTTTCTTGTGTTTATTTAAATTTAAAATGTCGTATTCTGGCAAATTCCTTGGAGTCTGATCCCAATTCGGCTTCGATCAGATCTTTCATATTGCGGCACATTTCCATCAGGGAAGTGCCCATTTCTCTGCCTAGTTTGCGGTAGGTCTTGTAGGTGTCTTTGCTAAGGGTTACCTCCTCATTGCACTTGGTCAGTTCCGCACGCAATGCCGCTATACTCTGCAACTGTATGAGCGGATTCATAGGGGTATAGGTGGGACCCAAGCCTACCAAACTCTTTTCAATCTTTTCCAAAAAACCAAGTTTTATCCCATAGCCTCCGGTATGTTGTACCCGGTCCTTTACCGCATCATCCTGCTCGGTCTTATCTGTGGTCTGGACAGCCACATTTTTTAAGCGCTTGCTAGATACCCCTCGTAGCTTCCTTATAATGGCCGATACACGCTCGCGTATGCGTGCATCTATGGCGGTTTTGCCACGTAGGTATTTGTTGAAGTACTTCAAGCGCTTCATCAGTCCATCTTCATCCTCATGATAGCGCTGGTACCTTAGGGTATTCTTCTCCTCATAGGTGCTCTCCGATATTACAAATTTACTGTAATGCGTCTTGCATGCTTGCAAATATGCCTGTAAGTCAGCAAAACTCGTGGCCTCATGTTTGATAAATGCTTCAAAGGTCTGGATGATAATCTCAAATTGATTGGCCTTGTCTATCCGATTCTCAAATCGGGTGGTATCTGTTACCATAACTCTTGTTTTTTTTTAGATATACTTTTTTTTAAGTAGGCGAAATACACAGCCGCTATAGACCGCTAGTTCTCCATGGGGGTTCTTTATAAAAACGATTTAGGTAAGAAAAATATTACAAACAAAAAGAGCTTTTGTTGTGAAATGCAATATATTGTAGCTCAAAACCTACATAAAAGGGGTCAAAAGCAATAAAGACCAAGTATTTAGGGGATTTTATAAGGGGTATCCTTTTTTTTTTGTGGCCAACAAGAGGGGAATAGTGCCCATCAAGGACTGCAAATGGCCTTGCAAGTCTATTCAAATGACCTACAAGCCTTCATCTATCGCCTACAAGCCAAAACAAGCCTCCAGCAACAATGCCAACTCCCATATATCGCCTACAGTTTTCGCCGTCAAGACTTCCCAATAGCCCCCAAGCAGCAACCACCTGCCATATCGATACCAAGAATCATTTGTAAAGTTTTGATATTTTGGTGCAAACACATCACCCAGTTAAAAGATGGTTATAAAACCATTTCATTTTGTACAAGCAAAAGACATACCTTTTGCATTTAAAAAAAAGGTTCCAATGTAGGGGCGTATAGCAATACGCCCTTACTGTTTTGTAGTAGGTAATTTGATTTTAATTATCATTTGCACCAAAAGAATATTAGCATATCCATATTGTGCAACAATTCTAAACACTAATTTTTAGGTAGGGGCGTATAGCAATACGCCCGTTTTGAACAAACCTGCAATACCCTATACATCCAATGATCCCAACAACCATCAACAAAAAAAGAAAGACATACCTTTTGCATTTAAAAAAAAAAGGTTCCAATGTAGGGGCGTATAGCAATACGCCCTTGCTGTTTGTAGTAGGTAATTTGATTTTAATTATCATTTGCACCAAAAGAATATTAGCATATCCATATTGTGCTACAAGTCTAAACACTAATTTTTAGGTAGGGGCGTATAGCAATACGCCCTTGCTGTTTTGTAGTTGATAAATTGATTTATTATTTGCACCAAAAGAATATTAGCATATCCATATTGTGCTACAAGTCTAAACACTAATTTTTGGGTAGGGGCGCATAGCAATACGCCCTTGCTGTTTTGTAGTAGGTAATTTGATTTTAATTATCATTTGCACCAAAAGAATATTAGCATATCCATATTGGGCAACAATTCTAAACACTAAT
>JAOXRU010000475.1 GCA_025800395.1 Flavobacteriaceae bacterium
ATTCCTGCTTTTGCTAGTGGTTCGTTAATTAAAGACGATTGCTGTATAATATTGTGTTTAATATTGCCACCTACATAAGCAGTAGTAATATGTGGTTGATGGAATTGTACACCTAAAGCGGCAAACAATTGTTTGTAGTTAGGTATTTTGCTTTGGTATATATAATTATTAAAGAATGCATCTCCAAATTCTTTTCCGGCATACTGGTTTAAGCTTTGGTGTAATTGGGCTATAGTATATGGTTTTTCTAGTTTTCCGTATGCCTGCCATAATTGCTTAAAAAAATCATCTAGGTTTAAATCTTTATCTCTAAGCGCTAAGTCTAAGGCTAGGCCCAACACACTACCATAGGAATAATAAGAGACGAATGTATTGTTCCAGTCCGTTCTATCTATATAAACAGCAGCATCTTTAAAGGGAGCAAGTTTACTCATATCTATGGGGTTTCTATACGCTAAGGAGGGCGAATGCCACACATAGTTAAGTGCACCATCTAAACCTTCTACGTAGTTTTTGGGGCTTATGATTCCTGCTCTACACAGAATAAGGTTGGTGTAATAAGAGGTAAAGCCTTCTGCAAACCAAAGGGCATCACTCATATTGGCTTTTTCAAAATTAAAGGGTTCCAAGTTCTTCGGGCGTAATCGCTCTACATTCCAAGCGTGAAAAAACTCATGAGAAACGGTTCCTATATTGCGTTCCATACCGTTTTTAGCCAAACTACGAGTGGTAGTTAATATAGTGGAGTTTCTGTGCTCCATACCGTCTCCACTTGCTGTTGGCGCATAGCAAGCTAAAAATTGATAGGTACCATAATCAAAATCTGGTAACTCTCCAAAAACTTCTTTTTGCGCAATTACTACTTTTTTTACTTTTTCAAAGAAAGTGTCTAAATGTGCATCACTAGCATCTGGGTCGTGTAGTACAAATTTAATCTGGTAGTTTTTTCCGTTCGAAGGTATTTCAAAGCTACGTACATCGTGGTTGCTTAATTCAGTTGGGCTATCCATGAAATATTGTAGGTTAGGTGCGTAATAGGTAAAGGTTTTTCCCTTTACTTTTGGTAGTTGCGTAGCAATTTTCCAACCT
>JAOXRU010000532.1 GCA_025800395.1 Flavobacteriaceae bacterium
CGGTAATATATGCTGCTCAAAGCAAATTTGTACGGCCCATTATTGGCTATATTAGAGGGGCTACGTCTCAGGGATTTCGCACATTTTTGGCCCAAACTATCCTTAAGGATGTTCGCGCGAAAATCTTCTAACATTGATAATTTTACAAAACTTCTGCTACTTATAGCTAATGAGTTACTTGTATCAGAAATGCAAAAATAAATGGGGGTCACCGATTTCGTTTTGAAGATATGATATCTGAAAGTGCACGCTTATTTTGAGAAATCGGTCCTCGTCATTTGATACAACCTCCCCGGCTGTTGGTGCAAAAATATTATGAACGAATCATTGGAAACAAACTTGCATTGCCGAAGTTTAATTGGGTAGATCTATTATACGAATATATTCCACTTTTGAAGTCCCCTGAGGTAAAACTGATCTTAAATAATTGCATTTCCAAACTCGCAGAGCTTCAAAGTGTGCGGAATTCGATCGCGTGGGGGTAGAGAAAAGGGGAAAAAACAAACTTCCACTATTGATTTTTTGTCCATTTTTTGACAATTGGCAAAAATTTGTCAAAGAAGGCGATGTGTCCATAAGAAAGTGGGGTCACCGATTTCGTTTTGAAGATATGATATCTGAAAGTGCACGCTTATT
>JAOXRU010000544.1 GCA_025800395.1 Flavobacteriaceae bacterium
CGTTTTAGCCCGGATTCGTCGGCACATCTGCAATCGGTCTAAAACTTGGTCCAGGCATGCAGAGGGTAGCTAGTCATCAATTTCTAAAAGCTTCCACCGTCACTCGTAACAGGTCGGCCAATAGAGGTCAATTAAGGTCACCACGGACCAAATACTGCACCAAAGATAAGGGGCATACCAAAAAGAGCTGCAACGCTAAAATTGATACCAAACAACTTGCTACGAACCCATTTTACATTTTTGATATTTGGTTGACCTCTTTGGGTCATATGTTGTCTTAGGGCATTTGCGAGGTCATATAGAAAACACACTGCACAGCAGATTTCAGGTATCCAAAGTATAATAAATCAAATGAAAAATATTGAATCCTGTATCCCCGAAGACGTAGTAACATGTCCCGCAAACGGCTAGTTTATAACCATCACCGTTTGGCGTTGATAAATGGAAAGTGTGAAAAACGCTAACGGTTAAGGGCAGAGACTCGTTTTAGCCCGGATTCGTCGGCACATCTGCAATCGGTCTAAA
>JAOXRU010000566.1 GCA_025800395.1 Flavobacteriaceae bacterium
TAGACTTATGCCTCTTTCCTGAGCCATATAATAGTCTCTTTCAAATTCTTTTAATAATGTTTCCTGGTCGAAACCATCGAAACTGTCTACAATTTCATCTGCATAACGCACAAATCCGTAAATAGCATATATTGCTTTTCGCACATGAGGTGCAAGTAATTTTGTTGCCAAAGAAAACGACGTGGAATAGGACTTGGTAATAAGGGCACTAATCTCATAAGATGAGGAATCGAACAAAGCTTTCATCAGATTGTTTTTTTTAAATGTTAATGGTTGCCTGCTAGACAGGAACATACTTCTGTATTAATTGTGAAACGATCTTGCCTGAAATAAGTGCTGGGGGTACACCGGGTCCAGGAACAGTGAGTTGTCCAGTAAAAAACAAATTATGTAATTTCTTACTTTTCATCTTGGGTCTTAAAATATGGGTTTGCAATAGGGTGTTGGCCAAGCCATAAGCGTTGCCACCGTATGCATGATATTCTTTTTTAAAGTCATCGATACCAAAACTTCTATAAAATAACACTTTTTCTTGTAAAGACCGCCCTACTTTGCGACTTAATCTACTTAAAATCATTTCAAAATAGGATTTATGCAGGCTCTTATCGTCTTGCATGGCGGTAGCCAAAGGGATTAAAATAATGGCAGCTTCCTTGCCATTGGGCGCTGCGGTTTTATCTGTTTTGGTAGGAAAACTAGCGTAAAACAAAGGGTCTTCGGGCCATGTTTTGTCATCGTATATGGCTGCCGCATGGCGTTCGAAATCGGTATCGAAAAACAAACTGTGATGTGCCACATTTGGTATTTCACAATCAAATCCAATATAAAACAACAATGCACTAGGTGCAAAAACCTTTTTTGCCCAATAGGATTCCTGATACTGTCTATATGTTGCAGGAAGCAATTGTTCGGTATGCGCATAGTCTGCACCACTCAATACGATGTCTGGAAAAAAGACATGCTTTTGGGTGTGTAATTCGGAAACGGCTTTACGCTTGGGATCTATCACCATTTTTACTACCTCACTGTCGGTTTTGAAAGAAACTCCCAAACTTTTGGCCAAAGTCACCATAGCTGCAACTACTGCGTACATACCCCCTTCCGGATACCAAGTCCCTAGCTGAAAATCTGCATAGTTCATGAAATTATAAAAACTGGGGGTCTGTGCAGGTTTTGCTCCTAAAAACAACACAGGAAATTGCACGATTTGTCGCAATTCTTCTTCATCAAATAGTCGTTGGCTATCCTTTTTTATAGTTCCAAAAAATAAGGGTAATTTGGCAACGGTTTCCGCAGTAAAAATTTCAAAAATACTTTCGCCCGGTTGGTAAACTAAGTTCTGTATTGCCAACCTATAGTTGTCTCCTGCCTTATCTATATAAGCTCTCAGTTTTTTTCCTGCTCCAGTTTCCAAACTCTCAAATAGCTTACAGATCGCATCCAAATTGTCTGGAATAGCAATATTCTGATTTTTAAACACTACCTCATATGCTGGATTTAACTGATGTAAGCTATAGTAATCCGAAGTTTTTTTCTCAAAATCCGAGAAAAATGTATCAAATACATCAGGCATCCAATAAAAAGAAGGACCCATATCAAAAGTAAAACCCTGGTGCTTCCATTGTCTAGCCCTTCCACCAATATGAGCATTCTTCTCCAACACACTCACTTCATAACCAGCCCTTGCCAGATAACAAGAAGCTGCTAAAGAAGAGAAACCCGAACCTAATATGTATACGTTTTTTTTCATTTTGTTTCGCTAATATACTATTTTGCGTAACAAAACACCTATTAGCTCTCTATTTTTTTCAAAAAGTCTGGAATCGAATGGCTAATTTGCACACTATTTGCCATTTTTTCTTGATACGACAAAGGGATTCTACCTACAAAGCAAATTTTTAAATCTTCCTTATCCAATTCCGACAAAGAAGCGGCATAAGCATCCAATTCATCCGCACCTGGGGTGATGGTAAAATGGTTTACCAATACTGGGCTCTCTACTTGCTTCAAAGCATACAGTATATCGGACACCTCCAAACTTCTCCCCAGATACAACACCTTATAAGCTGCCTTTTTGAGTTTGTATTGCAAATACAACAAGCCTATCTCGTGTATTTCCTGCTCCCAAAGACACAATACATAGGTGCACTTACTTTTATGCACGCTTTTCAATTTTGCAGTTTCGAGCAATATTTGTTGCACCATAAGATTGGACATAAAATGCTCATGGGCAGGACGCAATGCATTAGTTTGCCAAAGCAAGCCTATAAATTGAAGAAATGGCAAAAAACAGTTCTCGCTTATCCAATCAAAATCCTGTTCTTTCCGCAGATCTCTATAGGTTTTGTAAAAAAAATCTGCATCAAAACTATACATCGCCAATTTGAATTCCATCCGAACTTTCTCTGGTATTGCTTCGTTTCCTCCCACATCAAGCACCATGGCATGTATTGCCACAGCATCCATGGCCGCCACCTTAGATATCTTTAAACCACTTCGAGTAAGAAAAGCTATGTTCAAGAGTTTCTTCAAGTCTTCCATGCCATACAAGCGTATGTTCCTTCCCTGCTTCAAAGGATTAAACAACCGATAACGGCGCTCCCACATACGTATAGTTGCCATTTTTATGCCACTTATAAGTTCTAGGTCATTACTGGAAAAACTGGTTTTAATTCCTTTCAAAGTTGTTACGCTATTTTATATTTATAAATAACAAAATAAATCAAAAAATATTCAAATAACCTATCCATATAGTATAAAATGCAATAAATTACACCTTTTAGACTATAAGCTATATCGAAAAAAATAACTCTTTATCTGCTCGTAGTTCGTCGTTAATCTGTTTTATTTCGAAAAAAAACAATATTAATTAGGCTATAATTTAGAATTGTGATATTTTTATAGACGTATTTGATTTTATTTGTTGTAACTATAGCAAAAAATCAATACATAATAAAGTGCTAAGTATCAACTAAAATTGATTACAAAAGCATATTTTAAACATTAAATAGAAAAAAAGTATGTAGTTTATCGAATTTTTACATAGAATAATACAATAAATTGATTTTATGCGTTACAGAGATATATTAACTTTTTAAATCTTTTAAACATGAAATCTTTTAAACTAATCTTTGCTTTACTAGCAATTAGCGCATTTGTATTTACTTCTTGTACTTCGAACTCTACCGCAGAAGATGAGAGTTTATATGACCAACAGTCCATTAAAAAAATGGAAATCAAAGATAGCGACGTTTAAAGTTTCTTTTAAGGAACTGGGTATTGCATTGCTAATTATCGCATTTGCTACCTTTCCTTATTTGCACGACATCTTACCCTTATCGAAAAGTGAAACCTTCCATGGGTTTTCCTCGATGAGGGTTTTTTCTTTTATGCTCCTTATCAATGTATACAGCCACCTAGGTTGGCTCATTGCCTTTTTCCTCGCCAAAGGCAAATCCTATCGATTTGCATTATTGGTACCCATAGGACTCTCTGCTTATCAAATAAGTATCATCCTTTTCAACCTCAAAAAAACAGAATTGAATTCTATCAATATAAAATTCATTCTCTTCATAACCCTAAGCCTCTTCGTTGTAATTCACTATTTTAAAAACGCCAAAAGATGAACAAACATAAGTTTAGCTTTTTGTCTCCTTTACACCTTATGAAACAAATGTCTCATAATTTAAATCGAATCATCGACCACATAAACGATGCGGAAAATTCGATGACCGTATCTTATGACTTTAAAGAAGCTTTGGAAGAATACAATCGTATGAAACCAGAATGCTTAGACGAATTTTGTGCCAATTATAGTTTTGGCTACTGCTTGTTGCACAAAGAACTGGACAGCCCAGAAAACAGAGAAAAAATGTACCAAACACTCAAACAACAAATCATTAAACACCAAAAAGCATCCTGATTTCCCTCTCTTTTATACCTAAAGAGAACATAAACTTAAAGTTAACTTTACGTTATGCACTTCCTCAATCTTTATATTTGCCCCAAATTTTGGGTCCAATGTATTTGAAGCAACTCACTTTTGTATTCTTTTTTTTCTTAGCTACCATAGGAGCAAATGCCGAATGGGGAAAAACTGGCCATCGCGCAGTTGGAGAAATAGCCGAAGATTATTTAACAAAAAAAGCAAAGAAAAAAATTCGAAAAATACTCCAAGGTAGCGGACTGGCATTTGTAGCCAATTATGCCGACGAAATCAAAAGCGATAAGGCATATAGCCAATACGGACCATGGCATTATGTAAACTACCCCTTCGATAGCAGCTACCAAAAACATCCGAAAAATCCCCAAGGAGATATCATCGCCGCTATCGAAAACTGCATCCAATTACTCAAAAACAAAAACACCACCCCAAACGACCAAGCTTTCTACCTCAAAATGCTCATACACCTTGTTGGCGATTTGCACCAACCACTGCATATCGGAATAGCCGAAGACAAAGGCGGAAACACCTTTCAGGTACTCTGGTTCAAAAAAGGAACCAATCTGCACAAAGTCTGGGATACCCATATGCTCGATACCTATCGCATGTCCTATACCGAATTGGCGCAAAACAAAGAACCATGGAACCACAAACAAATAGATGAAATCTCAGAAGGCAGCATCGTAGACTGGGCTAGAGAAAGCCGCGACCTATGCAAAGACATCTATAGCAAAACCGCAAAAGGAGAAAATCTCAGCTATCGATATATGTACGACTATATGAAACACGTACGCATCCAACTACACAAAGGTGGCATCCGATTGGCAACAGTACTCAACGATATCTACGCATAAGCAAAACCGCTTTTAGGGTCATCTGGGCACATCCTCCTGCGCTCCGCTCCTGCGCTATCGCAGCAGTATCGTCGCTTTGGAGGACCGGGCTATCCATTTGTAGTTTTTGCAAGCAAGCCAAGCTTTACTAAGCCTGCGGTGGCTTCTTGCAGTCGCCTCCTCGCCCAAGTGCAGCTAGGCATCCCTGCAAAAAGCTACCACTACTATCCCTTGCGCAAAAAACTAAAGACAACTATTGTCGCTCCAAAAACAACGGGCTACTATAGCCTGCATCTCCTTCTCAGATGCTGCAAACACCACAGCACATTGTATCAAACTCTTGGCACGATCCAAATTCTGCAACGGATACTGTACCCGATAATAACGGTCGTTCTCCAAAAAATCGGTCAAAGCACGCAAGCCATGCAAAAACGGCATCAATACCGCTGCCTTAGACAATTGACGCAATTCTTCATACTCCAAAATTCGAATACTACTCGCCAAACCTTGCACAAATGCCTCAAAATAATTCGCCTCAAACACCACCAACTCCAAATCACGCGTGTCCTCCGCAGCCCTGTTGGCTATGGTACGCACCGCATCTCCAAAATCATATAAAAAATAACCCGGCATCAGCGTGTCCAAATCTATCATACAACAACCTCTTCCCTCAGCATCAAACAACATATTGTTGAGCTTCGTATCGTTGTGACACAAGCGCCTAGGCATGCTATGCCACGATATATCTTGTAAAAACTCATAGAGACGCTCTGCCATACTTAGCAAAGGATTGGCTTGTGCCAAACGTTCGCTAATAGCTGCCTTACATGCCGCTTGAAACTGCTCCCAACGCCAAGACAAATCGTGAAAACGAGGCAGTGTTACCACAAAATTGCCCAAATCAATATCTCGAAGCTGCGCATGAAAATCACCCAACAATTTCCCACTAGAACGTGCCACATCCATATTGGGCGGCACATTGTATACCGAAGTATTGGCTATATATCGCATCAATCGCCAATGGCCACCCAAGGCATCTTCATGCCACCAGTTGCCAGCTGTAGTTGGCAAAAATTCCAACATAGTCCCTCCAACTTGCTCGGTATGGGCTTGCAACAAAGCTATATTTCCCATCAGACCGGCAGTATCGGCAAACACTTCTTGGTTGATTTGCTGTAACACAAATTCCCCCCGATCGGTTGCTACCTTATACGTTGTATTTATAAGTCCATTGGTCAGAGACTCTTGTCCTTCCAAACGACATGCTCCCAAAAAAGCCCTTAAAATCTCTTCCATAGTGCAGCTGGGTATATCTTGTTGTTTTGCATCTGAGACAAGCTGCTTTTTGCCATATCTTTATCCGCAGCATAGGTAACACCAAACCATCGCGCCCCGCTATCCCATACCGCTATTGGTACCCCCTCTTGGGCACAGTACTCTTGTACCACCAGTGGCAAATACAATTCACCCTTTTCCAATGGTGTCCCAGCCAATAAAAAGTTGCGAAACGCCCTGGCGATATATCCAAATATAGCTGGTTGACAAATCCAAAAATTCATCGATACCAAGCTGTCCGCCCCATAGGTTTTTTCTGTAACTCTATCGATGATAGCCTCGGCACTTTTTTCTAGCTGAGTCGCCTCCACTATGGCTCGCAACTCCCCATTTTCTACTGTACAAATTCCACGAGATACCGTTCCAAAATCCGATAAGGTTTCTCCCAATCGATAGCCCAACATCCCAAACGAATTGCCACTAGCATCCATAGCTGCAGCTGCCCGATGATAGGCTCGAGGACCATAAAAATCATCCGCATTGATTACTGCAAACGGATTGTCTATATATTGGCGTGCTGTCCATACGGCATGGGCAGTACCCCAAGGCTTTACACGCCCTTCTGGCAAACAAATACCAGAAGGAATATCTCCTAGCTCCTGCGCCAAAACATCCAAAGAAATACCCTCAGGCAATCGTTGGGCCATATAGTTCGTTAGCTCCTCTACATATGTCGCTTTGGTTACCAAAACGATATGAGAAAAACCTGCATCTATCGCGTCGTATATGGCAAATTCCATTAGATATTCTCCAGATAGACCCAATGCATCAAATTGCTTCAAACCACCATATCTACTGCCGCTGCCAGCTGCCATGATAAGCAAACTCTTGCGAACCGCCATACTAAGATTGGTTTTGCATGAGTTTGGCTACATATTTGCCAATCACATCAAATTCCAAATTTACCACCGTACCTGGCGCATAGGTATGAAAACGGGTATGCTCATAAGTATATGGGATAATAGCCACACCAAAGTGATTCTTTCCAGAATCTATAACGGTGAGGCTAGTGCCGTCTATAGTTATAGAGCCTTTTTCTATGGTGGCGTGTAACATATTAGCATCATATTCAAAACCAAAAACCCAGCTACCATCTTTCTGAGCTACTTTGGTAACTATACCAGTACAGTCCACATGCCCTTGCACTATATGACCGTCCAATCGACTTCCCATAATCATGGCACGCTCCAAATTCACCACATCTCCTACTCGCAACTTGCCTATACTTGTCTTGTCCAAAGTCTCTTCTATTGCGGTTACGGTATACACCGATCCTTCTATGGCTACCACCGTTAAACAAACCCCATTGTGCGCAACAGATTGGTCTATTTTTAGTTCCGAGCTAATATCAGAATCAATACTAAGGTGAATATTGCCGCCTTCTTCCTTTATTTTATGTACCTTGCCCAAGGTTTCAATTATACCAGTAAACATATTATTTAATTAAGTAATTTTGCAATACCAAAGGTAGAAATTTAAGGTCGGGATTATGCATAAACAACCAAAAATAAAATTAGGAATCTCTGTTGGAGATTTGAATGGAATCGGATGTGAGGTGATTTTTAAAACCTTTGCAGACAGCAGAATGATGGATTTTTGTACGCCAGTGCTATTTGCTTCCAACAAAACCATCTCCTACCAAATAAAAAACACAGAAATTTCTATTCCTTTTAACGGTGTACGCGATTTGAATAAATTGGTGGATGGAAAAATAAATGTGGTAAACGTTTGGAAAGAAATCCCAAAAATCCAATACGGAGAAGAAACGCCAGACGGAGGTAAGTTTGCCATCTTATCCCTCAAAGCTGCCGCAAAAGCATTGAAAGAAAACAAAATAGATGCTCTAGTTACAGCACCTATCAACAAAAACAATATACAAAGTGAGGATTTTAAGTTCCCAGGACATACCGATTATTTGGCGCAAGAGCTAGAAGGACAAAGCCTTATGTTTATGGTAACGGATACCCTCAAAGTTGGATTGCTCACCGATCATGTGCCAGTGAGTGAAGTAGCCAATCATATCACAACCAAGCTCATCAATGACAAGGTGCAAATCATGATGAACTCTTTACGCAAAGATTTTGGCATCATCAATCCAAAAATTGCCTTGCTGGGAATCAATCCCCATAGTGGCGACAATGGCACCATAGGGGAAGAGGATGAAAAAATCATGAAACCAGCCATAAATGCCATGCAGGAAAAAGGGATGCATGTTTTTGGTCCTTATGCAGCAGATAGCTTTTTTGGAAGCAAAAATCATCAAAATTTTGACGCCATCCTCGCTGCTTATCACGACCAAGGACTCATCCCGTTTAAAACCCTTTCCTTTGGAAAAGGCGTGAATTTCACCGCTGGTTTATCCCATGTGCGTACCTCTCCAGACCATGGAACTGCCTTCGAAATTGCTGGTAAAAACCAAGCAGATGAAAGCTCTTTTAAAGAAGCCGTCTTTTTGGCACTCAAAGTAGTCAAACAAAGAAAAATCTATAAGGAAACTACAGAAAATCAATTGGTGGTTAAACAAGAAAGCCCAAACAAACCTAAAGACGGTAGACCCAAAGAATTGAAAACTACCGGCAGACATTCCAGAAAAAAATAACTGGTATTGAGATATGAGATTATAGATTTTCTATTGCCATTATCTATCCTCTCAATACTGCATCAAAAAAAAACCGCTCCTTACTATACAAAGAGCGGTTTTTGTTCTGAAGGTATTGAAGTATTAGAACTTCAATCCGAGTAATATTTCAAAGGTGCCCGAAGCGTACTGATTGATATCTGAAGTGGGGATTTCGTATCCCAATCCAAAGGACAAAAAGTCTAGATTGTCTAGGTATACAAATCCTGTAAAACT
>JAOXRU010000592.1 GCA_025800395.1 Flavobacteriaceae bacterium
AAATGAATCTATAGAAAGCCTTATAAACAGCAATCTTTGTCCCAAAAAGCCTTGAATTAAGGGTTTAACCTGCGCCTTTTTAATCCAAATCTCACTATTTATAAGGCTTCTGTGAAGATAATTTATATCGAACTCACGTTAGTTACAAAAAAAAAGCTGTGTAATTAGATTACACAGCTTTTCAATTCGTATAACTTTCGAGGATTTATTCCTCAGCTTTAGTTTCTTCAACTGTAGTTTCCTCGGTCTGAGCAGTTGTTTCCACAGGAGCATTACCCGCCTTCTTTCTACGTCCACGACGAGTAGATTTCTTTTTAACTGGTTTACCAGCATTATAGATATCATTAAAATCTACCAATTCTATCATGGCCATATCCGCGTTATCTCCAAGTCGATTTCCCAATTTGATAATACGTGTGTATCCTCCTGGTCGATCTCCAACTTTATCCGCAACAGTACCAAACAGTTCGCTAACTGCATATTTATTTCTCAAATATCTAAAAGCAGTTCTTCTATTATGTCTCCCTTGCTCTGTAGTCTGGTTATTGGCTACTTTTGCTCTGGTGATAATAGGTTCAACAAACACCTTTAAGGCTTTGGCTTTAGCAACAGTTGTATTGATACGTTTGTGCTCTATAAGAGAGCAAGCCATATTGGACAACATTGCTTTTCTATGTGCCGTTTTTCTACCTAAGTGATTAACTTTTTTTCCGTGTCTCATGATCTATAATTTATTCCAACCAAGCGGAACCAAGGTTAGTCCTTATCTAATTTATATTTTGACAAATTCATACCGAAACTCAAACCTTTGTTGATCACGAGCTCTTCTAGCTCTGTCAAAGATTTTTTACCAAAGTTTCGGAACTTCATTAAGTCATTCTTGTTAAACGATACCAAATCACCAAGTGTATCTACCTCTGCAGCTTTCAAACAGTTGAGTGCTCTTACAGAAAGATCCATATCGATAAGTTTGGTTTTCAATAATTGACGCATATGTAGAGATTCCTCATCATATGTTTCGGTTTGTGCTATTTCATCAGCCTCTAGTGTGATTCTCTCATCGGAGAACAACATAAAGTGGTGAATCAAAACTTTAGCGCCTTCAGTAAGGGCATCTTTTGGATGAATAGATCCGTCAGTTTCGATTTCGAATACCAATTTTTCGTAATCCGTTTTCTGCTCTACACGGAAGTTTTCGATACTATATTTTACATTTTTTACTGGAGTAAAAATAGAATCGGTAGCGATAACACCTACTGGCGCATTAGATTTTTTATTTTCTTCTGCGGGCACATAACCTCTACCTTTCTCGATGGTAATTTCCATATTGATACTTACTGAAGGATCCATATTACAAATCACCATATTTGGATTCAACACTTGGAATCCGGAGATAAATTTTTGGAAATCACCAGCGGTCAATTGTTCCTGACCACTTACACTTATACTTACAGTTTCGTAATCTACGTCTTCGATTTGACGTTTGAAGCGAACCTGTTTGAGGTTTAAAATCATTTCGGTTACATCCTCTACTACTCCGGGTATTACCGAAAATTCGTGTTCTACCTTATCGATACGAACAGAGGTAATTGCAAAACCTTCTAGAGAAGCTAGCAACACGCGACGCAATGCGTTACCTACTGTAAGTCCGTAACCAGGTTCCAATGGTCGAAACTCAAATTTCCCTTTGAAATCTGAAGAATCTATCATTATAACCTTATCTGGTTTTTGGAAATTAAATAATGCCATATTACTTCTCTAGTTTATTTAGAATACAGTTCGACGATTAATTGCTCTTTAATATTCTCTGGAATTTGCAAACGTTCCGGAGCAGTTACAAAAGTACCCTCTTTGGTAGCGCTATTCCAGCTCATCCACTCATAAACATTGTTGCTGTTTGCAAGGGAGTTGTCTATAACTTCCAAGGATTTCGATTTTTCACGTACTCCAACTACATCTCCGGCTTTTAGCTGGTAAGAAGGAATATTTACGATCTCTCCATTTACCGTAATATGTCTATGCGACACCAACTGGCGAGCACCACTACGTGTAGGAGCAATACCAAAACGGAACACTACATTATCTAAACGGGATTCACATAGTTGCAACAACACTTCACCAGTAACTCCTTTGCTACGGTTGGCTTTGTCAAACAAATTGCGAAATTGACGCTCGAGTATACCATAAGTATATTTTGCTTTTTGCTTTTCAGCGAGCTGAATTGCGTATTCCGACTTTTTTCCACGGCGTTTGTTATTTCCGTGTTGTCCTGGAGGATAATTTCTTTTTTCAAAAGACTTGTCCTCTCCGAAGATTGCTTCTCCAAACTTACGAGCAATCTTTGTTTTTGGTCCAATGTATCTTGCCATTTTCTAGTAATTTAGAGTGCGATTATGAATTAAGGCTTCTCCTTCGATAATCTTTTAATTGCGCTCTGTTAAATATTAATTTAATTAAACTCTTCTTCTTTTTGGTGGACGACATCCGTTGTGCGGAAGTGGGGTTACATCTATTATTTCCGTAACTTCAATTCCGTTGTTGTGAAGGGTACGAATAGCAGACTCTCTACCATTACCTGGACCCTTAACATACACTTTTACCTTGCGCAATCCAGCCTCTGAGGCAACTTTTGCACAATCTTCTGCTGCCATTTGTGCAGCATAAGGTGTGTTTTTCTTAGAACCTCTAAAACCCATTTTACCAGCAGATGACCAAGAAATCACATCTCCTTTTTTGTTGGTTAAAGAAATAATGATATTGTTAAAAGATGCTGTTACGTGCGCTTCTCCAACTGATTCTACAACTACTTTGCGTTTTTTAGAAGTTTTTGCATTTGACTTTGCCATAATACGCTACTTATTATTTAGTTGCTTTTTTCTTGTTTGCAACAGTTTTTCTTTTACCTTTTCTAGTTCTAGAGTTGTTTTTGGTACGTTGACCTCGCAATGGCAACCCAACACGATGACGTATACCTCTGTAACATCCAATATCCATCAAACGCTTGATGTTTAATTGAACTTCAGAACGCAACTCTCCTTCTATAGTGTACGATCCAACCGCATCACGAATACGACCAATTTCTTCATCGGTCCAATCGGATACTTTTGTGTCTTCACTTACTTTTGCAGTAGCCAATATTTCTTTTGCTCTGCTTCTTCCGATACCAAAGATATAAGTTAATGCAATAACTCCTCTTTTTTGCTTTGGTATATCTACTCCAGCGATTCTAGCCATAATTAACCTTGTCTTTGTTTAAATCTAGGATTCTTTTTATTAATTACGTACAATTTGCCCTTACGACGCACAATCTTGCACTCGGGACTTCTCTTTTTTAGTGATGCTCTTACTTTCATTTCACTATAGTATTAATATCTATATGTAATTCTTGCTTTGGTCAAATCATAAGGACTCATTTCTAGTTTTACCTTATCGCCTGGGAGCAATTTGATATAATGCATACGCATTTTTCCAGAAATATGAGCAGTTACAACATGTCCGTTTTCTAATTCTACTCTAAACATCGCATTGGACAATGCTTCGATAATCGTACCGTCTTGTTCTATTGCTGCTTGTTTAGCCATATTTACTTTCTATTTTTACCTGTTTTCATTAAACCATCATAATGTCTATTCAACAAATAAGCATTTACTTGTTGCATCGTATCTATTGCTACACCAACCATGATTAACAAAGAGGTGCCTCCGTAGAACAATGCCCAGCTCTGATCCATGTTTATCAATTGATAAACAATTGCCGGTAACACAGCCAAAACCGCCAAGAATAAAGATCCTGGGAAGGTAATTAGCGACATTATTTTATCGAGATAATCACCAGTTTCTTTTCCTGGACGAATACCAGGTATAAAGCCACCACTTCTTTTCAAATCGTCAGCCATTTTATTGGTTGGTACCGTAATTGCGGTATAAAAATACGTAAAGATAATGATAAGCAACGCAAACAATATACTGTATTCCAATCCGAATATATCGCTAAACTTGGTTTGTAGCCATTGCCCAAAGCCAGTATCCTTTAAAGCACTGATACTACCTATGGCGGCAGGCGCAAACATAATAGCCTGAGCAAATATAATTGGCATTACCCCAGATGCATTGAGTTTTAGCGGAATATACTGACGAGATCCCATCACGTTTTTCTCATATCCTCCACTAGCGGTTCTTCTTGCATATTGTACTGGTATCTGACGCGTAGCCATCACCAACAATACACTAGCAAGTATAACGACTAGCCAAAGAATGACTTCGATAAGGATCATCATGATTCCACCGTTATTTTCCGAAACTTTAGAAACAAATTCACGCATGAAAGACTGCGGCAGGTTGGCAATAATTCCAATCATTATCAAAAGAGAAATACCATTTCCAATTCCTTTATCGGTAATTTTTTCACCCAACCACATGGCAAATATAGTACCAGTAACAAGAATGATTACAGACGGGATAATAAAATCCAATCCTTTACCTAATACAAAAGCACTATCTGGCACTCCAAACATACCCAATCCATACAAATACGAAGGTGCTTGCACCAAACATATTGCTATAGTAAGCCATCTTGTAATCTGATTGAGTGTTTTTCTTCCACTTTCTCCTTCCTTTTGTAGTTTTTGCAAATAAGGAATAGCAATCCCCATAAGCTGCACTACAATAGAAGCGGATATATAAGGCATAATACCTAATGCAAAAACAGAGGCTTTGGCAAAAGCACCACCAGTAAAGGCATCTAGTATTCCTAATATACCACCAGCTCCTGTTTTGGAAGCTAAGGCGTCTAACTGTGAGGTATCGATACCCGGAAGAACTACTTGCGCACCAAAACGGTACACCAATAACAAACTAAGCGTAATTAAAACTCTACTTCTTAGTTCTTCGATCTTCCAGATATTACTTATAGTTTCTATAAATTTCTTCATTGTAACATTATAATATTATAAACCTACAGCTTCTCCACCAGCGGCCTCGATAGCTGCTTTTGCAGAGGCAGTAAATTTATGAACAGATACTTTAACTTTAGCTTTAATTTCACCACCACCAAGAATTTTAACTAGATCGTTCTTGCCGGCTAATCGGTTGTTTATTAAATCTTCTAAGGTGATTGTATCTGTCACAGCTCCCTTATCCACTAGCTCTTGTAATTTCCCTAGGTTTACACCAACGTATTCCTTACGGTTGATATTTTTAAACCCGAATTTAGGAACACGTCTTTGAAGTGGCATTTGTCCACCTTCGAAACCAATTTTCTTGGAGTATCCAGAGCGAGATTTCGCTCCTTTGTGTCCACGGGTAGCAGTTCCACCTTTTCCAGATCCTTCACCTCTACCAACTCGTTTCCCATCGGGACGAATAGCTCCTTTTGCTGGTTTTAAATTACTTAAATTCATCGTACACTATATATTTTTAAGCCTCTTCTACAGAAACTAAGTGTTTAACTTTATTTACCATACCAAGGATACTAGGAGTAGCCTCGTGCTCAACAACTTGCCCTATCTTGTGTAGTCCAAGTGCCTCAAGTGTGCGCTTTTGATTTTGCGTACGCCCGATGTTGCTTCTTACTTGCTTTACTTTAACTTTTCCCATCTGTTCCTTGTTTAGCCTTTAAATACTTTCTCTAAAGAAATACCTCTTTGCGCAGCAATGGTATTTGCACTTCTCAATCTCAACAAAGCATCAAAAGTAGCCTTTACCACATTATGTGGATTGGAAGATCCTTGCGATTTTGATAATACATCGTGTACTCCAACTGCTTCGAGTACTGCACGTACAGCACCACCCGCTATCACTCCGGTACCATGAGATGCAGGCTTGACATAAACTCTAGCACCTCCGTATTTACCTTTTTGTTCGTGTGGCAAAGTTCCTTTATGGATAGGAATTCGCACTAAGTTTTTCTTTGCATCTTCTACCGCCTTGGCAATAGCTGTTGCAACTTCCTTAGATTTTCCCAATCCATGGCCTACCACACCATTTTCGTCACCAACCACTACTATAGCAGAGAAACCAAATGCTCTACCACCTTTAGTTACTTTGGTCACACGCTGAACACCTACAAGGCGATCTTTCAATTCCAGACCACCTGGCTTCACTGTTTCTACGTTTTTATAATCCTGATACATATCTTGTTCTTAGAATTTTAATCCACCTTCTCTAGCACCATCGGCTAAAGCCTTTACTCTCCCGTGATACAAATATCCTCCACGATCGAAAGCAACTTGCTCCACTCCGGCTTTTATAGCTTTTTCTGCTATAGCTTTACCGACTGCGGTTGCTACTTCGCTTTTAGATCCTTTGATCTCACTTATTTCTTTTTCTCTAGATGAAGCAGCAGCCAAAGTTAGCCCACTATTATCATCTATAATTTGCGCATAAATCTCGCGATTGCTACGATACACAGCAAGACGCGGTCTTGCATCGGTACCAAAAGAAACCTTTCTAATTCTGTTTTTTATACGTCTTCTTCTTTCTGCCTTCGTTAAAGCCATAATTCTAGTTATTAAGCTGTTTTACCTGCTTTTCTTCTAATTTGCTCTCCAACAAACTTGATACCTTTTCCTTTGTAAGGCTCTGGCTTACGGAAGGAGCGGATCTTAGCCGCTACTTGCCCTACCAGTTGTTTGTCGTGAGAGGTTAACTTCACTATCGGGTTTTTACCTTTTTCAGATATGGTTTCCACCTTTACTTCTGGCGCCAATTCCATAATGATAGTATGCGAAAAACCTAAAGCCAAATCCAAGGTATTTCCTTGATTTGACGCACGGTATCCCACACCTACCAATTCCAATTCTTTGGTAAAACCTTTACTAACACCCTCAATCATATTGTTGATAAGCGAACGATAAAGTCCGTGCTTTGCACGAATATCTTTATTGTCAGACTCACGCTTCAAACTAAGCGTTCCATCTTCTTGTTCCACAGTCACCCCAGAAATCTCTTGGGTCAATTCCCCCATTTTTCCTTTTACGGTTACTACATTGCCTTTTACTTCAACTGTAACCCCTTCTGGAATGGATATTGGACTATTACCTATTCTTGACATCTTTTTTCGTCTTAAATTTTAATAAACGTAACACAATACTTCGCCACCAACATTGTCGTTTTTGGCCTGTTTGGCAGTCATCACACCATGAGAAGTAGACACTATAGCCACTCCCAAACCGTTTAGTACACGTGGTAAATCACCAGAGGCCGAATACTTACGCAAACCTGGCTTACTTACTCTTTGCAACTTGCGGATCACAGGTTCTTTAGTAAGTTTATCGTATTTCAATGCGATTTTTATACTTCCCTGTGCGGTATTGTCTTCAAACTTATAACTCAAAATATATCCTTGATCGAATAAAATCTTGGTTATCTCTTTCTTCAAATTAGAAGCTGGAATTTCCACTACTCTATGTCCAGCGCTATTCGCGTTTCTAATTCTTGTTAAATAATCTGCTATTGGATCTGTAACCATTTTTTTAACTTTTAAATGTTGTTACCAACTTGCTTTGGTAACTCCAGGAATTAAACCTTTGTTAGCCATCTCGCGGAACATTACACGCGAAATACCAAAAGTACGCATATACCCTTTAGGTCTTCCAGTAAGCTTACATCTGTTGTGCATACGCACTGGAGAAGCATTTTTTGGTAACTTTTGCAACGCTTCATAATCTCCAGCTTCTTTCAAAGCTTTTCTTTTTGCTGCGTATTTTGCTACAGTTTTTGCTCTTTTTACCTCGCGGGCTTTCATTGATTCTTTAGCCATACTATTTCTTTTTAAAAGGTAATCCTAATTCGGTTAATAATGATTTTGCTTCTTTATCGGTATCTGCATTAGTTACAAAAGTGATATCCATACCAGCAATTTTATTCACTTTATCGATATCAATTTCTGGAAAAATAATTTGTTCGGTTACTCCCAAATTGTAATTACCTCTTCCATCAAAACCAGTAGCTTTTATACCCTGAAAATCTCTTACACGTGGCAATGCACTTGTAATTAATCGATCTAAAAACTCATACATTCTTTCTCCGCGCAGGGTTACTTTTGCCCCAATTGGCATCCCCTTACGCAATTTAAAAGAAGCAACATCTTTCTTAGAAATGGTAGCTATCGCTTTTTGTCCGGTTATCTGCGTAAGCTCATTAATGGCATGGTCGATCAATTTCTTGTCGGCAACAGCACCACCTACACCCCTACTTAGAACAATCTTTTCTAATTTTGGCACTTGCATTACGTTATTGTAACCAAATTCTTCGGTAAGAGCAGGAATAACTTTGTCCTTATACTCTTGTTTTAATCTTGCAACGTAAGCCATAACTATATTACTTCATTAGATTTTTTAGAAACTCTTACTTTCTTTCCATCACGCACTTCCATCTTCACACGAGTAGTTTCCCCTTTCGAAGTCAACAAACTCAAATTAGAAATATGGATTGGCGCCTCTTTATCTATAATACCACCCTGAGGGTTGGTTGCACTAGGTTTTTGGTGTTTTCTCACCATATTCACCCCTTCTACAATAGCCTTGTTTTTCTGGCTATCTACAGACTTTACAACACCTTCCGAACCTTTATGTTCTCCAGTAATAACTTTAACTGTATCTCCTGATTTTATCTTTAATTTCATCTTCGTTAAAAATTTAAAGTACCTCTGGAGCCAATGAAACAATCTTCATAAATTGCTTATCACGCAATTCACGAGCTACAGGTCCGAATACACGGGTACCTCTCATTTCTCCAGTTGGATTTAACAATACGCAAGCATTTTCATCGAAGCGAATATAAGAGCCATCAGGTCTTCTCACTTCTTTCTTCGTTCTCACCACTACTGCGGTAGAAACTTGGCCTTTTTTAACCGTACCATTTGGAGTAGCATCTTTAACAGTAACAACAATTTTATCACCGACAGAAGCATATCTTCTTTTGGTCCCTCCTAAAACGCGGATGGTAAGCACTTCCTTGGCACCTGTGTTATCCGCAACTTTTAATCTTGATTCTTGTTGTAACATAATTATTTAGCTCTTTCAATGATTTCAACCAATCTCCAACATTTGGTTTTACTCAAAGGTCGTGTTTCCATGATCTTTACGGTATCACCAATATTACAATCGTTTTTTTCGTCGTGTGCCACATATTTTTTGGTCTTAGTCACGAACTTTCCGTACATAGGGTGTTTTACTTTTTTCACCTCAGAAACCACTATCGACTTCTGCATTTTGTTACTAGTAACAACCCCTATTCTTTCTTTTCTTAAATTTCTATTTTCCATAATAAAGCAGAAACGAATTATTGTAATTCTCTTTTGGTCAACTCTGTTGCTAAACGTGCCACTGTTCTTCTCACTTTTCTTAATTGAAGTGGATTTTCTAATGGCGTTACAGCATGAGCCATTTTAAGATCTGCATATTGTTTTTTAATCTCACCGTGCTTCTCTTGTAGCTCGGTAGTAGACAATTCTCTAATTTCTGTTTGCTTCATAACCCTTAAAATTAAGCCGAGTAATCTCTAGCTACAACAAATTTAGTTCTTACTGGCAGTTTCTGAGCTGCTAATCGCAACGCTTCTTGCGCTACTTCTTTTGGCACACCTGCTACTTCGAATAGTACTCTTCCTGGCTTCACAACAGCTGCAAAGTATTCTGGAGCACCTTTACCTTTACCCATCCTTACCTCTAGAGGTTTTTTGGTAATAGGCTTATCCGGGAAAACTTTAATCCATAACTGTCCTTCCCTTTTCATATATCGAGTAGCCGCAATACGTGCTGCTTCAATTTGACGCGCAGTTAAGAATTTTGCATCCAAAGATTTTATTCCGAACATTCCGTTTGAAAGCTGGTGTCCTCTACCGGAATTACCTTTCATACGGCCTTTCTGCACTTTGCGAAACTTGGTTCTTTTTGGCTGTAACATCTCTTACTTTTTCTTTAATAATTTACTTTCTACGACGGGCTTTTTTTCCACCGTCTTTTCCTCCACCTGATTTCTTCGACAGACCTACCAAAGGAGATAATTCTCTCTTTCCGTAAACCTCACCTTTCATGATCCACACTTTTACCCCCAGTCTTCCATAGGTAGTATGTGCTTCTTCCAAGGCATAATCGATATCAGCTCTAAAAGTCGACAATGGAATTCTTCCATCTTTATAAGACTCCGAACGCGCCATTTCCGCTCCGTTTAAACGTCCTGAAATCTGAATTTTGATCCCTTCCGCATTCATACGCATCGCAGCTGCAATAGCCATCTTGATAGCACGACGATAAGAAATACGGTTTTCGATTTGACGAGCTACACTCGCCGCAACCAAGTTTGCATCCAACTCCGGTCTTTTGATTTCGTGAATATTCAACTGAACTTCCTTCCCAGTTATCTTCTTAAGCTCTTCTTTCAACTTGTCTACCTCCTGACCGCCTTTTCCGATAATAATACCAGGTCTTGCAGTGGTGATAGTAACGGTTACAAGTTTAAGTGTACGCTCAATAATGATTCGAGACACACTAGCTTTTGACAAACGAGCACGAAGATACTTACGAATCTTATCGTCTTCAGCAAGTTTATCGCCATAATCGTTTCCTCCATACCAGTTAGATTCCCATCCTCTGATAATTCCAAGACGATTTCCGATTGGATTTGTTTTCTGTCCCATACTCTATCTTAGCTTTGTGTGTTATTTTTGGCCCCTACCACTATAGTAACATGGTTGGAACGTTTTCTAATTCTATGTGCTCTTCCTTGTGGAGCTGGTCGAAGTCTTTTCAACATACTTCCACCATCTACTCGTATCTCTTGTACAAACAAACCAGCTTCTTCCATATCCGCTTCTTCGTTTTTGGATTCCCAGTTTGCGATTGCAGATAAAAGCAGTTTTTCTAAGCGACGAGCAGCTTCTTTTTGACTAAATCTCAAAATAGCCAAGGCCTTGTCTACATTCTCTCCTCTTACCAAATCCGCCACCAAGCGCATTTTTCTCGGAGAAGTAGGACAATTATTCAACTTAGCAATAGCTTTGGTCTTCTTCTCGGCCTTCAATCTTTCAGCCATTTCGTGTTTTCTTCTTCCCATCGCTTACTATTTTTTACCTTTATTTTTAGCACCAGCGTGTCCCCTAAAAGAACGTGTTGGTGAAAATTCTCCTAATTTATGACCAACCATATTCTCGGTTACATACACCGGTACAAACTGACGACCATTATGTACAGCAATTGTCTGTCCAACAAAGTCAGGAGTAATCATCGATGCTCTCGACCAAGTTTTAATCACTGCTTTCTTTCCAGACTCCACATTGGTCTGAACTTTCTTCTCTAAACTGTGACGAACGTATGGTCCTTTTTTTAATGAACGTGCCATTTTCTAATTTTTTATTTCTTTCTACGTTCTACAATATACTTATTACTTGCCTTGGTCTTAGAACGGGTTTTGTATCCTTTTGCTGGGATTCCGTTTCTAGATCTTGGATGCCCTCCAGAAGCACGACCTTCGCCACCACCCATTGGGTGATCGACAGGATTCATCACCACTGGTCTTGTTCTCGGCCTTCTTCCCAACCAACGACTACGACCCGCCTTACCAGACACCAACAATTGGTGATCCGAATTAGACACAGCCCCTATAGTAGCCATACACTCAGAAAGTATCAACCTAGTTTCTCCAGAAGGCAATTTCACCGTAGCAAACTTACCATCTCTCGCCATCAACTGGGCAAATGCACCAGCCGACCGCGCCATCACAGCTCCTTGTCCAGGACGCAATTCTATACAAGAAATCACCGTACCCAATGGAATATTGGCCAATTTCACAGCGTTTCCAATCTCTGGAGCCACTGCACCTCCTGCTTCCACAGTCTGACCTACTTGCAATCCATTTTGTGCAATGATGTAACTTTTTTCATTATCCGCATACTTTATCAATGCGATAAATGCGGTTCTGTTTGGATCGTACTGGATCGACTCCACAGTGGCAGCTCCAGCTTTCTGACGCTTAAAATCCACAACACGATACTTGCGCTTATGACCACCACCTCTATTTCGCATGGTCATGCGCCCTTGACTGTTTCTACCACCAGACTTTTTTATCGGAGCAAGCAAGCTTTTCTCCGGCTTATCAGTAGTAATAGCGTCAAACCCATTAACTACTCTAAAACGCTGTCCCGGCGTAATTGGTTTTAATTTCTTAACTGACATTTTTTGTCTTACTTATAAATTATCATAAAAATCAATAGCATCTCCCTCGGCAACATCCACCAAAGCTTTTTTATACGCATTGGTCTTACCGTGTTGAACACCTGTTTTCGTATATCTCGTTCTGCGACTTGGCCCATAATTGATCGTACGTACCTTTTCCACAGCCACGCCATATGTCTCTTCTACAGCCTGCTTTATTTGCAACTTATTTGCATTTAAGTCTACAATAAATCCATAGCGATTTCTCTCCTCGCTATCTGCTGTCATTTTTTCCGTTATAATTGGTTTTACTAACACACCCATGGTCTATTATTTACTTAAATTTGCTTCAATTCCTTCAATCGCACCTTCCAACAACACTAAAGCTTGATTGTCTAATAGATTGTAAGTGCTTAATTCTGAATTAGTTACAACCTTAGAGCGCTTCAAATTGCGCGATGACAAATATACATTATTATTTGACTCTCCCAACACAATCAAGGTTTTTTTGTCTTCTAACCCTAAGGCTTTCAACACCTCTACAAAATTCTTGGTCTTAGGCGCTTCAAATTGAAAATCCTCTACTACAACAATTTCGTTGTTTTTTGCCTTGATACTCAATGCAGATTTACGCGCCAAACGCTTTACATTTTTGTTGAGCTTGGTTGTATAATCTTTTGGTCTTGGCCCAAAAATACGACCTCCACCAACAAACACAGGAGACTTAATACTACCTGCACGAGCAGTACCTGTACCTTTTTGTTTTTTGATCTTGCGCGTACTCCCTGCAATTTCTGCACGTTCTTTCGCTTTGTGCGTTCCTTGACGTTGGTTACCCAAATAGCGTTTTACATCTAAGTAAACAGCATGGTTATTTGGCTCTATACCAAAAACAGCATCAGAAAGGTTTGCCTTTCTACCTGTTTCTTTTCCTTGAATATTTAATACTGTTACTTCCATTACTTTTGAACAATTACATAAGCATTCTTATGACCAGGAACACAACCCTTTACTACTAAAAGATTTTTGTCGGCCACAACTTTTAATACTCTTAAATTTTGAACGGTTACTTTTTCTCCTCCCATACGACCTGCCATACGCATTCCTTTGAATACACGTGCAGGATAAGAAGCCGCACCAATAGAACCTGGCGCTCTCAATCTGTTGTGCTGACCATGTGTAGACTGGCCTACACCGCCAAACCCATGACGCTTTACTACCCCTTGGAATCCTTTTCCTTTAGAAGTAGCAGACACATCCACAAATTCACCCTCAACAAAGTGCTCCACCGTAACGGTGTCCCCCAAATTTAGTTCCTCCTCAAAACCTTGAAACTCGACAACTTTTTTCTTTGGCGATACACCTGCTTTTTTAAAATGACCTGCCTCGGCCTCATTAGCACGTTTTTCTGCCTTGTCATCGAAACCTAACTGCACAGCATTATATCCGTCCAATTCTTCAGTTCTGACTTGGGTAACTTCACATGGCCCAACTTCCAATACGGTACAAGGAATATTCTTTCCATTCTCGTCGAAGATGCTGGTCATTCCAATTTTCTTTCCAATTAACCCAGACATAAAATTTTAATTTAATTTAATTATTTTGTTTTTTTGATTGCAATGCAACCGTTTCACTAAAAACTTCAGGGCAAAAAATACTTCTTGCCCTGAATGTATTTTTTCCATTTTTCCTTTGCCAAAGGCTCCGGACATGTCTGTTACAGCCTTAGGCCGCAACTTTTAAAAATCAAACCTTGATTTCTACCTCAACTCCACTAGGCAATTCTAGCTTCATCAACGCATCAATAGTCTTTGAAGAAGAACTATAGATATCCAATATTCTCTTATAAGAACTCAATTGGAACTGCTCTCTAGACTTCTTGTTTACGTGAGGAGAACGCAATACTGTAAAGATTTTCTTTTTGGTAGGCAACGGAATAGGACCCGTTACTACTGCTCCAGTAGATTTTACAGTTTTTACAATCTTCTCAGAAGACTTATCTACCAAGTTGTGATCGTATGACTTTAATTTTATTCTAATTTTTTGACTCATTGTAATTCTTTTTAAGCGGATTACTCTCCTTTAGATGCTTTAATTACTTCTTCTGCAATATTCGAAGGCGTTTCTGCATAGTGCGAAAACTCCATAGTTGAAGTAGCTCTACCAGAAGATAGCGTACGCAACGAAGTCACATAACCAAACATTTCTGATAATGGCACCTCAGCTTTAACCACCTTAGAACCAGCTCTATCATCCATATTATTCACCTGACCACGACGACGGTTCAAGTCACCTACTATATCCCCCATATTTTCTTCAGGAGTAAGCACTTCTAATTTCATAATCGGCTCCATCAATACCGCTCTCGCAGCTTTTGAAGCAGCTTTATAACCAAGCTTAGCAGCCAATTCGAAAGAAAGCGAATCCGAATCCACAGGGTGGAAAGATCCATCCTTAAGGGTTACCTTCATACTATCCATCTCAAATCCAGCCAAAGGACCATTCTTCATAGCCTCTTTAAAACCTTTTTCTACAGATGGAATATATTCTTTAGGAATATTACCTCCTTTAATCACGTTCACAAACTCTAATCCGGTTTTACCTTCTTCAGCAGGCTCCATTACAAATACAATATCTGCAAATTTACCACGACCACCAGACTGCTTCTTATACACCTCTCTATGATCGGCTGCAGCTGTAATCGCCTCTTTGTACTCTACCTGAGGTTGCCCCTGATTTACTTCTACCTTAAACTCACGCTTCAAACGATCCACGATAATATCCAAGTGAAGTTCTCCCATACCAGAAATAATCGTCTGACCAGAAGCCTCGTCTGTTTTAACCTGGAAAGTCGGATCCTCTTCAGCCAATTTCGCCAAAGACATTCCTAACTTATCCACATCCGCCTTCGTTTTTGGCTCTACCGCTATACCAATCACTGGATCTGGAAAATCCATACTTTCCAAAATAATCGGCTTGTTCAAATCAGAAAGCGTATCTCCTGTTTTGATATCTTTAAATCCAACCGCAGCACCAATATCTCCTGCCTCTATATACTCAATAGCATTTTGCTTATTGGAGTGCATCTGATAGATACGAGATATACGCTCTTTTTTACCAGAACGACAATTCATCACATAAGAACCAGCATCCAAACGACCAGAATACGCTCTAAAGAACGCCAAACGACCTACGAAAGGATCTGTAGCAATCTTAAATGCTAAAGCAGCAAAAGGCTCGTTTACATCAGGCTTCCGAGAAATTTCCTCCTCAGTATCTGGATCTGTACCTACTATCGCATCCTTATCTAAAGGCGAAGGCAAATAACGACATACAGCATCTAATAAAAACTGCACCCCTTTATTTTTAAAAGCAGAACCACAAACCATAGGAATGATACTCATATCCATCACAGCAGCGCGTAATGCAGCGTGAATTTCATCCTCAGTAATCGAATTCTCATCCTCAAAGAACTTCTCTAACAATTCTTCATCATATTCCGCAACCGCTTCGATAAGCGCAGCACGGTATTCCGTAACCTCATCTTGCATCTCAGCAGGTATATCGATCACATCAAAAGTAGACCCAAAGTTATCTTCATGCCATACAATAGCACGGTTTTTAACCAAGTCCACTATACCCTTAAAATCGGCTTCTTCCCCTATAGGCAATACGATAGGCACCGCATTAGACCCAAGCATTTCTTTTACTTGCTTACATACATTGAGAAAGTTAGACCCCTGACGGTCCATTTTGTTTACAAAGCCCATACGAGGCACCTTGTAGTTATCCGCCAAACGCCAGTTGGTCTCCGACTGAGGCTCTACGCCATCTACAGCACTAAATAAGAAAACCAAACCATCCAATACACGCAAAGAACGATTTACCTCTACGGTAAAATCTACGTGTCCAGGAGTATCAATTATATTAAAATGGTATCCTTTAGCATCTGCAGTTGGCTGTCCATTTTCAGTTGGAAAATTCCAAGTACAAGTTGTAGCAGCAGAAGTAATCGTGATACCACGCTCTTGCTCTTGCTCCATCCAGTCCATAGTTGCTGCACCATCGTGCACTTCTCCAATCTTGTGACTTACCCCTGTATAAAAAAGGACACGTTCGGTTGTAGTGGTTTTCCCAGCATCAATATGCGCTGCAATACCAATATTTCTGGTGTATTTTAAATCTCTACCCATTTCTATTAAAATCTAAAATGTGAAAATGCTTTGTTCGCTTCAGCCATTTTATGCGTATCTACACGTTTTTTAACTGCCGCACCTTCTTCTTTAGCCGCAGCTAAAATTTCAGAAGCCAATCGCTGTGCCATAGATTTTTCGTTACGCTTACGCGCAAAACTAATCAACCATTTCATAGCCATAGAGACTTTTCTATCTGGACGTATTGGTCGTGGAATCTGAAAGGTTGCACCCCCAACACGACGGCTTCTCACTTCTACATGAGGCATCACATTAGACAAGGCGTCTTTCCATAATTCCAAAGCTGTTTTTTCTTCATCAGTATTTTTTTGGTCTACGATATCAATAGCATCATAAAACACTTTAAAGGCAACTGATTTCTTACCATCCCACATCAAGTTGTTCACAAAACGTGTAACTAACTGATCGTTAAATCTTGGATCTGGTAAAAGTGGACGTTTTTTTGCCGCTCTTTTTCTCATTTCTTCTTGTTTATTAGACTGTTAATTACTTCTTAGGACGTTTTGCACCATACTTCGATCTACGCTGGGTACGACCCTGAACACCTGCGGTATCCAAAGCCCCACGCACAATGTGATATCGAACCCCTGGTAGGTCCTTTACTCTTCCTCCTCTTACCAATACTATCGAGTGCTCTTGTAGATTGTGTCCTTCTCCAGGAATGTAAGCGTTTACTTCATTACCATTAGTCAACCTAACCCTTGCTACTTTTCGCATAGCTGAATTTGGTTTCTTTGGCGTAGTAGTATAAACACGCGTACACACTCCTCTTCTCTGAGGGCACGAATCCAAAGCAGCCGATTTACTCTTCTTGGTAATGGTAGCTCTTCCTTTTCGTACTAATTGTGAAATTGTTGGCATAATTACTATTACAATAATTTGTTAAAAAAACATAATTCCCCCATAAAGGGGCGGCAAAGGTAAAAATATTTATCTACAAATCAAATCTTAACCCATTTATTTTTAAACCATTCCCACATCGTCCTTCCTACAGCTAAAAATTGGCTTCTTTTCTTGCATTTTAAGACAAAAAACTTTTTTCTCTCAGAAAAATAGATTTTCTTAAAAAAAATCTAAAAAACACAAAAACAGCATGTTATATTACAAAAACCCCATAATATCTCTCGGAAATTATCGCTTTGTAAAAATATGTTATGGTTTTTTATGTATTTTTTAACATATATTTGTAAGTGTTTACTTCTTTACAGTAGTGTAATACACATACAAAAGAAAGACAACTTGACTAAAATTAAAGAAACTACTAACTATGAAAAAAAACCCTCTAAAACCAGAGACGCTTCCTCCCAGCTTAGCCAAATACTAGAATCTTAATTGAACTTTACCATCCATTTTTAATAGGATGCGTTCTAGCATTACCCAAATCTTAAAATTATAAAATGAAAGCAAAATTTAGTTTTACGCTTTTACTAGCTTTAGTAATG
This sequence comes from Flavobacteriaceae bacterium, assembly GCA_025800395.1. Taxonomy (GTDB): domain Bacteria; phylum Bacteroidota; class Bacteroidia; order Flavobacteriales; family Flavobacteriaceae; genus JAOXRU01. Next base: position 17,807 of record JAOXRU010000592.1, read on the forward strand.
GCGGTGCAATCTGTATTTGCACAAGAGAAAACCATCAGCGGAAATGTGACTGACAGTCAAAGCCTTCCCCTGCCTGGAGTAAACGTTATCATCCAAGGAACTACCATAGGAACCCAAACGGATTTTGACGGAAACTACAGCATTACAGCCAATGTCGGCGACATATTAGAATTTAGCTATATAGGTCAAAAAACCACCACAAAAACCGTAAGTACCAGCAATGTACTCAATGTACAAATGCAAGAAGATGCAGAGCAATTGGAAGAAGTTGTGGTGACGGCATTGGGAATCAAATCGAAACCAAGAGAACTTTCTTACGCCATCCAAGCCGTAAAGGCAGAAGAACTAGAAAACTCCAATGAAGCCAATCTTGCCACTGCATTAGCAGCAAAGGCTGCCGGGGTACAAGTAACCGCCTCATCTGGTTCTGTTGGCGCTTCTTCCAATATACGCGTAAGAGGTAGCACATCGATTAACCGAAACAACAGCCCATTATACGTAGTAGATGGCGTGCCAATTGATGATAGCTCCGCCCTAAATGGTACAGGAGGCACAGACAATTCCAACAGAGCAATTGACATCAATCAGAACGACATTGCATCCATCAGCATCCTTAAAGGGGTATCCGCTCAAACATTATATGGTTTGAGAGCGGCGAATGGTGTGATTTTGATTACGACAAAATCTGGCCAATCAGGGAAACCAAAAGTTACCATCTCTTCCAATGTAGCCATAACAGAGGTGAGCCAACTTCCTGAACTACAAAAAGAATACGCACAAGGACGTTCTATAAGCGGTATAGCAACTTGGAGAGGACCCGACACTGGTGAAGGGTTTAGCTGGGGACCAAAAATTGCAGATCTAGAATTCGACGGATCCAATTACCCATATGACATGAATGGACGGCTAGTGCCCACTGGCACAGGAAACGGCACCCCTGCTAGAGCTTATGACAACAGCACGTTTTTTAAAACAGGAATTTCCACTGACATCAATATATCTATTACTGGTGGCACTGAGAAAATCAAATATTTCATATCTGCAGGTAAAATGGATCAAACAGGTATTTCGCCTACAGAAGAATTCGGAAGAACATCTTTTCGCTCCAATCTTACCGCACAACTGACGGATAAACTAAAATTGTTCGCGAGTGGAACCTATGTCAACTCGGGAGGTAGACGTGTACAGCGTGGATCAAACGTATCTGGAATTATGCTTGGCCTTTTACGGACTACACCAACTTTTGACAACGGAAATGGATTAACTGGTAGCGCTGCTGCAAACAATCCTAGTGCTTATGTTGCTCCCGATGGTTCCCAAAGAAGCTATAGAGCGGGTGTATACGACAACCCATACTGGACAGTAGCTCGCAATCCTTCCTTAGATGATGTAAATCGTTTTATAGGGAACTTACAGTTAACCTACGACATTAACTCTTGGCTAAAAGTTAAAGGTACCTACGGATACGATTGGTTCAACGATAGTAGAAAAATAGGTATCGATATAGGATCCGCCACAGATAAAAATGGAAATATGGTAGATCGAGAAGAGAGTAACCGAGACATTACAAGTCAATTACTTTTGATCGCAAACAAAGATTTAGATGAAAATTGGAATCTCGGCTTCACCGCAGGTTTGGACAAGTATAGAAATGATAGACGAATTAGAAGAGTTAATGGCCAAAGTCTAACGATTCCAGGATTTTTTCATGTATCCAATACAGCCTCACAAGTTGTGCAAGAATTTGTAAACCGAAGAGAATTAAACGCAGTGTTAACGCAAGCAACTGTTGGATACAAAAACATGGTATTTTTAAATGGATCATTTAGAAACGACTGGTCTTCCACTTTACCAAAAGACAATAACGATTTTCAAAGCTATAGTGTCGGAGGAAGTTTTGTATTCACAGAATTAATGGATAACGACTCTTGGCTTAATTATGGAAAACTAAGAGGTTCTTGGGGTAAAACAGGAAATGATGCAGGTATCTACGTAACAGAAACCTATTATGAAACTGGAAATGCTGGAGGTGATGGATTCATCGACAACAATGAATTCCCTCTTTTTGGAAAAGTAGCCTTTGAAAGAAGCTCCCAATTAGGTAATGCTAAGATCAAGCCTGAGGAAACAACAGAATGGGAAGTAGGTGCGGAATTTAAGTTATTCAACAACAGACTTACTGTCGACATGGCATATTACAACAAAGAAACAAAAGACCAAATCATCAATGTAACCCAACCCGCTACTACTGGTTATACAAGTAGGGTGACAAATGCAGGAGTTATCTCAAACAAAGGATACGAAGTTTCTCTTACCGCAACCCCAATAAGAACAGAGAATTTTAAATGGGAATTCAATACAAATTTCACACAATATGAAAATGTAGTAGAAGAACTAGTAGAAGGCATCGAACCTATTTTTTTAAATGGTTTCACCTCTACATCTTCTAGAGCAGTTGTAGGCGAATCTTATGGTACAATATTCGGAAGCAGATGGCTTCGAGATGAAAATGGCAACCAATTGGTAGATGACAAAGGAATTGCTTTAAAGGACCCAACCAACGGCGTAATAGGTGATCCGATACCAGATTTCACTTTAGGCGTAAGAAACAGTTTCTCTTACAAAAATATTTCACTTACTGCACTGGTAGACTACAGACAAGGGGGTGATGTTTGGTGTGGCACTTGCGGCATCCTAGATTACTTCGGAGTTTCTAAAAAAACTGGAGATTTACGCGATCAAACTTACGTTGTTAATGGTGTAAGACAGTCAGACGGGCAACCAAACACAACAGCAGTTGCATATGCAGATCCTGCTGCGGGCCTAGGCGGCAATAGATGGATAAGATATGGTTTTGGAGGAGTAGCCGAAGATTATGTCTTTGACGGTACTTATATCAAGTTAAGAGAAGTCGCTCTAACCTATTCGTTCGGAACAAGGTTTTTAGAATCTACAGGTTTGGACAATGCTTCAATTACTCTTGCAGGCAGAAACTTATTGGTGATTACAGACTACCCAGGTATCGACCCAGAAACCAACTTAACAGGAGATTCAAACGGGTTTGGTCTAGATTACTTTAACCAACCATTAACAGAAAGTTATTCTCTTGCTTTACGTTTAACCTTTTAAAACAAAAACCATGAAAAACTTATATAAAATAATTATTACACTCTTATTGGTATGTGCTTTTTCATCTTGCGATGATTTTGGCGACACCAATTTAGATCCTGGAAGACCAGGAGGAGAAAACGTAAGCTTAGTAGCAATTACCCCTACGATGCAGACCCAAACCCACCGAAATATTGTTTCTTCCGCAGGTCGAATGGCTGGTATTTTCATGCAACAGTTTATCGGTTTCGACGCCCAACAAGTTGCATTTACACAATATGCTGTAGACGAAGGCACCTTAGCCAATTTTTGGGAATTTGGACTATATACAGGTTCCTTGCGAGATTGCCAAGATATCATTACAAGAGCCGAAAAGCAAGGTGATGCTCCGCACACAGCTGCTTTAGCTAAAATTTATATGGCAGCCAACCTAGGGATTACAACAAATATTTGGGGAGACATCCCTTATTCTCAAGCTTTTAAAGGAACCGAAAACTTAAGTCCCAGCTATGATTCTCAAGAAGATATTTACAACAGCATTCAAAATTTGTTAGATGAAGCCATAGCAGACTTTGAAAAAGCAGATGCAATAGGACCTTTAGGTAATTTGGTTAAAGCTGATTGGATTGCAACAGCGCACGCACTAAAAGCTCGTTTTTATATGCAACTTACTAAACGTGATCCGGAGGCTGCAACTAAAGCACTAGGAGAACTGGAAAAAACATTAAAATCAAACGATGAATCCCCTATTTTTAATTTTGAAAACACCCCTAACGGCGGAAATCCTTTGGCTCTCTTTGGAGTTCAAAGACCAAACACCTTAATTATCGACCCGTTTTTTGCAAACCTAATGAATGAGGACCCAAGAAAAGAAAAATACATGACGCCAAATGTGGATGGAGATCAATTGTTTTTTGAAAACAGCAATGCCAATCTGTTTTGGGCACAATTCGAATCTCCAAGCCCATTAATTTCTTTTTGGGAGGTAAAATTTCTAGAAGCAGAGGCTCTAGCACTTACTGGTGGAGATGCGACTGATGCCTTAAAAAAGGCGATTGAAGCCAATATGGAGTATCTCGGAATTAGTTCAGGAGATATTGACACCTACAAAGCAACTATAACAACTGCGGATATTGAAACTATTATTATAGAAAAATACAAAGCTATGTACGGATCCAATCCAATACAAGCTTGGAATGACTATAGAAGGACTGGTTACCCTGCTATTACTGCCAACGCCCAAGGGGCAAACGGCAGTAATCCTTCAGGAGTAGTTCCTCGTAGATTTTTATACCCAGATTCAGAACGTCTATCCAATACAGCCTCCTATAAAGCCGCCATTGCAGCACAAGGCGGACATTTATTAGACGTAGACATGTGGGCTTTTAAAGATTAATAACACAACACCACAAAAGCAAAAAGAGGCTGGCCATTGGCTAGCCTCTTTTATGTTCCTAAATCCCCTATATTTGTACCTACTAGAACAACATAGCTCAATAGCGAAAACTCATGCAAATTCTAATCGTAATTCCAACGCACAACGAAGAAAAATATATTGCAGCTACCCTATATTCGCTCTTGTGCCAAACCTACACCAACTTTCATATACTTGTGACCAACGACAATTCCACCGATGGTACAGCAACAATACTAGAAAACTACAACACCCACCCGCAAATTAGTGTAATACACAAACATGGCGACCAAAGGCACTTACCTGGCACAAAAGTAGTGGAAGCATTTTATTTTGGTCTGCAACATCACAAAGATCCTTTCGATATCATTTGCAAATTTGACGCCGACCTCATCTTTCCAAAAAACTACTTGTATGAAATGGTTGCAGCATTTCAAGAAAACCCCCAATTAGGCATGTTTGGAGGTATACTATACAGTCTACAAAACGGAAAATGGCAATACGAAAACATCGCCAAAAAATCCCATCTACGGGGACCTATAAAATCCTACCGAAAGTCTTGTTTTGATGCCATGTCGGGCATACGACCGACCATAGGCTGGGACAGCATCGATGTGCTACTTGCAAAATACTACGGTTTTGAAACCCACACCGATACTTCTTTAGTGGTCAAACATTGCAAACCAACAGCAGCCATTTATCATGGCGCTGCAAAATATAAACAGGGCGAAGCACTATACAAAATGCGCTATGATCTAGGCCTTGTATTTTTAACCGCCCTCAAACAAAGCTTCCGCTTAAAGAGCCCACTAAAATTTTTGCATTATTGGCAAGGATATTTTCAAGCTTTTTTTGATAAGAAAGTCCAAGCAGCGGTATCCAAAGAGGAAGGCGCTTTTATTCGCAAATGGCGCTGGAAGCAACTTGGTAAAAAATAGCTATCCGTAGCGATACAAAATTGCATTGATATTCATTCCCGCACCTACACTTGCAAACATTACCACATCTCCCTTTTTTACTTGCTGCCCGTCTATTTCATTATTCCTCACCATATCCAACAAGGTAGGAACAGTAGCCACAGAGCTATTACCTAGCTTGTGTATATTCATTGGCATAATTCCATCGGGTACTGGCTTGTCGTGCAATTTATAAAATCGTTCTACTATAGCCTCATCCATTTTTTCATTGGCCTGATGAATAAATATTTTGTCTAAGGCATCTATCTCTATATTGGCAGTATCCAAACAAGCTTTCATTGCATTTGGAACGTGATTTAGTGCAAATTCATAAATTTTTCGCCCATACATTTTGATATATCTGGTTTCATCTCCTGGTAAGGCGTTATACGATTTACCATAGTACAAATAATAGGCCTCATCATCGGTATACGACACGGTTTTATGACTGAGTATATCCCCTCCTTCTTCAACTGCTTCTATAATGGTAGCCCCTGCACCATCCGAAAAGATCATCGCATCTCTATCGTGCTTATCCACCACTCTCGACAAGGTTTCCGCACCAATAACCAAACACTTTTTGGCCATACCAGCCTTTATAAACGCTTGGGCATGTATCACTCCTTCTACCCATCCTGGGCAACCAAAAAGCAGATCATAAGCTACACAATTTGGGTTTTTGATTTGCAAAGCATGTTTCACCCTAGACGCCAAACTTGGTAGCGTATCTCCTTGCACAGTTCCAGATTTGATATCTCCAAAATTGTGCGCTACTATTATATAATCCAAGGTTTCTGGATCCATATCAGCATCAGCAATAGCACGTTCAGAAGCGAAAGAAGCCAAATCCGATGTATTCAAATGAGGCTTTGCATATCGACGCTCTCCAATCCCAGTTATACTTTGAAATTTTCTAATGATAATCTTATTAGGCTGACGGATAAGCGTTCCATCGGTATTGTAGAACTCATGCAATTCAAAATCACTATTGGTTTCTACTGTTTCGGGTATATAACTCCCCACCCCTGTTATGGCAATTTTCATCTTTTTGGTTTAATTGGGGAAATTTAGAAATTAAATAGTCCTTCCTCATATAAAACACTATATATTTATGACGCCCAAATCAAAAAAATCCGCATCCATTATAACTCAAAAAAGCAAAACCGACACGGGCCTATGTTTTAAAAAACTATATATCAACATCTTACTATTCCTGATAAGCTTCTATAGGCGTACAAGTACAAATCAAATTACGATCTCCATAAGCCTCATCTACACGCCTTACACTTGGCCAAAATTTGCTATCTCTAACGTATTCGAGTGGATAAGCAGCGGTAGTTCTACTATAAGGCAACTGCCATTCGTCTGCCGTCAACATCTCCAAGGTATGCGGTGCATTTCGAAGAGGATTTACCGCGTCTGCCGCCTCACATTTTTCAATTTCAGACTTAATAGCGATTAGCGCATCACAAAAACGATCAATTTCGGCCTTGTTTTCACTTTCGGTAGGCTCAATCATCAGCGTACCCGCTACTGGAAAGGAAACTGTAGGCGCATGATATCCATAGTCCATCAAACGCTTGGCAATATCAACCACTTCAATACCATTGGCTTTAAAGGGTCTACAATCCACTATCATTTCATGTGCGGCTCTACCAGATTCTCCTTTATACAAAATTTCAAAACCGCCAACTTCCAATCGTTTTTGCATATAGTTTGCATTTAATATTGCGAATTCGGTAGCGTTTTTCAACCCCTCTGCTCCCAACATTTTGATGTAACCATAGGAAATCAAACAAACCAAGGCACTACCCCATGGGGCTGCAGATATTGCAGATAATGGGTTTTCTCCTCCAGTTGGTACAATTGGATTACTAGGCAAAAATGGTGCAAGGTGCTGGGCTACACATATCGGACCGACACCTGGTCCACCACCTCCATGAGGAATAGCAAATGTTTTGTGCAGATTGAGGTGACAAACATCAGCCCCTATCTTTGCAGGATTGGTAAGTCCTACTTGGGCATTCATATTGGCCCCATCCATATATACCTGTCCACCATACTGATGCACTATATCGTTTATCTCACAAATCGTAGATTCAAATACCCCATGCGTAGAAGGATAGGTTACCATCAAAGCCGCCAAATTATCTTTGTGCAATTCGGCTTTTTGCCTTAAATCCTCTACATCTATATTGCCATTTTCGGCAGTCTTGGTTACCACTACCTTCATACCAGCCAAAACTGCAGAAGCAGGATTGGTTCCATGGGCAGAAGCAGGTATCAAACAAATATTTCGATATCCTTCATTTCTATTTTCATGATATGCACGTATAACCATCAACCCACTATATTCTCCCTGAGCTCCCGAATTGGGCTGCAAAGAAGTTGCAGCAAAACCAGTAATCTCGCTCAATTGATCTTCCAAAGTTTTCAACACGGTCTGATACCCTTTTACCTGGTTTACCGGAACAAATGGATGAAGCCCACCCCAATGCGCATCACTCAAAGGCAACATTTCTGAAGCAGCATTCAACTTCATGGTACAAGACCCTAACGAAATCATCGAATGGTTCAAAGACAAATCTTTACGCTCCAACTTTTTTATATATCGCATCAGTTCTGTCTCCGAATGGTATTTTCCAAAAACTTCATCGGTCAGTATTTCAGAACTTCGCGCCAAATTAGAAGGAATTTTACCTACAGTGGTTTTCTGCTCAACTATAGGTACGGCTACCGTATTTTTAACTGCAGCAAAAACATCTAAGATCCCTTGCAACTGTGCATCATTTGTGGTTTCATTTATCGAAATCCCGACCCTATCTGCATCGATATACAAGAAGTTAATCCCATTTTTTAGCGCTTGGCTTTTAACTTCATCCGCTGGTGCTTCTACCACCAATGTATCAAAATAGTGCGTATTATGCTGCGCAAAACCCAAGGCACGCAAACCTGCTTCCAGACGTTGTGCATTTTGATGCACCTGACTTGCAATATGACGAAGTCCGTCTGGCCCATGGTATACCGCATACATACCAGCCATAACCGCCAAGAGCACTTGAGCAGTACAAATATTGGAAGTTGCTTTATCTCTTTTAATATGCTGTTCCCTTGTTTGCAAAGCCATTCGCAAAGCTCTATTGCCATTGGTGTCTTTGGTCACCCCAATAATTCGACCTGGTATACTTCTCTTATAAGTTTCTTTAGTAGCGAAAAAAGCGGCATGTGGACCACCATAACCCAATGGAATACCAAATCGCTGACTTGTACCTACAACTACATCTACTCCAAATGCACCAGGCGCTTCCAATAGTACCAGGCTCAAAATATCTGCCGCTACTGCTGTTTTTATCTCAGCCTCTTGGGCTTTTTTTACCAAAGGGCGTATATCTCGTACTTCCCCATATTTACCTGGGTACTGCAACAACAAGCCGAAATAATTCGATTGTGCTTCAAAGCTATTCATATCCCCCACTACCATTTCTATATCTAGTGGGGCCGCCTTAGCTTCCAATACCGCTATAGTTTGTGGCAAACACTGCTGATCTACAAAAAACTTATTCACGCCTGCTTTTTTCTGCACTCTTGAACGCAGTCCAAATAGCATGGTCATCGCCTCCGATGCAGCAGTTGCCTCATCCAACAAAGAAGCATTGGCTAATTCCATCCCAGTAAGATCACAAATCATCGTCTGGTAATTGAGTAAAGCCTCCAATCGGCCTTGAGCAATCTCCGCCTGATAGGGAGTATAAGCAGTGTACCACCCTGGATTTTCTAATATATTTCTCTTGATAGGAGATGGCGTAAATGTATTATGATACCCCAATCCTATATAGGAATGAAACAGTTGGTTTTTCTCTCCCAAATTTTGTATGTGATTGAGATACTCTGCCTCGGTCATAGCAGCAGCCAATTCCAGGTCCTTATCCAACCGAATATTATCTGGTATGGTTTCATGTACCAATTGCGCCATACTAGAAGCCCCAATTGCCTCCAACATCTGCTCTTTCTCCACGGTATTGGGTCCGATATGTCGACTTGCAAAAGATTCGATTTGCATAATTAGTTAGTTTAAATTAAAATCTGATTTGTACACAAAAATAAGGATTAAATCCCTTAAAAAACACCCTCCAGTTAATTCTATATTCAAACTTGTTAACCAATGCAAATTAGCTGCTTTATATTGCTTATTTTTGAGCTATGAAAACGGTTAATAAGTTTTTTTTATTCTATATAAAATCAAGCATACATGTTGCGTTAGCCGTCTTTTCGCTTAGTCTTATAAATTCTGATATACTGCACATTCATTTGCCAAAATGGTTTTTTTATTTGGTTTTTTTCGCTACGATTTTTGCATATAATTTTATTAAATACTACTTGCTTCCTAAAAAATACTTTACTTGGACCACCAATTTCAACAAAGCGCTCTTATTTTTAAACTTTTTTGCCTTAGCGGCAAGTTTATTTTATCTATCAAGACTTTCTATTCCTTCCTTGTTTTGGATAGTATTTCTCACCATATTAAACATTCTTTATAGCATCCCGATAGGCAAGCGAAATTTGAGAAGTTACGGCCTACTAAAACCATTTTTAGTGGTTTTTGTCTGGGTAGGTTTCAGTTTAGGTTTAGGAATAATAGAATCTGGCAAAGCCATTAACAGCAACATAATAATACTAAGCATACAGCAAGCTGCATTGGTTTTAGCGCTACTACTTTTATTTGAAATTAGAGATTTAGAAAAGGATCCAGAATATTTGCGAACCATTCCGATGCGCCTACCTCTAACAAAAACAAAAATTTTAATATACGGTTTAAGTATTCTTTGGTTCGGTTTATTTTGGGCACATCCAAATCTTCCAATTCCAAAAAGCAGTTATTTTATTTTCGTATGTTTACTTATGGTCATCTGGTACGCCGAACCAAAAAGACAATTTATATTTACTGCCTTTTGGGTAGAAGCTATACCTATAGCATGGCTATTGCTCTATTGCGTGTTAGACAAATCTTCCTGATGCATTAATTCATCAATTTTTTCTTGCATTTCCGATTTGGTACTCCTATCTAAGACTTTCATCTCGGCTTGTTCACAGAGGCTCGTTAGTTTTCCGTTGTTTTTGGTATAAGCTTGACAGACTTTACACACCATGAGGTGGAACGACAATTTAACCCGTTCCCAGAGACTTGCTTCTTTGTATTGTGCTTTATCACAAATATGTTGTGCTTCTTCGCAACTAATCATAGTTTAAGTTTTATTTTTAAAACCAGTTTGATTTTAGACAATCTACCAAACTCAATCTGGCTCTATGGATAATCACCCAGAGGTTAGACGCAGTTATTTCTAGTTCATTACAAATATCTTCTGTTTCCATTCCTATAATCGTCTTCATTTCAAAAGCTTGCGCTTGTTTAGCAGACAACTTGGATATACAAGTTTGCAAAGCTGCAGCTAGTTCCGCATTCTCCATTTCTTTACCTGGTAGAATCTGCAAACTATCCGCAACCCTCTCTTCCATCCAATCACCTTCTGTTTCTTCTGAGCTTACGTAACTCATGCGCACTTCTGCCTTTCCTTTATTGGAATTTGCCTTGCGATAATGATCGATGATTTTTCGTTTTAATATAGAAGTAAGCCAGGTTCTTTCGGAGGCATTTCCCTTATAATTTGGCGCCGACTTCAGAGCGGCAAAAAAAGTCTCCTGCACCAGATCTTGTGCCATATTCCGATCGTTTACACGATGTATCGTATAGTTATAAAGATAGTCGGCAAAATTATCTACCCATTTATTTGGTTTCAATGTATGTTGCGCCATATGTCAAATATTCAAGCTAATCCATCACCGATGTAAATAATTTACAAAAGTGATTTATTGAGCCAATATATAAAAAAAACCTGCTTGTGCTTGTGATCGCTATCACTAGTATTTACTTATATTCTTACAAACATCATCCTAATGGAGTTTCAATGCAGCAAGCCCGCACGTTTGAGTAGCGCTTTGTTGTCTGGTGCGGCTCCTCTAAAAGCTTTGTATAATTTCATAGGATGCACAGTTCCTCCCTTACTCAGGACTGTATCTTTGAGCTTCTTAGCCACTTCAGCGTTAAATATTCCTTTTTCTTGAAAATACGCAAAAGCATCCGCATCTAATACTTCTGCCCATTTGTAACTATAATAACCCGAACTATACCCGCCCTGAAAAATATGAGAAAATGCGGTACTCATGCATATTCCTGGACTTTTGGGATACAAATTGGTACTTTCAAAGGCCTTCTCTTCCACTTGCAAAACATTTTCAAAGCCGGTTGGATCTACACCATGCCAAGCCATATCCAACAATCCAAAACTCAACTGACGAACAGTTTGCATTCCTTCCATAAAATTGGAAGCTTTCTTGATTTTATCTACCATTTGCTGTGGTATCAATTCTTCCGTTTCAAAATGATAGGCAAACAATTTAAGTGCCTCTTTTTCATAACACCAGTTTTCCATGAGCTGGGATGGCAATTCTACAAAATCCCAATACACGCTAGTCCCGCTCAAAGAAGGAAATATAGTATCGGCTAGCATGCCGTGCAAGGCATGCCCAAATTCATGAAACAGTGTAGTGACCTCATTAAAGTTAAGCAAAGAAGGGGTAGTTGCTGTAGGTGCTGTAAAATTGCATACGATGGAAACATGCGGCCTAGAATCCATACCATCTTCTTTGTATTGTGATTTATAGGATGTCATCCAAGCCCCATTGCGTTTTCCAGCACGAGGATGAAAATCGGCATAAAACACCGCTACCAATTCTTGCTTGTCATCCCTCACCAAATAGG
>JAOXRU010000607.1 GCA_025800395.1 Flavobacteriaceae bacterium
CACCACAATACCTGAGTAAGAAGAAAAAGATAACAAACCGATAATTAAGAAGCTGAGTAGTTTTTTCATAGCAATCCCCTAAAAGGTTAGTTAAACAAATCACCCGCTAATCTATAACAAGACACGAAAAACATCAAACAAAAACCGCAAACAAGAAAAAAGCTTCCCAAACACAAATGGTTTGAGAAGCTATAATTCAACAATTACTAAAGCAGAATATTAAACAGTTTTAGAGCTTTTCATCTTATAGATAAACAGAACAAGCCCGAACAAAATCAACGGTAAACTAAGCCATTGACCGACACTGACCGTCAAACCCTCGAATTCACTTTGTTTGTTCTTTACAAATTCCAGCAAAAAACGAATCGAAAAAACCAAACTCAAAAGTAGCCCAAGCAGTGCACCAGACTTTTTAATCAATTTAGTCTTTGTATAAAGAAACAAGAATAGAATGAAAACTAAGAGGTAGGAAATAGCTTCATAAAGCTGAACCGGGTGTCGCGGTGAAATGCTTACACGTTTAAAAATAATTGCCCACGGAACCTCAGTCGTTGTTCCGATAATTTCAGAGTTAAAGAAATTGCCAAGCCGAATCATTGCTGCAGCAATCATCGATGGAATCGTCAACATATCAAGCAATCCCAAAAAGGAAAACTCTTTGTGACGTTTCGTAAAAATGAATATCGAAAGGAAAATTCCCAAAACTGCACCATGACTGGCCAACCCGCCTTCCCACACTTTCAGAATACGAATCGGATCACTCAAATAGATTGACGGCTCATAAAACAGACAATGCCCCAGACGTGCCCCGAGGATAATCCCAACAACCAAATAATAAAGAAGCGGATCAATCAATTCTTCATCATTCCCTTCCCTTTTAAAAATCCAACCGCCGATCATATAGCCGAACATAATTGCCAACGCAAAGCAGACGCCATACCAACGCACTTCCACGCCACCAAGCTTAAACAAAATCGGATTAATATCCCAAACAAAATATTCCATATTACCTCTTTATAAACGTCTCTAAAGTTTCCACATCTTCTGCAAAATCATTATAATGGTGTCCGCCACCACTTTTCACC
>JAOXRU010000644.1 GCA_025800395.1 Flavobacteriaceae bacterium
AGTTTGTGTCAAGCAAGTTGAAATACTCCTTATCGTTAACCAAAGTGGAATTAAATTTCCAAAAACTTGGTCCTCTTTTACTATCATCTACGCCATTAAAAGACAGGGTTATTGCAGAATGATCTGATTTAGGGAAGGTATTATGTCCGCTGCTTCGACGTCTTCTTGTAGAGCATCGCTAATCAACCAAAACTCCAACCGTCTTTGGATAATTGGAGATTTCTGGCGCCATGTAAAACGCATATCTATAGGATTCCTAATGCGCCAAATATCAACTAAATCCTGGTCCAAACAGATATCTTCTAAATATTTGACTGAATCCTTTTTTTTCTTTACACCACCACTACCATCTATATCTTGGTCAAAAATAACATTGAAATCTCCACCTACAACAATGGAGTAATCCGCGAGTGCGCATGATTTTATCTCTTCAGCGATGGTTTTAAAAAATTCGCATTGCTCTGCACATTTATTTGGCGCATAAATATTGATAAATAAAAAAGGAGTTTCTTGTATTATAGCTTCTAGTAGAATGAAGCGGCCTTCTACGTCTGCTTTAAAAGACTGCAATTTAAAATCTAAATGATCCCTCACCAAAATTAGCACACCATACAAAAAAGATACCATTTAGGCGTTTCGTAAAAAAAAATAAAAAAAAAGGAAACTAATCTAGTTCGGCTGTTAAAAGGATCGCAGGATTGTCACCGTTAGTGCGACCTCTGGGACTCGGACTGTTGTTTTAGAACAAAAGGTGGAACTAT
>JAOXRU010000657.1 GCA_025800395.1 Flavobacteriaceae bacterium
GCGCATTTGGGCATCTTCTGGAGAATGCACTATCGGTTAAATAATTAATACTTCGACTCTTATCATTGCTGCAGAAGCATGGCGACGGAAAATAAGACTTTGAAAGGCCGGGGTTGAGTGAGGTTTAGCACTTCCGTTACAGTATTTGAAAGATTTTTGTCAACACTCGTTTTTGCTCTCATAAATAGCTTGGACTTTTTGCTCACTTTTTCTGGGTTTAATCCTTCATGACCAAATCCCAAATATCCTCTGGGCATTGTTTTGCAAACATACATTTAAAAAAAAAAAACTTGGATGAGATCCTAGTATTCAAGTTTCATTTCTTGATCAGTATTATGAAGCTATTCATCACAAGAGTTTTTAATTGTTATGGAATTATGGCAACTAGGTTGTAAATGTTCGCTGTAGGGTTAGTGGTATCTCAGCCTTTTATTTAACAGGATCGGTCAAGGGTTTTGGGTATACGGTATACAGGGGTCTTCTAAATTGGGTATACGGTATATTTATGCTGAAATTTGGGTATTAAGTATATCGTTTGTGCCGCTTACAACTAATTATGGATATAACGTATTATGACGGGACAGATTTGGAAAAGCTACTAAATTCCGCAAATAGAAGATCTTCATTCTACTCAATGCTGGTGGATGACGTTTGCCAGGTATAGCTTCTACTAAAAAAGGTTCAGCGTACATACCTTGCAATTCCTATGAAACTGATTGATTCCATTCTTCAACCACTTACCGATCCGGCCGCTATAAATTATTTTCTGTGACTTGTATTCCTTCCAGACTTGCACGCAGGCGAGCAAACATAGGAAAACGTATTGAACTGTATTGAACGGAATTTTGAACTTGGG
>JAOXRU010000663.1 GCA_025800395.1 Flavobacteriaceae bacterium
AGAAGCCGAAAAGGGGAATTTACCAACTTTTATGTCGTACCCTTGTTCTTTTGCTTGTTTTTCGGTAAGGCCTACAGAGGCAATTTCTGGTGTACAATAGGTACATCCAGGTACATTTCCGTAGTCTAATGGTTCTACATCTTGTCCTGCAATTTTTTCCACACAAGCAATAGCTTCCGCAGAAGCTACGTGTGCTAGCGCAGGTCCAGTAGTTACATCGCCAATTGCATAGTATCCAGGGATATTGGTCTGATAAAAATCGTTTACCATAATTTTATCTCTGTCTACTGCAATTCCAACATCTTCTAAACCAATGTTTTCGATATTTGTTTTTATGCCAACTGCAGAAAGAACAATATCGGCATCTATAAGATCTTCTCCTTTTTTAGTTTTAACCGTAACCTGAACACCATTTCCAGAAGTATCTACTTTGGTTACTTCAGAAGAAGTCATTATTTTAATACCAGATTTTTTAAAACTACGTTCGAGTTGTTTAGAAACATCTACATCCTCTACAGGTACAATATTAGGGAGGTATTCTACAACAGTAACCTCTGTACCCATACTGTGGTAGAAATATGCAAACTCTATACCAATTGCACCACTTCCAACGATTACCATTTTGGCAGGTTGCTCTGGTAAACTTAATGCTTCTCTATATCCAATTATTTTTTTTCCATCTTGCGGTAAGCTTGGCAATTC
>JAOXRU010000664.1 GCA_025800395.1 Flavobacteriaceae bacterium
TCCGATCTAACCATCTGTCACGCAATTATCCAAGCGTTACGTTCTCTTTGTCCCTGGCTAAGCGATAGGAGGAACACGAGTACTGTGGCAAACCAGATGTCAAGGAACTGAATTTATTGGTTTTATATACATTTTAGGACAGTTTGCGATAGGAAATTGGAATAATAATATCGACAACAAAAAATAAAGCCATCGCGTTCTTGGAGTAGTCAAGACAGCAGAAAATCGAAAATGCCCCCAAAACAGAGAACCGTTATAAATTTTAAATTCGCTTGCCCAATTTTAACTTTGGCTTAAAACATCTTCCCATGTGTGATGAGTAACTTTCTATTAGTACCATATGTATATCTTCCCGGACACTTGGAAAAAAAAGCTTACGAAAATGGCTTATTTAGCGGGTTTCGAAAATATCGAAAAGTATGTATTGTTCGTTTTCCCGCAAAACATGAATAATACGGAGAAAACATTTCTTTTGGCATTCATAGTAATAAGTAAAGGGTAAGAAATACATGGATGTAAAATTGCCTTCTTTGCGTGTTTACACAGGAGAGATATTCACCGCTGAAGTTGAGTCAAAATCACTTCTTTCACCACCCCACTAGAGCGTTTTTTGGGGGCTGGTCTGTTCTCGGAAACAATAAGGCGAATCGACAAATG
>JAOXRU010000666.1 GCA_025800395.1 Flavobacteriaceae bacterium
AATACATAATCATCTTGATAGAACAACACCAAAACAATATGAGCAAACATTTCCTTTGATTAAAAGTAAACAAAGGAAAAAGCTTATTATATTTAACAACGAAAATTAATTAAAACGGTCAACTTTATTTAGGGAAGTACAGTGGCAATGCATGGCGCAATTTTGTGTTGCGTTAATGCTAGGTTAATGTAAGCATGATGAAGCAAAAACGAAGCATTTTGTACTACTTTTGAGTCGATCAAGATCAAAAAACATGAAAACCAAAACCAACAGCTTATTGTTTCTTTCTTTTGCAGCCTTTTTGGGCTTGGTGGGAATACAGTTCTATTTGGTTAGCAACAATTTTGACTTACAAGAAAAAGCTTTTTTGGAAGAAATAAAGACAGATATTCGTCCGATACTTGCAGAAGAAAAGGTAGATGAATTGGAAGATGTTTTTTTAGATCGATTGCAGCAACATGCTCGTGCACATCTTCAAACACACAAGAGCATAGAAAATCTGCCCATGCTACCACAAGCGTTTTTGGATTCCTTAAATCTACAATTTCGCTCTTTTTATCAGGACTATTTCGATCGGAAGCAATTTCCTTATCCCATCTCTTTATATAGATTTTTAGATGATTTTGATCTCATACATCGATCGCCAAATCATTCGATGCAACAACAAAAAACATTTCCTCAGTTTGGATTGTTTGTAGATATAGATCATAGCGCAGGTCCTTTTTATCGGTATACAGACAATAACAGTTTGGAGTCTAGTTTTTATATAGAAGATAGCGATGGGGAGCGAAGTGTGACAGAAGTGGTTTTGATGCGTGCAGAAGTAAGCAATTATTTTTATATAGCAGGCATAGAAAAGATTATTCTAAAACGAATGCGACCGATATTGTATTTTGCCATCGCCTCTATTTTGATTGTGTTTGCGGTTTTTGTCTATGCCATTATTTCTTTTTTAAAGCAAAAGAAAATCAATGCGGTAAAAACAGATTTTATCAATAGTATTAACCATGAATTTAAAACCCCTTTGGCTACTTTGTCGGTGGCTACCAAAACCTTGGAGAGCAACAAACTCCAAGCCAATTCCAAGCAATATCAAGACACCATCGCCACTATAGTCAGGCAAAACCTGCGTTTGCAAGGACTGATGAAACAGGTAGTGGATACAGCCCTTACCGATAGACATCTGATTATAGAAAAGAAAGAAGAAGACTTGCACGGATTGTTGCAACATATAATAGAGGATTTTAGGCTGAGGTGGCCCAATATGCAAATAAAACAACAGTTTGACGCTGCTTTTTCTAGCCTGGCAGTATCTTCCTTTCATTGGACTACGGCCATTCAAAATATTTTGGATAATGCAGCCAAATATGGTGGCGGGCATATATGGATCACTACCAAAAACGAAGGGGAACAATTTGTGCTAAGGGTGGCTGATGATGGGATGGGTATTCCCAAAAAGGAAAGAGATAAGATATTTCATAAGTTTTATCGAATACAAGAAGGAAATTTGTACCAAGCAAAAGGATTGGGCCTGGGCTTGTATTACGCCCAAAAAATAATAATGGCACATCAGGGTTCTATTTCGGTAGAGAGCAATATACCAAAAGGGTCTATCATCATTATCAAAATGCCTAAACTATGAAAGCACAAACACGTATATTGTTGGCAGAAGACGATGCCGATTTTGGCGCTATCCTAAAACAGTATTTGGAAATGCACGACTTTGATGTACAATGGGTGCGCAATGGTGCGGATGCTTTGGTGGCTATACAAAAACTAGAACCGCATATCTGTGTGCTGGATGTAATGATGCCGCATATGGATGGTTTTTCTCTGGCAGAAAGAATAGTGGAACGCAAACCGGAACTGCCTTTTGTTTTTCTCACTGCCAGAGAACAAAAACAGGATAAAATTAAAGGGCTGCGTCTGGGTGCCGACGATTATATAGTCAAACCTTTTGAGGCAGAGGAATTGGTTTTGCGTTTGCAAAATATCCTTAAGCGAAGCCAATATAAAACAAGTGCTGCGCACAAAGCGACTTATGTTTTGGGATCCTATAGGTTCGAGTCCCAATCTTGTTGGCTGCGACACCCAAATGGCGATATTCGCCTTACCCAGAAAGAATCGAGTTTGTTGCAGTATTTGGTTTTGCACAAAAATCAATTGCTCAAAAGAGAGGCTATTTTGCAGGCGGTATGGCAAAAAGACGATTTTTTTTCGGGCCGCTCTATGGATGTTTTTATCAGTCGCTTGCGCAAATATTTAAAACATGATGCCGATATCCAATTGCGGAGCATACGCAATGTAGGTTTGGAGTTTGTGCTCCACAATGAGGCTTAATATATAGAATCATCAATAAAAATCGAATAGTAAAAATGCAATTATTATGAAAAAAACAATTTGTATGCTAGTCGCACTAGCCGTCGTTTCTGTGGTATGGTCGCAAAAGCCAGAAAAACCAGCAAAGTCATTGAAAACATCTAGTGTAACTGTAAGTAGCAGCAACAACCTACGCCTTTCTGTGAAAGAAAGCAATCGCGTCTTAAAGGTTAGGGCTACCTATTCCAAAAGGGATGTGGTTGATATTGTGGATTTTTTGAAGCAAAAATTGGGAGCCCCAGTATCTAAGGGCAACAAATATGTTTGGGAAAAAGACAAAAACGGAAAAAAGGCCATGGAATGGATTGTGGATACCGGATCGCTTCGGGTGTATCTAGACGGAGAGTTACTCTCCAAGTACGAATACAAACGGTATAAAGAAATATCCGAAGCGCTTAGCGAAAAACTCGGAGGCTCGAAGTATAATGCTTCTTGGGATCAGGACCAGTATCGCTTTGAATTCGAACAAAAGCAACGTGATTTGGAATCGGCCAAAAGAAGACTAGAACGCGCCCAGAGAGAATTGGAACGCGCGCAGAGAGAGTTGGAAGAAATTAAACGAAAAAATAAAAATTAAGTATCTTTCGGCTAGAAAGTTCCGAAATGTTAAAGATAGGTTTTTCGTATAAGTGCTGGTTTTTTTTCATACTGATGTGTGTAGCCAGCACGTATCTTTTTGCCCAGGAAGCAGTTGCAAACAACAGCAACTTCCGCCAAGATTGGGTGTTGTTGCACAACAAAGGCAAGCTGATGCCTTATACCGATCTGGTGCAAAAGCCATTCTTTCTCCTTCAAAATATAGAAAACAGTAGTTTCCTGCCTTTTTGTAATAGATATGTTTCAGTACAAACAGCAACTTTGGATAGCCAGTTGCCTACCAATGCACAACTGATTTTTTGGGTGGATACAGAAGAAGATATTGACCAATTACCTACAAAACCAGAAGGCGGAAGTTTGGTAGTAGTCCTAAATAGGCAAAGTCTTTTGCCAAGTTTACAGCCCAAGATGCACAGGGTAGATGCCCTTTGGTTGGCCAATGTGGTGCACCCCTCTTTGGATATCTTATCTCAGTTGTTTTTTGGGGGTAGGGCCGCAAGTGCTAAATTGCGTAAGGATTTGGGGGCAAACTTCCCAAAAGGCTTTGGTTTGCAAACGGCAAAAAACCGATTGGGATATGCCAGTATGTCTCAATTAGGTTGGGATAGCAGCAGTGTACAAGCTCAAGTAGATAGTGTGATGCAATTGGGAATAGAAAAGCAAGCCTTTCCGGGGGCGCAATTGTTGGTGGCAAAAAAAGGAATGGTGGTTTTTCACAAGACCTATGGACACCATACTTATGCACAGAAAACAACAGTGGGCAAAAACGATGTATACGATTTGGCATCGGTTACAAAAATTACAACAGCCTTACCAGCAATTATGCAGTTGTACGACCAAAAAAAAATAGATTTAGACCAACCATTTAGTAAGTATTGGAAGCCTTGGCAAAAGCGAAAAGACAAAAAGGAACTGACTTTGAGGCAAATTTTGGCCCATCAGGCAGGACTCAAACCCTATATTGTTTTTTTGGCAAAAGCCATGCGTAAAGGAAAATTAAAAAAACGCTTTATAAAGACCATTCGAGATTCAAAATACCCTATTCAGGCTTATGATAGCTTATATATACATCCGAGATTTCATCGCAAAATGCAACGGATGATCAATAGATCTGTGGTGAGTAAGCAGAAGAAATATCGCTACTCTGGGCTTAGTTTTTTGATTTATCCCAAACTCGTAAAACAACTTACAGGTAGCGAATTTTCGACTTACTTACAAAAACAGTTTTACCAAGCATTGGGAGCGCATACCATGGGGTTTAATCCCAAAAAGAGAGCGATTCCTTATCCTATAGTGCCTACAGAGATGGACAGTGTTTTTCGAAAAACACGCACTCATGCTTGGGTGCATGATGAAAATGCTGCTTTGATGGGTGGAATTTCGGGCAATGCAGGCCTTTTTTCCAATGCCAATGACTTGGCAAAACTTCTTCAAATGTATTTACAAAAAGGGAGCTATGGGGGAAAACAATACATCAGCGCCAATACGCTGTCGGTCTTTAGTCGCATACAATATCGCGAGAACGGCAACAGAAGGGGACTCGGATTTGACAAACCATTGATAGGCAATGATACCTTGTCTTTAAAAGAGGCTTATCCAGCACCTTTGGCCAGCAAAGAAAGTTATGGACATGCCGGATTTACCGGAACCTTTGTTTGGGTAGATCCAAAGGCTGAAATGGTCTTTATTTTTTTAAGTAATCGGGTGTACCCCAGCAGAACACATCGTGCATTGTACGACCTGAATATTCGCCCAGCGCTCCAACAGATATTTTATATGGCGGATAAGTAAGCTGGACTTCTGGTTTTTTGGTTTTTAGAGATTGTCCTCTTTTATCATTACAAAATTGGCACCCCATTGGAAGGCGATAATTCCAAACAAAAATAAGGTCGCAAAAATATTGGTAATATCTCCAGTTTGAAATAGGGTTACAAGGCCAATAATACCCAAAGAAGCCAGAGCGATGGTGGCGTATACAAGTATATTCTTGGTTGTAGTTGGGCTAAACATACTTCCGAGAGGCATCATCATTAGGAATCCGAAAATGGCAACAAAAAAGAAGCGATCATCCGGTATTACAAATGCGAGTATTGCACTACAGAGGGTGATGGCTAGGCTCAAAGCAACCAAATTGGAACTTAATTTTTGTTTTTTGTTGAGCAGTATTTTCCCATAGCGATTGAATCGTAGAAACAGATTACTTATGGGCTCCATGACCCAGGTGGAGAAGGCAAAAATGGCGGCAACAATAATAATGGGGGTTAGAAAGGGTGCTAAAGCTTCATTTTGTTTGGCTGCATAGCGGAGAATTCTAAATCCGATATAAAAACCTATAATAAAAGTCCACTGGTTTTTGGCATTCATTTTACCGATCCAAAAATTGTATTTTAGAAACAAACGATAAATGGGGTTGGTGGCTTTGATGGCTTCCTTCATTCCTGCTTGCGCATATTCAAAATTGGGGTCCTTGCTTAGCGACTCTTTGAAGTGCTCTAGGGCTTTTTTGTGTTTTCCTTTCTCCAAGAGATTCCAACCGTAGTTGGCATGGGTATACGAATTGTTGGGATCTTCTCTCAAAGCCCCTTCTATGGTTGCAAAGGACTCTTCTGTACGATCTAGTTTTACCAAACTAGTAGAACGGATATTGAGAGCCAATAGATTTTCTGCATCGATACCCAAAGCGATATTGGCGTTTTCTAGGGCAAGATCGTATTGTTTGCGGATGAGTTTGATATTGGATAGCAAGGCAAAATAGTTGGCATCCAAAGCGTTTAATTCTATGGCTTGTTGTAGCGCCGATTCCGCGAGATCCATTTTGCTTTCCATTAGGGCAATGCGAGATTGCAAATAATAGAGGTCAGGAAAATTGGGAGCAAGTCCTATGGCGTTCTCAAGTAAACCTTTGGCTTGATCGTATTGTTCTTCTTGTATGTATACTTCCACCAAAAAAATCATTGAGCTGATATCGTTGGGATCTTCTCGTAGCATATCTCGCAATATTTCCTTGGCAGCATCATATTTTTCCTGGTTTAGAAGAATACTTACTTTTTCTAGTCGATTGTCTTGAAACATATTATTTGTTTTTCTTGAGATAGTCCAAAATTTCGTCGTAAAGCCCAGAGTCGTTTGCAAACATGGCAAAATTCTTGGCTGTAGTAAACCATTCTTGGGTACTTGGGTGGTGTTTTTTTAATGCTTTGAGCAAATCTTTGGTCTCTAATGGTTTTGGAATACCATCTTTAAAGGAGGCTTCTAGTTTTTGTTCTATTGCAATATCGATGATGGCATCGATATCTGCGCCAGAATAGGATTTGCATTTTTTAGCGATGCTATATATATCGATATCTTTGGTGGGTTTGTTTTTTAATTTGATACGCAATATGGCTTCTTTGGAAGTCTGATCTGGTGGAGGTACAAAGAGTATACGGTCGAAACGACCTGGTCTTCGAAAAGCAGGATCGAGATTCCAAGGGGTGTTGGTGGCACCTATAATCAATAGACCTTCGTTGGAGTGCTCTATACCATCCAATTCTTGTAAGAACTGATTGATAAGTGGGCGACTACTCGATTGTTTCATGTCCGATCTACTTGCACCTAGGGCATCAATTTCGTCTATAAACAATACACAGGGGCTATTGTTTCTGGCCACTTCGAACAATTCGTGCAAGTTTTTTTCGCTACTGCCTACCCACATGTCCAAAATATCGTTGAGACTCACGCTGATAAATTTGGCCTGAACTTGTCCTGCTGTAGCTTTGGCAATAAAAGTTTTTCCACAACCTGGTGGCCCATATAGCAAAATACCACCACCCGTTTTTTTGCCATAGGCTTTGTATAATTCGGGTTGTAACAAAGGTTGGATAATTTTCATCTCAATTTCTTTTTTCACCCCTTCCATACCGCCGACATCACTAAAGTTGATATCTGGTTTTTGCAAAAATCTATAATCTTCTTCTTCGGTAATTGTTTCTTCGGGATCCGACTCATATCGGTGACGCAATTGGCTGTCTATTTCATCATTCTTATATTTGGGATCTATCGCCAATACTTCCCGATACGCATCTATGGCTTTTTCTATCGAAGACTCTTCCAATAGAGCTTTGGTGTACAAAATATAGACGTCTATATCTTTCACATTGCTGGCAATGATTTCTTCTAATATTACATTACAAGCCGAGTAATTGCCTTTGGCGAAATATACCTTTGCCAAGCCCAATTTGGCTCGAAAATCGGTACTAGAGGCAGCAACTATGGCAAATTCTTTTTCTGCCTCTTCCAAGCGGTTCAACAACAATAAATTTTGTGCCAATAGCAAGCGCAATGGGTTGTTTTCTGGTGATTGTTGCAGAGCCGCCTTTAGGCTGTTTATGGTGTGATCGTCCATGATTTGTTCTTTTAAAATAGGCTAGTAAATGGATACTAAAATACAAATTAAATTGCTGTTAAATTGCTTTTTTCAAGTTTTCTAATCTATCGGTTATATAATTATTATGTACTTTTACTACTTTAAACACAAAACATGGGATTACTGTTAATTTATGCCTTTTTATCCATATTCTTTTCTTTTTTATGTTCTATACTAGAGGCGGTGTTGTTGAGTGTAACGCCTACTTATGTAAATCTAAAATTGAAGGAAGGAAAGTCTTATGCTGATGAACTGGAAGCTTTAAAACAAGATGTTGATAAACCACTAATAGCGATACTAACTCTCAATACTATAGCACATACAGTTGGTGCTATTTTGGTGGGTGTACAAGCAGAGAATTTGTCTTTTAAGATAGAAGTTTTTGGGGTGAATACGGTAGGTGTTATCTCGGCCATAATGACAATATTGATTTTGGTGGTGTCCGAAATTATTCCAAAAACTATTGGAGCCACTTATTGGAAATCGCTTACAGGGTTTACCACTAGAGCATTGCAAATTTTGTTGTTCCCTTTAAAATATACTGGTTTGCTTTGGGTTTTGCAGTTGACCACCAAGCTTATAGGAGGAAAAGGACATCATGGGAGTGTATTGAGTAGAGAAGACTTCACCGCCATGGCGGATATAGCGCATGAGGAAGGAGTTTTTGAAGAGAAGGAGAGCAAGGTGATAAAAAATTTGCTGTCTTTCAACGATATTCAGGTTAAAGATGTGATGACCCCTCGTACGGTAATGGTGAAGGCGGATGCACATATGAGAATTCAGGATTTTTTTGAGGCGAATAAGGATTTGAAGTTTTCTCGAATTCCTATTTACACCAATCAGGAAGATGATATCAAAGGCTATTTTTTAAAAGATAATTTGCTACAAAGCATCATTGAAGGAAAGGGAAACAACACTTTAGAAAGTATAGCTAGAGAGATAATGGTGACCAATAGAACGGTGCCCATACCCGTATTGTTTGAAAAGCTCGTAGAAAACCGTGAACATATCGCTTTGGTAGTCGACGAATATGGTTCGGTAAGTGGTTTGGTGACTCAAGAAGATGTGATTGAAACCTTATTGGGCTTAGAAATCATGGATGAAAGCGACAATGTAGCGGATCTGCAAAACCTCGCCAGAAGAAAGTGGGAACAGCGCGCCAAGAAAATTGGATTGTTGCAAGAGGATACCCTGCCCGAATCCGAAGAAAAGGAGTAGGATGTAAGCAGCTTTTTTTCCAAACCCACTACCTTTTTATTCAAGACGGATTGTGTAACTTTGAGGTTTAAAAAAACATCATGTTAGATTTAGCCACTATACGTCAAGATTTTCCGATTTTACAAAGAAAGGTAAACGGAAAACCCCTTGTATATTTCGACAATGCAGCCACTTCTCAGACCCCCAAGCAGGTTATAGAAACTATAGTGGATTATTACAGCCGTTATAATGCCAATATTCATCGTGGAGTACACCATCTTAGTCAACAGGCCACGGATGCGTATGAGCAGGCCCGGGGGAAGATTCAGAAGCACTTTAATGCTAATAAGGCAAGCGAAATTATTTTTACTAGTGGAACTACCCATAGCATCAATTTGGTAGCCAATGGTTTTGGTGCTTTGTTGGAAGAAGGAGATGAGATATTGGTGTCTGCGGTGGAGCATCATTCCAATATAGTACCTTGGCAGATGCTTTGTGAACGGACTGGGGCGATGTTGAAGGTAATTCCTATGACAGCTAATGGTGCTTTGGACTACGAAGCATATGATGGCTTGTGTACCGAGAAGACCAAACTAGTGTTTTGCAATCATATCTCCAATGCATTGGGTACGGTAAATCAGATAGAAACGCTTATAGAAGGGGCGCATAAGGTAGGGGCAGCCATACTCATAGATGGGGCACAAGCAGCACCACATATGCAGATAGATCTACGGGCTTTGGATGTGGATTTTTATACGGTGTCTGCGCACAAAATGTGTGGGCCAACGGGAGTTGGTATATTGTATGGAAAAGAAGCTTGGCTAAAAAAATTACCACCATATCAGGGAGGAGGAGAGATGATAGCTGAGGTGACTTTTGAAAAGACCACTTATGCCGATTTGCCGCACAAATTTGAAGCTGGCACTCCCAATATATGCGGAGGAATCGCTTTTGGAGCAGCTATTGATTATTTGAATGCTTTGGGAATGAAGGAAATTGCCGATTACGAACAAGAATTGTTGGTTTATGCTACTAGGGCTTTGGAAGGGATAGCGGATTTAAAAATATACGGTACTACGGCACAAAAAGCTGCTGTAGTATCGTTTAATGTGGGGGATATTCATCCTTATGATATTGGGAGTATATTGGATAAATTGGGAGTGGCTGTGCGAACCGGACATCATTGTGCCCAACCTATTATGAATTACTTTGAGATACCTGGTACAGTTCGAGCTAGTTTTGCTTTTTATAATACCAAAGAGGAAATAGATGTTTTTGTAGATGCTTTGAAGCGGGCCATACAAATGCTGAGCTAATATCATAAAAAATGGGAGCTCCAAAAGAACCCCCGT
Organism: Flavobacteriaceae bacterium; assembly: GCA_025800395.1. Classification (GTDB taxonomy): domain Bacteria; phylum Bacteroidota; class Bacteroidia; order Flavobacteriales; family Flavobacteriaceae; genus JAOXRU01. Next base: position 9,931 of record JAOXRU010000666.1, read on the forward strand.
TTTTTATTGGTTAAATTATACCATTTCTAGTTTAAAATCTACTATATTAATTTAGCTATAAAGGAAAAATTTTCTATTTCTTTTAAGGGCATTTCAAAATAGAAATGGTATAATTCTATTATGGTTTGTTATAATTATTGTTGTTTTTGTAAAATATTTCCATACTAGCATTGTCATTGGCATAGTTGGTTTGGCCACCAGAATTGGCCATGATACTTGTCTTTAGGGTAAAAAATCCTTCTTTGCCTTCCTCCACGGAAAGGATAGATTCCACCCCTATAGAACTAGTGGTATTGGCCAGGAATTTTCTATTATTCCCGATATAGATAAAGCGATAGAAAATAGGGTGATCTATCAATTGCCAATCTGCATTATTTACGGTGCGTCCATTGAGGGTATTGATGTTTTTATCGAGGGTAATACTCAGGTTCTTTGCTTTGGAAACACGGACTTCTACTGGAGTATTTTCAAAACTATCTATATTGTTGAACTCCGATATTTGAATTACAAAATCCATTTTACCT